>DASPSV010000229.1:0-6777 GCA_035623755.1 Gemmatimonadales bacterium
CGAACGACACCGCCACGCCGGGCACGCCCAGGATCAGCCCCTCCATGGCCGCGGCCACGGTGCCGGAGTAGAGCACGTCCTCGCCCATGTTGGGGCCGTGGTTGATGCCTGCCACCACGAAGTCGGGCACCGGCGCGAGCAGCGCCCCCAGCGCGAGCACTACGCAGTCGGTGGGCGTGCCGTCCACCTGCCAGCGGTCCGGCCCCCGTGCGATGGGCCGGAGCGGCCGGTGGAGCGTCAGCGAGTGGCTGGTCGCGCTCTGCTCCCGGTCCGGCGCGACGCAGGCCACCGGGGCGATGGCGGAGCACACGTCGATCAGGACCTCGAGGCCGAGCGAATGCAGGCCGTCGTCGTTGGTGCAGAGGATTCTCATCGGGGACCGGAATCGGGGCCCAGCAGCACGGGCCGCCAGTGGCGCAGGAAGACCGCCGCGAGCGCCAGCGTGTCGGCGCCGTAGCGGAAGTGGCTGGCTGCGCCCTCGTACACCGTGGGCGCGGCGACTGCGGCGATGCGGAACCCGCGCCGCGCGGCGAGGAACAGGAACTCGGTCTCGTACTCGTAGCGGCCGCCGGCCGGGCGCACGGCCTCGGCCACTTCGCGCCGCATCGCCCGGAAGCCGGACTGCGAGTCGGGGACCGCGAAGCCCACCGCGCGCGAGAGCAGCGTGCTCGAGAGCCAGTTGCTGCAGCGCCGGCCCAGCGGCATGGCGCCCCGCCGGGGCCGGGCGCCCACGACCAGGTCGGCGGCCCCGGCCACGATCGGCGCCAGCAGTCCGGGAATCGCCTCCGGCGGGTGCTGGCCGTCGGCGTCGAGCGTCACCACGGTCGCGGCGCCGGAGCGGACCGCGGCCGCGAGCCCCGTGGCGAGCGCCCGGCCCTTGCCCAGGTTCGCCTCGTGCCGCAGCACCGTCGCGCCCGCCGCCGCCGCGGCGTCGGCGGTGCCGTCGCCCGAGCCGTCGTCCACCACCAGGACGAGCGCCCCCGGCACCTGGCGCCGCACCCGCTCCACCACGTCGCCGAGCGTGGCGGCGGCGCGGAAGGCGGGAATCACGACGGTGGGCGCCGGGTGGGCGGGCGCGGTGGCCCCCCCTGCCCGACCCTCACTCACGGCTCTGCGCCCGGTCGCCGTCGAGGATCTTGAGGATGCGCTCCAGCTCGGACCTGAGGTCCTTCACCGTCTCGAAGGCGAGCGCCTGCCGGGCCTCCGGCTTCAGCTCGCCGGTGCGGCGGAACTGCTCGATGCGCTGCCGCGCGCCCTCGATGGTGTACTTCTCGGTGTACAGCAGGTGCTTCACCAGCATGATCAGCTCGATCTCGCGCCGCTGGTAGACCCGGTTGCCGGAGCGGTTCTTGGCGGGGTTGAGGAACCGGAACTGGCTCTCCCAGTACCGCAGGACGTGCGGCTTGAGGTCCGTCAGGCTGCAGACCTCGCCGATCGAGAAGAACTCCTGTACCGGGTCCGCCACGGTCAGCTCCACGTCTCGCTCTTCACCGAGCGCTCCATCAGCTGTCCGATGGCCTGCCGCGCCGGCTTGCCCTCGAACAGCACGCACACGACCTCGCGGGCGATGGGCAGCTCCACGCCCACCTGGATCGCCAGCTCCACCGCGGCGCGCGCGGTCTCGACGCCCTCCGCCACCGACAGGCGCCGGGCGCGGACGTCGTCCAGCGTCCGGCCCCGCCCGACCTCGACGCCCAGGCTCCGGTTGCGCGACAGCGGCCCGGTGGACGTCAGCAGCAGGTCGCCCATGCCCGCGAGGCCGGCGAAGGTGGCCGGCCGCGCCCCCAGGGCGACGCCGAGCCGCGTGATCTCCGCCAGGCCGCGCGTGATCAGCGCGGCCCGCGTGTTGTGGCCCATGCCCAGGCCGTCCAGGATGCCCGCCGCGATGGCGACCACGTTCTTGAGCGCGCCCGCGAGCTCGACGCCGATCACGTCGTCGTTGGTGTACAGCCGCAGGTGCGGCACGCCCAGCGCGGCCTGCGCCTGCCGCGCGGTGGCGGCGTCGGCCGACGCGACGACGGCCGCCGTCGGCTCGCGCTCGTACACCTCGCGCGCGAACGTCGGGCCCGACAACGCCGCCACGGGCACGCCGGGGGCGAGCACCTCGGCCAGCACCTCCGTCATCCGCCGGTGCGTGACGGGCTCGAGGCCCTTCGACGCGCCGATCACCAGCGTCCCCGCCGGAATGCCCGGCGCCGCCGCGCCCATCACGCGCCGCACCGCGTGCGAGGGCGCGGCGGAGATCACGACCGAGGCGCCGCGCACGGCGGCCAGGACGTCGGTGGTCGCGGCGAGCGAGGGTGCGAGCGGTGCGTCGGGCAGGAACAGGTCGTTGCGGTGGCGCCGGTTGACCTCGTCGGCGACCTCGGGCTCGTAGGCCCACAGGTTGACCTCGTCGCCCTTCGCGCACAGCAGGTTCGCCAGGGTCGTGCCCCAGCTCCCCGCGCCGAGCACCGCGATCCTGGTCACGGCGTCGCCGGCCGCCCCCGCCGGAACCGCGCCTCGGTGCCCCTGAGCAGCCGGCGGATGTTGGCGCGGTGGTTGAAGATCACGAACACCGCCAGGCAGCCGGTGACCCAGAACGCGGTGAGGCGGCTCGGGTAGAGCAGCCGCACCAGGAACGGGAACGCGACCGCGGCGGTGACCGAGCCGAGCGACACGTAGCCCGTGGCGGCCACGAGCCCGATCCAGACGACGGCGGCGGCCCCGAGCGCGCCCGGGAGGTAGGCGAGGAACACCCCGGCCGCGGTCGCGACGCCCTTCCCGCCCCGGAAGCTCACGAACGGCGAGAACACGTGGCCCAGGACGGCGGCGGCGCCCACGACGAGCCCCCACCACGCCGGCTCGGGCACCAGGGCCAGGCACGTCAGGACCGGCGCGGCGCCCTTGGCGACGTCGAACGCGGCCACCGGGATCGCGGCCTTCCAGCCGAGCAGGCGGAACAGGTTCGTGGCGCCGAGGTTCTTGCTGCCGACCTGGCGCAGGTCCACGCCCCGGGCCCAGCGCGCCACCAGGAACGACGTGGGCACGGCGCCGAGCAGGTACGCCGGCACCAGCAGCGCGAAGTGGACCCAGGTGAGCGCGGTCATGCCGCCGAGGCCCGGCGGCGGCGCGTGAAGCGCAGCCGGATGGCCGTGCCCTGGAACCCGAAACGGGCCCGCAGCCCGTTGACCACGAAGCGGCGGTAGGAATCCGGGATCCCGTCCGGATGCGAGGCGACGATCGCGAACGTCGGCGGCGCCTCGCCGATCTGCGAGCCGTAGAGCAGCTTCACCTCGGAGCCGCCCACCTGCGGCGGCTGCCGCTCCGCCACGATCTCGCGGATCGCGCGGTTCACTTCCGCCGTCTGCACGCGACCCTTCCGGGCGTCGGCCACCTCGATCACGGTGTCCAGCACCTTCTGGGCGCGCTGCCCGGTGAGCGCCGACAGGTAGAGGAATGGGACGTCGGCCAGGAACGGCGCGCGCTCCACGGCGCGCTTGCGTCCCTCCTCGGCGGTGTTCGTCTCCTTCACGACCAGGTCCCACTTGTTGACCGCCACCACCAGGCCGGTGCCCGCCTCCCAGGCCTGCGCCGCCACCTTGAGGTCCTGGGTGTGCAGGCCGTCGGCCGCGTCCACCACGATGACGCACACGTCGGCGCGCTCGATCGCGCGCTGGGTGCGGAGCAGCGCGTAGAACTCGACCGCCTCGTCGATCTTCCCGCGGCGCCTGAGGCCCGCGGTGTCGATGAACGTCAGCGCGCGGCCCTCGAAGACGAGCGGGCTGTCGATGGCGTCGCGCGTCGTTCCGGGCTCGGCCGCGACGATGTGCCGCTCCTGTCCGAGCAGCCGGTTCACCAGGCTCGACTTCCCGACGTTGGGGCGCCCCACGACGGCGACGGCGATCGCCTCCTCCGGCTCCGGCACCCCGCCCTCGGGCAGCGCCGCGACCACCACGTCCAGCAGGTCGCCCACGCCCTTGCCGGTGGCGGCCGAGACCGCCACGGGATCGCCCAGGCCCAGCTCGTAGAAGGCGAGGTGGCGCGTCTCGCGCGCGAGCGCGTCGGCCTTGTTCGCCACCAGGATCACCGGCGTGCCCCGGCCCCGCAGGTACTCGGCGATCTCCTGGTCCGCCGGGGCCGGCCCGACGTCCACGTCCACCAGGAGCAGCACCACGTCCGCGGCGGCCACGGCCATCTCGACCTGCTGCCGGATCGCGGCGTCCATCGGCTCGTCGCTCGTGGGCAGGAAGCCGCCGGTGTCCACCAGCCAGAAGGCGCGGCCGTTCCACTCCGCCTTGGCGAAGTGGCGGTCCCGGGTCGAGCCGGGACGCTCGTCCACGATCGCCGCGCGCCCGCCCGCGATGCGGTTGAACAGCGTGGACTTGCCCACGTTCGGCCGGCCGATCAGGGCGACGGTGGGGTTCACGCCGCGGCCTCGACGCCCAGCGCGTCGGTGAAGTGGTAGGAGAGCGCGACGGGCACGGGCGCCGCCGCGGCCAGCGCGGCCAGCGAGACGTCGTCCACGAACAGGCCGTCGTCGTTCACGGCCTCGGCGGGCAGCAGGGCCATGTCGAAGCCGGTCCGCGACGCCAGCGCGGCCTCGAGGTCGGCGCCGGCCAGCAGTCCGGCCGTCGTCACGGATGGGCCGAAGAAGGAGTTCTCCACCGCGGCGCACTCGAAGCGGCCGCCGGTCGCGCGGGCGAGGGCCTCCAGCACGGTCGGCATCAGCGGCCCCATGGCCGTGCCGGTCAGCACCAGGACCCGCCGGTCCGACATGTCGGGCAGCGCGTGCGCCTCGCTCTCGATCAGGCTCTCCAGCCAGCGCACCGCCCCGACGCCGTTCTCGACCTGCTCGAACCCGTCGTAGTCCCCGGCGGGCGGGAACGGCTCGCCGGCGCGCATGTACAGCTCGTCGGAGCCGTAGACCCATCCTGCCCCGCGCTCGGACCTCGCGCGCGCCGACCAGTGCCGCACCGTCTCCAGGGCCCGCCGCGACTCCTGCCGGTCCGGCGCGCGCACCAGGTCGAGCTTCGAGTACGCCGTGAGCGCCACCGGCACGAGCGACACGCTCAGGACCGGGGCGCCGAGGGCCCACAGGTCCGACAGCGTGCGCTCGAGCACCGGGCCGTCGTTGAGGCCGGGCACCAGCACGACCTGGGTGTGGAACCGGATCCCGCCCGCGGCGAACGCGCGGAGCTGCGGGACGATCTCCGGCGCCTTCGGGTTGCGGAGCACGCGGCGGCGGACCTCGGGGTCGGTGGCGTGCACCGACACGTAGAGCGGCGACAGGCGGTACTCGAGGATCCGCCGGACGTCCTTGTCCTTGAGGTTCGAGAGCGTCGCGAAGTTGCCGTAGCGGAAGCTGAGCCGGTAGTCGTCGTCGCGGATGAACAGGGGCTTCCGGGCGCCCTCGGGGTTGCCGTCCACGAAGCAGAAGTCGCAGCGGTTGTTGCAGCGGCGGATCTTGGGCGGCTCCAGGGCGACGCCGAGCGCCAGGCCCTCCGGCCGCTCGACGTCGTACTCGATCTCCTCGCCCGCGGCCGTCCGCGCGTGGAGGAGGAAGGCCTCCTCGGCGGTCAGGAACTCCCAGTCGAGGAAGTCCACCAGCTCGCGCCCGTCGACGGCGAGCAGCTCGTCGCCTGGCCTGAGGCCGAGCTGGTCCCCGAGGGACGCCGGAGCGACTGCGGCAACGCGTAACATGCAGCAGAGATCATACAGCGTAACGCGTTAAACCACAATAGATTCTGCTCAGGACCTAAAGCAGTGTGGTAGGCCGAGTTCGGCGCCGCCGGAGCCGTCGCTGCGGGGATCGGGGATGCGGGGCGTGCCGGCCCGCAGGAGGAACCGCAGGGCGACGACGGCGACGATTGCGGCGAGGACGATCAGCATGGCGGAGTCCCTTGCGCGGGCGTCAGGGAATTCTCTAGTTAGGGATCGGAAGTCCCCGTGGCAGTGCGCAGCTGCCGGCAACCTCGGCTCGTCCAACAACGGAGCCCGCTGACGTGAGGATCGTGGGCGGCCGGTTCCGGGGCCGCGACCTCGTCTCGCCCGACGACTTCCGTGTGCGGCCGACCGCCGAAGCCGTGCGTGCGGACCTGCTCGAGGCGCTGGCCGCAGAGATCAGCGGGGCACGCGTGCTCGACCTGTTCGCGGGCACGGGGGCGCTGGGGCTCGAGGCTCTCTCCCGCGGCGCGCGCAGCGCGGATTTCGTCGAGTTCCGGCCGTCGAGCCTGCACGCACTCAAGGCCAACGTCGCGGCCCTCGGACTCAGGCAGGAGACGCGCATCTTCAAACGCGACGCGGTGGCGTTCGCCGAAGCGCTCGGGGCGGACGGCTACGACGTCGCCTTCGCCGATCCGCCGTACGGCTCGAAGATCCTCGATCGAGTGGTCGAGGCGTGGCACCGCTGCCCCTTCGCCCGCGTCTTCGCGGTGGAGCACGACCCTGCGCACGACCTTCCGGCCGGGGCCCGTCGGCTGGCCTTCCCCGAGGCCGCGGTCACAATCTACCGGTCCGATCGGCGCGCGACACCGGAATAGACGCCGGGCCGGGGTTGGCGGCCCCGGCCCGGATGGTGGAAACCCCTGGAGCTTTTCGACTTGCGAGGAGCGGGCGACCGGATTCGAACCGGCGACGTCCAGCTTGGGAAGCTGGCATTCTACCACTGAATTACGCCCGCATGAGAAGTCCTTATTTTACAAGGACTTACGTCATTCGTTTTTGACTTTTAGCCAGACTATTGGCCACTTCCGGCCCCGCCGGATAGACTTCTAAGCATGTAATGGCCGTCTGCAT
>DASPSV010000021.1:0-5275 GCA_035623755.1 Gemmatimonadales bacterium
AAGGTGCTGCGGTGGACCATCCAGTTCATCGCGCTGCAGACCGCGGACGAGCTGCGGCCCGACTTCCAGCCGGGGCAGCCGTACATCCTGGCGCGGGGACCGGCGCCCGAGTACGCCTTCGTGTACGTGACGGTGCCTCCGGACAAGCTGGCCGAGGTCGCGCGGCTGCAGCCGCTGGACAGCGTCACGATCGTGGCGCGCGTGAAGAGCGGCCGCTCCACCTACCTGGCCAACCCGATCCTCGAGCTGATGGACGTGGTCCCGTGAACGAGTTCCTGAGGAAGCGCATCGAGCGGAAGCTGGAGACGCTGCCGGAGGAGCGGGTCTACCAGGTGCTGGACTACATCGAGTTCCTGGAATCCAAGTACGCGACCCGGACGCCCGAGTCGCCCTCGGCGCTGCAGCGGCTGGCCGAGACCGTGGAGGACACGCTCCGCGCGGGCCGCGTGTCGGCGACGGCCATCAAGAGCACGATGGACACGATGGCCGCGGCGGGCCGGGTGGTGGGCGGCATCGCGGCCGCCGGCAAGGCGGTGGTGGACGAGGTGACGGGCCAGCGGACGCCGCCGGGGCCCAAGGCCGGCTCCGAGCCGGCGCCCGGCAAGACGCCGCCCGCAGGGGGCGCGCCGACTGCTTGATTTCGCCGGGAACCGCCCGGTATCTTCCGCCATGGAAAGCCGTATCCGTCCGCTCGACGGTCTCGCCTTCGACGACGTCCTCCTCGTTCCCGGCCATTCGACGGTGCATCCCCGGCAGGTGGACGTGTCCACCCGCCTCACCCGCACCATCCCGCTGAACCTGCCGTTCGTCTCGGCCGCGATGGACACCGTGACCGAGGCGGAGATGGCCATCGCGATGGCGCGGCTGGGCGGCATCGGCGTGATTCACAAGAACCTGCCGATCGACCGGCAGGCGGCCGAGGTGGACCGGGTCAAGCGGTCGGAGAGCGGGATGATCATCGATCCGATCACCCTGCCGCCGGACCGCCCGATCCGCGAGGCGCTGCACCTGATGGCGCGGTTCAAGATCTCCGGCGTGCCGATCGTGGACACGGAGCGCCGGCTGGTCGGCATCATCACCAACCGCGACCTCCAGTTCGAGAACAACCCCGAGCGGCCGATCCGCGAAGTGATGACGAGCAAGGACCTGGTGACGGCGCCGGTGGGCACGACCCTCGAGGAGGCGACTCGCATCCTGGGGCGCCACAAGATCGAGAAGCTCCCGGTGGTCGGGCCCGACGGGAAGCTCAAGGGGCTCATCACCGTCAAGGACATCTTCAAGCGGCGCGACTACCCCTTCGCCAACAAGGACCACCTCGGCCGGCTCCGCGTGGCCGCGGCGCTCGGCGCGACCAAGGACGCGGTGTCCCGCGCCCACGCCCTGCTCGACGCGGGCTGCGACGTGCTGGTGGTGGATTCGGCGCACGGCCACAGCGAGGGCGTGCTTCAGGCGGTTGCCGAGCTGCGGCAGGCGCTGCCCGACGCGCAGCTGGTGGGCGGCAACGTCGCCACCCGGGACGGCGCCTGCGCGCTGGTCGAGCGCGGCGTGGACGCGGTGAAGGTCGGCGTGGGCCCGGGCTCGATCTGCACCACGCGCGTGGTGACGGGCGTGGGCGTGCCGCAGGTGACGGCCATCCGCGACGCGGTCGCGGGGGCCTCCGGCGTGCCGGTGATCGCGGACGGCGGCGTGAAGTACTCGGGCGACGCCGTGAAGGCGCTGGCGGCGGGCGCCGACAGCGTGATGATGGGCGCCGTGTTCGCCGGCACCGAGGAGAGCCCCGGCGAGTCGCTGCTCTACGAGGGGCGGCGGTTCAAGACGATCCGCGGGATGGGGAGCCTCGCGGCGATGCAGGAGGGCTCGGCCGACCGGTACTTCCAGGAAGGCGAGATGTCGGCCACCAAGCTGGTGCCCGAGGGAATCGAGGGCCGGGTGCCCTACAAGGGGCCGGTGGCGGACGTGGTGTTCCAGCTGGTGGGCGGCCTCCGCAGCGGGATGGGCTACTGCGGGGTGGCCACGATCCGCGACCTGCAGACCAAGACGGAGCTGGTGCGGATCACCGCGGCGGGCCTGCGGGAATCGCATCCCCACGACGTCTCCATCACGCGCGAGGCACCGAACTACAGCCCGTGAGGGCGCGCGCCGGCCGGCCGGTCCGGGCGGCGGCGCGCTTGACACCACCCGCCGCTTTCCAGTAGTCTAGCCCGCTTCCACCCCGGGTCCGGCGCGTTGCGCCGCCCCTCGTCTCCAGCCAAAGGTCGGGCCGATGAACCTCTGGGCCACCAAGTCCATCACCGCGCTGCGCGCCGAGGCGGACGGGGAGGGCGGCGGGCACACGCTGCGGCGCGCGCTGGGTCCGCTCAACCTGGTCACGCTGGGCATCGGCGCCATCATCGGCGCGGGCATCTTCGTGCTGACGGGACAGGCGGCCGCGCTGTACGCCGGACCGGCCGTGCCGGTCTCGATGGTCATCGTGGGCATCGCGTGCGCCTTCGCCGGGCTGTGCTACGCCGAGATGGCCTCCGCGGTGCCGGTCGCGGGCAGCGCGTACACCTACTCGTACGCCACGATGGGCGAGCTGGTGGCGTGGATCATCGGCTGGGACCTGGTGCTCGAGTACGCCGCCGGTGCGGCCACGGTGGGCGTGGGCTGGTCGGGACACTTCGTCAGCCTGCTGAACGACTTCGGCATCACGTTCCCCGCGTGGCTCTCGAACTCGCCCACCCAGTACTGCACGGCGGCCAACGTGGCCTCGGGCCTCGCGGGCTGCGTGCACGCGGGCTTCAACGCCACGGGGGCGCTCATCAACGCGCCGGCCATCCTGATCGTGGCGATCATGTCCACGGTGCTGGTCATCGGCATCAAGGAATCGGCGACGGTCAACAACTTCATCGTGATCCTGAAGGTCACGATCATCGTCATCGTCTTCTTCGTCGGCCTGGCGCACTTCCACCCCGCCAACCTCAAGCCGTTCATCGCCCCGAACGCGGGCGAGTGGGGCACCTACGGGTGGTCGGGCGTGCTGCGCGGCGCCGGCCTGGTGTTCTTCGCCTACATCGGCTTCGACGCGGTCTCGACCGCGGCGCAGGAGGCCAAGAACCCGCAGCGCGACATGCCGATCGGCATCCTGGGCTCGCTGGCGATCTGCACGCTGCTGTACGTGATCGTGTCGGCGGTGCTGGTCGGGATGGTGTCGTACAAGGACCTGAACGTCGCGGCGCCGATGGCGCTGGCGATGCAGCGGATCGGCGCGCCGGAGATCCTCCGGGTGCTGGTGGACGTCGGCGCGGTGCTCGGCCTCGGCTCGGTGATCCTGGTGATGCTGCTGGGCCAGTCACGGGTGTTCTTCTCGATGTCGCGTGACGGCCTGCTGGGGAAGTGGGCGGCGGCGGTGCACCCGAAGTTCCGGACGCCCTACCTCTCGACGATCTTCACCGGCATCGCGGTCGCGGCGGCCACGGGCCTGCTGCCGCTGCAGCTGCTGGGGCAGCTGGTGAACATCGGCACCCTGCTGGCGTTCGTGCTGGTCTCGCTCGGCGTGATGGTGCTGCGGCGGACGCGGCCGGACCTCGACCGGCCCTTCCGCACGCCGTGGGTGCCGTTCGTGCCGATCATGGGCGTGATCTGCTGCTTCGGGCTGATGCTGACGCTGCCCGAGGACACGTGGCTGCGGCTGATCGTGTGGCTGCTGATCGGCTTCACGATCTACTTCGGCTACA
This sequence comes from Gemmatimonadales bacterium, assembly GCA_035623755.1. Taxonomy (GTDB): domain Bacteria; phylum Gemmatimonadota; class Gemmatimonadetes; order Gemmatimonadales; family JACORV01; genus Fen-1245. Next base: position 3,717 of record DASPSV010000021.1, read on the forward strand.
GCCGGCGCCACAGCGTGCTGCAGCGGCAGCTGGCGACGGGGGCGTCGCCGCAGAAATAACGCGCCCCGTCGGCGCGACGCCGCGGCCGGCTCCTCGCGGGGCCGGCCGTTCGCGTTCGCGGCGCGTGCGCGGGCCTTGCCCGCGGCGGGCCGGTCCTGTAGCGTGCACGCGCCCATGGCCCCGAAGCCGAAGCTCGAGAGCGTGCCCGCCGGCCGGAAGAAGGGGGCGCGCGCCGTGGCCGACGCCCTCCTCGCGGCCCGCCGGATCGTGATGACGACGCACGTCAACTCGGACGGCGACGGCGTCGGGAGCGAGGTGGCGCTCGTGCACCTGCTCGCGGCGCTGGGCAAGGACGTCCGGATCGCCAACCCCACGCCGATCCCGTCGCGGTACGCCTTCCTGATCGACCCGGTGAAACGGCACGACAAGACCGAGCACGCGGTGAACGCGCTGCGGGACGCCGACCTCTTCCTGGTGCTCGACATCTCCGACCTCGGCCGGCTCGGGCACCTCGCCGAGACGATCCACGCCCGCGGCCTGGTGACGGCGTGCGTGGACCACCACCTCTCGCCCGGCACGCTCCCGGACGGTCCGCGCTTCGTGGACCCGGCGGCCTCCGCCACCGCCGAGCTGGTCTTCGACCTCGCGGAGGTCGCGGGCTGGACGCTGTCGGTCGAGGCGGCGCGCGCCATCTACGTGGGGCTCCTGACCGACACCGGCGGCTTCCGGTTCGCCAATACGTCGCCGCGCACGCTGCGCGTGGCCGCCTCGCTCCTCGAGTGCGGCGTGGACCCCGAGCGCATCTACGAGCAGGTCTACGCCACGGCGCCCGTCGGGCGCCTGAGGCTCACGGCCGAAGTGCTCGAGACGCTCGTGGTCGAGCCGGAGATCGGGCTGTCGTGGATCACGGTGCCCGCGGGCGCGCTCGAGCGCCACGGGGTGAGCGCCGACGACCTCGACGGCCTGGTCGAGCTCGCGCGCTCCGTCCAGGGCACCCGGATGGCGCTGCTGTTCCGCACCCTGTCGAGCGGCAGGATCAAGGTCTCCTTCCGCTCGGTCGGCGACGTCGACGTCGCCGCGTTCGCGCAGCCGTTCGGCGGCGGCGGCCACGCCAAGGCCTCGGGCGCGTCCATCGCCGGCACGCTCGACGAGGTCCAGCGCCAGGTGCTCGCGGCGGCACGCCGCTTGCTCTCCAACGGGCGGGTTTCTTGACCCTCTTCCAAACGCCCAACTAATTTGCGACCGGAGTGGTCGCAAATAGGGAGCCGGCAGTGGCGACCACGGTGGAGAAGATCGAGGAAGTGCTCGGGACGGTACGCCCGGCCATCCAGATGGACGGCGGCGACGTGGAGTTCGTGGACTTCAACGAGAGCGATGGGCTGGTGACGCTGCGGCTGATGGGACACTGCGTGGGCTGCCCGATGTCGCGGGCGACGTTGAAGCAGGGGATCGAGGCGCGCCTGAAGGTGGCGGTGCCGGAAGTCCGCACCGTCGAGGCGGTCTGACGGCGTGACGGACGGCGATCTCAAGGCGAAGGTCGAGGCCGCGCTGCGGAAGGT
>DASPSV010000063.1:0-20852 GCA_035623755.1 Gemmatimonadales bacterium
ACTACGACCAGCTGGTGCGGAATGTCAACGCGACCGTGCTCGGCAACCAGGGCACCGAGCACACGCTCCAGGTGATCCGCCAGCAGATCGGGGACATGCCCAACGCCGTCAACGCCCGGGCCATGGCCGTGGGGCTGGCGCTCGGCAGTCCGGACTTCCAGCGCCAGTAGGTGACCCATGAGCCACGACCTCTCTCGCCGCGTGTTCGTCAAGGCCGGCGCCCTGTCGCTGGTGAGCCTGGGCTTCGACCCCCTGTTCCTCGGGCGGACGGCATACGCGCAGCGCGTTCCGGCGCGCAGCCCGGGATCGAAGACCCTGGTGTGCCTCTTCCAGCGGGGCGCGGTGGACGGGCTTTCGATGGTCGTGCCCTACGCCGACGACTGGTACTACCGCGAGCGGCGCCGCATCGTGGTGCCCCGTCCCGGCAGCGCGCCCGACGCGGCGCTCGACCTCGACGGCCGCTTCGGCCTGCACCCCAGGCTCGCGGCCCTCAAGCCGCTGTGGGACGCCGGCCAGCTCGCCATCGTCGACGCGGTGGGCTCGCCCGACCCCAGCCGCTCGCACTTCGACGCCCAAGACTTCATGGAGACCGGCACGCCGGGCGACCGCGCGACGCGCGACGGGTGGCTCAACCGCTGCCTGGCGCACGACCTGGAGCACCGGGACACGCCGTTCCGGGGCGTGGCCATGGGGCCGCAGCTGCCGCGCGCCCTCCAGGGTTCGGCGCCCGCCCTCGCCATCGGTGACCTGCAGGCGTTCGGCATCCGCGCGCCGGAGCCGGCGCGCGATCGCCTGACGGCGGCCTTCGAGGCGCTGTGGTCCGGCACCGAGACCGGCATCGTCGCCAACACGGCCGCCGAGAGCTTCGAGGCCATCCGCCAGCTCCGCGCGGCGAATCCCTCGCAGTACCGCCCGGCCGACGGCGTGGCCTACCCACTCGGCCCGCTCGGGCGCGCCCTGCTCCAGGTCGCGCAGCTGGTCAAAGCGGACCTCGGCGCCGAGATCCTGTTCGTGGACGTCGGCGGCTGGGACACCCACGTGAACCAGGGCAACGGGGCGAACGGCCAGCTCGCGGCGCGGCTCGACGACTTCGGGCAGGCGCTCGCCGCCTTCGCCCGCGACCTCGGCGAGCGCATGGCGGACGTCGTGGTGCTCACCATGTCGGAGTTCGGACGCACGATCCACGAGAACGGCGACGCTGGCACCGACCACGGCCACGCCACGGCGATGTTCGTCCTCGGCGGGCCGGTTCGCGGAGGGCGGGTGCTGGGCCCGTGGCCCGGGCTCGCGCCCGAGCAGCGCTACGAAGGGCGCGATCTCGCCGTGACCACCGACTTCCGCGACCTGTTCGGCGAGGTGGCGGCGCGCCACCTGGGCATCGCGCAGCTGGACGTGATCTTCCCCGGCTACGCCCTCACGGCCGATCGCTTCCCCGGCGTGCTGGCGTAGCGGGCCGGCCCTCCGGGCCGCATACTCCGCCGGATGAACTGGTCGTTCGAGCTGGCGGTCGTGACGGGCGCCACGCGCGGCATCGGCAAGGCGCTGGCCCAGGGCCTGGCCGACCGCGGCGCCGCGGTGGCGGTCTGTGCCCGCGATGCGATCGCCGTCGAGCGCTTCGCGTCCGATCTCCGCGCGGCCGGCGGCAAGGCGTTCGGTGCGCCGTGCGACGTGCGGGTCGAGTCCGACGTCACGGCGTTCGCGGCCCGCGTGCAGCGCGAGATGGGTGCCCCCACCATCGTGATCAACAACGCCGGCATCGCGCGCTTCGTTCCGGTCACCGAGATGACGGTCGAGCAGTGGGACGAGACGATGGCGACCAACCTGCGGGGGATGTTCCTCGTGACGCGGGCGTTCCTGCCTTCGATGCTGGCGCACGGGCACGGCACGGTGGTGAACATCGCCTCCCTGGCCGGCCGCAACGCGCTCGCCAACGGCGCTGCGTACTCCGCCTCCAAGCACGGCGTGCTGGGCTTCTCGAAGTCGCTGCTGATGGAGGTGCGCAAGCGCGACGTGCGCGTGATCGCGGTGTGCCCCGGCTCGGTCGACACCGCCTTCGGCGACGGCGCCTTGCCGGGCCGGCCGAACCGTGACCGCATCCTCACCGCGGCCGACGTCGCCGCCGTCGTGCTCGAGACGCTCGAGCTGAACGAGCGCGCCACGGTCTCGGAACTGGACATCCGCCCGACCAATCCGTGAGCGCAGCGGGGCCCGCCGTGCCGGCGGGCCCCGCGACGACGAGACCGGCCCCCCCCCGACGCCTACAGCTTGTGTCCCCGCCCGCCGCCCGCGGCGCCGGAGGCCTTCTTGGCTGTGGCCGGGTTCGCGACCGAAAGCAGCCGCTGCATCTCGTCGTACGATACGCCCCACTGCTCGACTAGGTCGGCCGTTCCGCGCTCGCGCAGCTCCAGCGCCGCGCGCCGCGCCACGCCGTAGGCGGCCCGGGCGAGGCCCGAACCCACGCTGACGCGCCGCACGCCGAGCGCCCACAGCTCGGCGACGGACGGCGCACCGGGGACGAGCAGGATGTTGACCGGGCCGCGGATGCCCCGCGTCAGCGCGCCGATCGTCTCGGCATCCCGCACGAACGGAACGAAGACCGCGTCCGCCCCCGCGTCGAGGTACGCGTTGCCGCGGGCGACGGCGTCGGCCAGGTGCGACGGCGACGGCTCGACGCCGTGGAACACGTCGGTCCGGGCGTTGATGACGACCGGCACGCCGAGCCTTCCGGCGGTCGCACGCGCCGCCCGGACCCGCGCGGCCTGCTCCGGAAGGCCGAGCAGCGTCCCGCCGCGGGCGTCCTCGAGGTTGAACCCGACCGCGCCGGCGGCCACGAGATCCCGCACCGTCTTGCTGACCGCCTTCGCGTCGGCGCCGTAACCGGCTTCGAGGTCCGCGGTGACGGGTACGGAGACCGCCGCGGCGATCCGCCGCACGGCCTCGAGCATCTGGCGGCGCCCGATGAGCTCGCCGTCCGGGTAGCCCCAGGCGTAGGCCACGCCGGCACTGGACGTGGCGATGGCCCGGTAGCCCACCGACTCGAACAGCCGCGCGCTCGCGGCGTCCCAGACGTTGGCCAGGACCAGCGGCCGGTCGGCGTGGTGCAGCGCGCGCAGCGCCTCGGCCTTCGCGCGCAGCACGTCGGTGCGTTCGCGCGGGGCCCCGGCCCGGGGCGGCTGAGGAGGCCGTGACGTTGGCATCGGAGGGAAGAGGCGCCGGGCGGATTCGAACCGCCGTATAGAGGTTTTGCAGACCTCTGCCTTACCACTTGGCTACGGCGCCGTGGGGGTGGAAGTTCGCCGCCCGGACGGCGTTTCTCAACCCGAACGACGGGGCGCCGACGATGTCGGCCTAGACCCGGAATTCCTTCGGCACGAGGAGCGTTTCGATGCCCTCGTACACCGCGATCAGGTGGCGGACGTTGGAGACGAAGTCGATCTTCGACACGTCGATCACCAGCACCGGCCCGGCGTACCAGTCGCCGGCCTGGAGGTTGGCGACCAGCGCCTCGTAGCGCGGGTTCAGCGCCCGCACCAGCCGCATCAGGCCCTCGGGGATCTCGTCGGCGTGGGTCTTCTCCTCGTCGCGCCGACGCTCCCGGATGTTGCGCAGCAGGTACTCCACGGGGCTGCGGAGCAGGATGACCAGCCCGGGCCGCACCAGCGGCCGGAACTCGCTCTCGAGCCGCGCGTCGATCACCGCGAGCGAGTCCGCCGTCAGGTACGGCACGTCCATGTCGCGGTGCAGCACTTCGCAGAACGCGTAGCGGTCGGCGAGCGGCGAGCCGTCGATGCAGGTCGAAGCCGAGAGGTGCGGCACGGCCTCGAGCTGCATCTTACGGAGGTCGAGGTACGCGTGCTGGATGTCGAGCGCTGCGTTCTCCAGGTTGCGCTTGGCGGCCTCCCACGCGGGGCTGGCCGCGCTGGCGGTGGCCTGGCACTCGATGAACTCGTTGATCGCGCCGTAGTAGCGGCCGAGCGTCCGCTTCGCGGAATTCTTCGCCGTGGCGAGCAACGGGAACAGCGACGGGTTCTGCGCGACGTGGTCCTCGTATCCCTCGTCGGGCAGCTCGAACAACGCGTTCATCCCGGTGCTGTAGGCGAGCAGCTTCACCAGCGAGCTCTTGCCCGCGCCGATGTTGCCGACACAGGTCACGAGCGTCTGGCGGCGGGCCAGGTAGGTCAGCAGCCGCCGCTCGACGTTGGTGAGCCGGTTCGCGATCTGATGGCGGGGAATCGGCGGCGGCTCGCCCACTGCCAGGACGCGGCCGGCCCCGGTCACGCGCTCTGCCTCCGGGCGTCGATCATGCTCCGCACCTTCTCGCGGATCGTGCCCGCGGCCACGTGCACGTAGTCGGGGTGCTCGTGCATGTCGATCTCCGCCGGCAGCGTCACCAGGTCGGCGTCCGGCGGCACGACGGCGTACTCCTGGTAGTTCCGCAGGGTCGCCCGCCAGTTCAGCGCCAGCCGCTCGTACGACTCGTGGATCTGGCGCAGGTATTCCGCCGTGATCGTGCGCGCGTAGGGGTCGCCGGCCTCCGCGTCCTCCAGGCGCCGCCGCTCCAGCAGGTCGGGCGGGACCCGCAGGTACACGGTGAGATCCGGCAGCCGGATGCGCTCGTTCTGCAGCGTCTGGTAGAGCAGCGTGCGGTACAGCCGGGCGTGGGCCGGCGGCATCTCGCCCGAGTCGATCATCCGCTGCACGAACACCTCGGGACCGTCGATGAACGGACGGTCCTCGAGGATCAGCACGCCGTTGCGGGCATCGCGCGTCATCAGGTGGCGGATCTCCCGCTGCTGCTGCGCGCGCATGAACAGGAACGCCGTCTCGGTCGGGAAGATGTTGGCCACCCGGTCCCGGTAGAACAGCGCCAGGCACTGGTCGGTGAGCGACCCCGGCTCGACGCGCTCGGAGAACGCGTGCGTCTCCGCCGTGCCGAGCAGCGCCTCGAGCTCGGAGCGGTACGGGTCGGCCGCCAGGGCGTTCATGAGCGTCGTCTTCCCCGAGAAGAGGTTGCCCATGATGCCGATGTGGAAGTTGCCGGAGGCCATCGCCGCTGTCTCCCGGAGGTACATCGCCCGTCGCCGGCCGCCCGCCCCGCGCGCGGCCGGGGAGTCCCGCCGGACGCGCGGAGCACGGGCGGTGATCGCCCGCCGCCGAGTATACGGGCGGGACGGAGGGTCTGCCAGTTGCGGCGGGACTACTCCAGCTTCGCGTCCAGCTCGAAGGTCACGTTCCCCTTGAGCGCGCCGGACACCGGGCAGCCGTTCTTGGCCGCCTCCGCCGCGGCGGCGAAGCCCGCCTGGTCGAGGCCGGGCACCGTCCCGCGCACCACCAGCCGCATCCGCGTGATCTTGAAGCCCTCGCCGACCTTCTCCACGGTGCACGCCGCCTCGGTCGCGATGCGCGTCGCCGGCTTGCCGGCGCGCTCCAGCCCGCCGGACAGGGCCATGCTGAGGCAGGCCGCGTGGGCGGCCGCGAGCAGCTCCTCGGGATTCGAGCCCGGAACCTCCTCGAAGCGCGAGCCGAACCCGTAGTTGCCGCCGACCAGTCCGCTGGCCGTCTTGTAGCTTCCCTTGCCGGTCCTCAGGCCGCCTTCCCAGACGGCCGACGCCTTGCGCGTGGGCATGTGGATCTCCGCGAAGAGGGATGGAGTCGTGACGCGTGAGAAGTGATACACCGCCGCCCCGGCTGGCGGGAGCGGGGGCGAACCGATAGGCTTGGAACCTGGAACGCACCGCGGAGGGGCGACATGCCGACCAAGAGGAAGAGCCCGCGCAAGCCGACCAAGCGCGCCAAGCGCGGCAAGCGCGTCGGGAGCTCGGCGACGCGGGCACGCGCGACGCGGGCGCGCCGCCAGCCCGAGACCCTGCGCCTGCGCAGCTCGAGCGCCGGCTACACCGTGAACGACATCGACCGGAGCGTCGCCTGGTACCGCGACGTGCTCGGATGCGTCGTGGTGGACCGCTGGGAGCGCGAGGGCAAGCTGATGGGCGCCACGCTGCGGGCCGGCAAGGTCGACTTCTACCTTGGCCAGGACGACTGGCGGAAGGGCCGCGACCGCCAGAAGGGCGAGGGGTTCCGGCTCTACTGCTCGACCGCGCAGGACGTCGAGACGCTGGCCGCCGACATCAAGGCGCGCGGGGGCACGCTGCTCCACGAGCCGCAGACCGAGCCCTGGGGCGAGCGCGACTTCGCCATCGCCGATCCGGACGGCTTCAAGATCACGATCAGCCAGTCGCGCTGAGCGGCGGCGCTAGCGGCCGCGCTGCAGCGCCTTGAGGAGCTGGATCTGGCCGGTGTGATACAGGTCGTGGGCCGCGACGCCGAAGATCTGCTCCCCGACCGTCCAGGGTGACCGGCGCACCGGCGCGTCGAGGCGTCCCGGCTTGAGTCCGCGCACCGTCCGCGTCATCGCGGCGTGTTCCTGCTTGAGCAGCGCGACGTCCGCCCGCCACGCCGCGGCGTCGCGCCGCACCGGCAGGTCGGGGTAGTTCCGCGGGCCGCGCGGGAACGGCGTCCGGCCCGCTCCCTCCACGCGCTGCCGCACGACGTGCTTCCAGTACGCGGCGTGCAGCACCAGCTCCCAGATGTTGTGTCGCCCCGGCCCCGGACGCCACAGCGCCTGGCGCACCGAGAGCCCCCGCAACGCGCCGCTCAAGGTCGCGCCCTGCCAGCCCCGCGCCGTGAACGCCTCGTCGAGGATCTGGAGCAACAACCGGGTTCGAGGATCGCGGCGCGCCATCCGGAACACCTCGCAGCGGGGTTCCCCGTAACGTAAGTTGAGCGTTCCCTCAACGGGATGGATCGGTGGCCGAAGGACTGTCCGCTGCCCGGCGCGAGGTGCTCGCCGCGGTGTGCGAGACGCTGCTCCCGGAGATCCGCCGGGACGACGACCCGGCCGGGTTCTTCGCCACGGGCGCGCGCCTCGCCGGCACCGCCGAGCGCGTGGAGCGCCTGATCGCCTCGCTGCGCGATCCGCTCGACCGCGCGCGCCTGGGCATGCTGCTCGCCGCGCTCGGCTCGCCGGTCGCCAACCTCGTCTTCGGCGGGCGGTTCGCGTCGCTGCCGGCGATGGACGGCGAGGCTCGGGAGGCGACGCTGCGCGGCTGGGCGATGTCCGGCGTGCCCCTGCGCCGGGCCGGCTTCCAGGCGCTCAAGCGCCTGGCGCACGTCGCGTACTACTGTTGGCCGCTCGAGGGCGGCGGGCATCCCGCCTGGCGCGCCGCCGGCTACCCCGGCCCGCTCCCGGCGCCCGCCACGAGCGTCGAGCCGCTGCCCGTGCTGGCCGTCGATCGCGACACCACCCTCGACTGCGACGTCGTGGTGGTCGGCTCGGGCGCGGGGGGCGGGGTGGCGGCGGGCATCCTGGCCCAGGCCGGTCGCAGCGTCGTCGTGCTGGAGAAGGGCCCCAACCCCGGCTCGCGCGACCTGACCCAGGTCGAGGGCGACATGCTCGGCGCGCTGTACCTCGACGGCGCGCTGCTGATGACCCAGAGCGGCTCGATGCCGGTCCTCGCCGGCAGCTGCCTGGGTGGCGGGACGGTGATCAACTACACCACGAGCTTCCCGCCGCCGGCGAGCGTCCGCGCCGAGTGGGACGCGCTCAGCGGGCTGTCGCTGTTCGCCGGCCCCGCCTTCGAGGCGTCGCTCGGACGGGTCAATGCGCGGCTCGACGTGGGCACGCGCTGGACCACGCCGGGCGCCCGTGACGCGCTGCTGGAGCAGGGCTGCCGGGCGCTCGGCTGGCACGTGGACACCATCCCCCGCAACGTCACCGACTGCAAGGAAGGCCTCGAGTGCGGCTACTGCACCTACGGGTGCCGGCACGGGGCCAAGAACTCGACGGCCCGGACCTACCTCGCGGACGCCGCGCACGCCGGCGCGCGGCTGGTGGCGGGCTGCGAGGTGGAGCGGGTCACGTTCGAGCGCGGCCGCGCGACGGGCGTCGTCGCCGCCGTGCAGGGACCGGACGGCGCCGCGCACGCGCTCACGGTGCGGGCGGGCGCGGTGGTCGCGGCCTGCGGCGCGGTCAACACGCCGGCGCTCCTCGCGCGATCGGGCGTCGGGGGCGACGCGGTCGGCCGCGGCCTGCGCCTGCATCCCGCGACCGCCGTGGCCGGGATCTTCCCGCAGCGCGTGGAGCCGTGGACCGGCGGGCTTCAGACCCGGTACTCCGACCAGCTCGCGGACCAGGACGACGGCTACGGCGTGAAGCTCGAGACCGCGCCGGTCCACTTCGCGCTGCCGGCGAGCGGCTTCGGATGGGCGAGCCCGCGCCAGTTCAAGGAGGACGTGGGGCGCCTGGGCAACCTCAGCATCGTGGGCGTCCTGCTCCGCGACCGCGACGCGGGCCGCGTCGCGGTGAGCCGCCACGGCCGCGCGCGGGTTCACTACGAGCTGTCGCGCTATGATGCCGGCCACGTCCGCGAAGGACTCAAGGGCGCCGCCCGGGTGCTCGCGGCCGCCGGGGCCACGGAGCTGTTCACGCTGCACACGCCGCCGGTGCGGGTCCGGCCCGGCGAGCCCGGCTGGCTCGAGCGGTTCGTCGCCGGCTGCGACGCCCGCGGGTACCGGCGCTGCCGCATGTCGTACATCTCCTTCCACCAGATGGGCAGCGCGGCCCTCGGCCGGGACCCGCGGCGCTCCGTCGCCGGCGAGACGGGCGAGGTGCACGGGGTGCGGGGCCTCTACGTCGCCGACGGCGGAGCCTTCCCGACCTCGAGCGGCGTGAACCCGATGATCACCATCATGGCCATCGCCGACCACGTCGCCCGCGCCATGCTCGCCACGTCGTGAACGCGCCGGACCTGCTGCTGGAGCGCTCGCTGGTGGTGTTCCAGGCCAGCGTCACGCTGGGCATCGCCGGCCTGTTCCTGGCGCTGTTCCTGACCTACCGGAAGCGCTACTTCGGCATCTGGGGCGGGGCGTGGAGCGTGTACGCGCTGCGGCTGGTGATCATCGCCGTGTACCTGACGACCCGGAACCCGATCTGGCTGTTCTGGCACCAGGTGGCGACCGGCTGGACGACGCTGCTGCTGCTGTGGGCGGCGCTGGTGTTCGCCCGGCAGCTGTCCTGGGACCACCGCTACTACCTGCTGTTCGCGGTGCCGGTGCTGTGGTCCTACGTCGCCATCTACCGCATCCAGAACTTCCTGTGGGCGGCGCTGCCGGCGGTGGTGTTCCTGAGCCTCGCGACCCTCGGCACCGGGGTGGTGTTTCTGCAGTACTGGCGCCGGGCCGCGTCGAAGGGCGCCGCCGTGCTGGCCGTCGCGTTCCTGCTGTGGGGCGCGCACCACCTCGACTACACGATGCTCCGCGCGCGGGGTGCGTGGGTGCCGTACGGCTACTACCTCGACCTGCTGTTCGAGCTGGCCGTCGGCGGGGGGATGCTGCTGCTGGTGCTGGAGGACCAGCACCGCGGCATGGCGGCGCTCTCGACGCTCTCGGGCGACCTGCAGCGCAGCCTCCGGCCCGCGGAGGTGGTCGCCGCCGTCCTGGAACGCCCGCTCGCGCTGCCGCCGGTCATCGGCTGCGCGCTGTACCGCGAGGACGACGCGGGCACGCTCGGCTTCCGCGGCGGCTCGGGCGCCTGCGCGCACTGGGGGGAGACGGCTCTCGCGACCGCCGGGCCGGGGAACGCCGACGCCGAGCCGCTGCTGGCCGCGCCGCGGGAGGGCGCGCCGCGCGTGGAGCACTACTGGCCCCGCGCGGCCGGCGCCGACCCGCGCCTCGCGCCGCATCCCTACGCCGCGTTCCTTCCCGTCTTCACCGGCGAGCGCGCGGCGGGCACCTTCGTCATCGTGGCCCGCGCGCGCGACCCGTTCGCCTCGATGGACCGCGAGTTCCTGCGGGCGCTCGGCCAGCAGATCGGCGCCGCGCTGCAGCACGCGGACCTCTACGCCGCCCTCGAGACGCGCAGCCGCGAGCTGGCGCGCGCGTCCGCGTCGCTGCTCAGGGCCGCGGAGGTCGAGCGCGGCCGCATCGCCCGCGAGCTGCACGACGAGACGGGGCAGGTCCTGACCGCGATCAAGCTCGAGCTGGGCGAGCTGGAGCGCTCCCTCGCCGGGGCGGGTATCAGCAACGACGCCGTTGAGCGGGCGCGCCAGCTGGCCGGGCGGGCGCTCGAGTCGATCCGCGCCACGGCCCGCGGACTCCGGCCGGCCGTCCTCGACGACCTCGGCCTCGTGCCGGCCATCCGCGCGCTCGCCGAGGACTTCGCCGGGCGGACCGGCGTCGCGGTGAACGTCAGCGCCGGCCGGCTGCCGGCACGCCTGGCCCCGGAGGTGGAGGTGGCGCTGTACCGCGTGTTCCAGGAGGCGCTGACCAACGTGGCGCGGCACGCCGCCGCGTCGCGCGTGGACGCGAGTCTCGCCCCCCAGAACGGCGAGCTGCTGCTGGTGGTCCAGGACGACGGCCGCGGGTTCCAGGCCCCGGCCGCCGGCGGCCCCGAGGCGGGCCACGCCGGCCTGGCCGGCATGCGCGAGCGCGTCGTGGGCGCGGGCGGGCGGTTCGCCGTGACCAGCGCCCCCGGGCACGGCGTGCGCCTGGAGGCCCGCCTGCCAGTGGGAGCGAACGATGGCTGAGAAGATCACCGTCCTGCTGGCCGACGATCACACGCTGGTCCGCGACGGCGTGCGCCGCATCCTGAGCGCCGCCGGGGACATGCTCGTCGTCGCCGAGGTCGGCGACGGCGAGGCGGCGGTGCAGGAGACCGTGGCGCGGCACCCGGACGTCGCCGTGCTCGACATCACGATGCCCAAGGGCGGCGGGCTGGAGGCCGCGCGGCAGATCCGGGCGCGCGCCCCCGAGGTCCGCATCCTGATCCTCTCCATGCACCTGCAGCCCGAGTACCTGATGGAGAGCGTGCGCGCCGGCGCGCACGGCTACCTGGTGAAGGACGCGGCGTCCGGCGAGCTGGTGCAGGCGGTGCGCCAGGTCTGCGCCGGAAGCTCGTACTACAGCCCCGCGGTCTCGCAGCAGCTCTCCGAGCTCCTGCGCCGCAAGCTCGAGGGCGAGGAGGTGCAGAACGCGCTCGAGCGGCTCTCGCCACGCGAGCGCGAAGTCCTGCGGTACATCGCCGAGGGCGCCACGAACAAGGAGACGGCCCAGGCGCTCGGCATCAGCGTGCGGACCGTCGAGACGCACCGCGACAGCCTGATGCGGAAGGTGGGCATCAAGACCATCGCCGGGCTCACGCGGCTGGCGCTGCGCTCCGGCCTCGTCAGCGACGACGCCTAGCGCCGGAGCGACCGATGCGTGCGAACCTGCGGACGATCCTGGGGTGGCTGACCCTCGGCGCGCTGGCGGCGCCGACCGGCGCCGCGGCGCAGCGCGGCCCGGTGCCCGTGAGCGCCGACACCCTGCGCGCGCACCTGTACGCCGTCGCCGACGACTCCATGGGCGGCCGCGACACCGGCAGCCCCGGCGATGCGCAGGCGGCCGACTGGGTCGCCGCGGCCTTCGCGCGCTACGGCCTCGCGCCCGCGGGCGAGGGCGGCAGCTTCTTCCAGACGATCCCGTTCTGGCGCATCGCGCTCGACACCGCGTCCGGCCTCGCGGTGAACGGGACCCGCCTCGCGGCGGGTCGCGACGTGATGCCGCTGGGCGTCCAGATGACGTGGCGGACCGACAGCAGTGCCGCTCTGTTCGCCGGCTCCGTCGACGACACCACGGGCTGGCCCGCGGCCGAGCGCAGCGCCGGCAAGCTGCTGGTGTTCCGGCCCCTGCCCGGCGGCAACCCGCGAGCCACGTTCCGCGCCGTGGTGGCGCTGCGGCGCAGCCCGCGCTTCGCCCGCGCCGCCGGCTTCGCCGTCGCCGGCCTCGAGCAGCTGACGCCCGAAGCCACGGGCCAGCTCGCGCTGAACGAGGGTCGCGTCACGACGGACACCTTGATCTTCTCCGTCGTCCGCGGCTCGCTGCTGCTCACCTCCGGGGCGGCCAGCGCCCTGCTCGGCGTGCCGTTCGCCAGCGCCCTGCCCGGCCAGGTGGGGCCCACGTTCCGCGGCGCCGTGGCGTTCGCGCGGCGGCCCCTGCCGCAGCCCGCGCGCACCGTCGTCGCCGTGCTCGTGGGCGGCGACACCGCGCTCCGCCACACGTACGTCGCGGTGTCCGCCCACCACGACCACCTCGGCCTCGCGCGGCCGCCGGTGGACCACGACTCGGTGCGGGCCACGAACCGGGTGCTGCGGCCGATGGGCGCGGACTCGCCGCCGCGCGACGCCAGCCCCGAGGAAGCGGCCCGCATCGCCGCGCTGCGGGACAGCCTGCGCGCGGCGCACCCTCCGCGGCTCGACTCGGTCTACAACGGCGCCGACGACGACGGCTCCGGCACGGTCGCCCTCGTCGAGCTGGCCCGGGTCCTCGCCGCCGGCCCGCGTCCCCGCCGCTCCGTCCTGTTCGTCTCGCACGCCGCCGAGGAACCCGGGCTCCTCGGCTCGCGCTGGTTCACGGATCACCCGACCGTCCCGCGCGACTCGATCGTCGCGGAGATCGACATGGACATGGTGGGCCGGGGCGGCGCCGCCGACCTGCCGCGCGGCGGGCCGGGATACCTCGAGCTGGTGGGCAGCCGCCGCCTCTCCACGGAGTTCGGCGAGCTGATCGACAGCGTGGCGGCGCACGAGCCGGTGCCGTTCCGCATCAACTACGAGTACGACGCGCCGGATCACCCGCTGCAGTACTACTGCCGTGCGGATCACTACAGCTATGCGCGTTTCGGCATCCCGTCGGCGTCGTTCTCGACCGGCGAGCACCTCGACTACCACCAGGTCACCGACGAGGCCGCATACATCGACTACGAACAGCTGGCCCGGGTGACGGCGCTGGTACGCGACGTGGTGCTCGCGGTCGCCGGTCTCGACCACCGGCCGGTGGTGAACGGTCCGCGCCAGGATCCACGCGCCCCCTGCCACCAGTAGGCGCCCGTGGCCCGTGCACCGGCCCGCGTGGCCTCCATGAACGAAGCCCCCGGGGATCGCTCCCCGGGGGCTCGTTCATCACGATACTGCCTGCGCGACAGGCATCGCGATGAAAGGCGCGCAGCCAGGAACGTCTTGCGGTGGGAAATCCTGGCTCGCCGCGCCAGCCACGCTCGGCCGCAACCCTGCGGACCGGACGTACGCGCGTCGGCTAGCGCGCGTACCGCAGAGTACGGCGTGCCGCCATCCGAGGCAAGGGCGGTCCGGCTCCCGCGCCGCGATTCTCCGACAATCGCACTCGGACAAGCCGCGCCCGGGGCGACCGGCCGCCCGCCGGCGGCCCGGCCCGCCAGGGCGGTTTCACGCGCCGCCGGCGGCGGTGTCCTAGCTGCCGAGTCATGACGCCTCTTCCGACGTCCGCCCGCGCCGCGGAACACATCGCGATGCTGCTCGCGAAGCACGGCGAGGAGCTGGCCCGGCACATCCGGCGCATGGTCCGCGACGACGACGCGTCGCAGGATCTCCTCCAGGACACCTTGATCCGCGCGCACGGCGCCCTGGCGCGGCTGCCGGCGGGCGCGAACGTGCGCGCCTGGCTGTACCGGATCGCCACCAACACCTCGCTCAACCACCTCCGCTCGCTGGGTCGCGAGCGCGCCGCGCTGCGGCGGCACGCGGCCGAGTTCGCGACGGCCACCGACCCCGAGGCCGACGGTGGGCCGCCCGGGGAGGCCGAGCGCGCGGCGCTGTGGGCGCACGTCGCGCGCCTGCCCGAGCGGCAGCGGCTCGCGCTCACGCTGCGGCTGGTGGACGAGCTGGACTACGAGGCCATCGCGTCGCGGATCGGCGGCACCGCCGCCGCCGCGCGCGCCAACGTCTATCAGGCGACGCGGAAGCTCCGCCTGGGAGTGCAGCCACGATGATCACCGAACCCGTCGAACTTGAGCGCCGCGCCGTCGAGGGCATCGTGCTGGGCGCCTTCGGCGCGCTGACCGGGCGCCGGAGCGAGCCGCTCCGCTACGCGATGATGGACGACACGCCGGTCGGCGTGCTTGGCCTCGCCCGCGGCGAGCGTGGGCTGCGGCGCCTGAGCTACGTCCGCGACGAGGACGAGTTCCTGCGCCGCCTGCTGGAGGAGAACGGCGACGCGCCGGTGCTGCGCAGCGAAACGCTGGACGACGTGCGTCGCGCGCTGGACCGCTACTTCTCCGGCAAGCGCCTCGAGTTCGACCTGCCCGTGGACCTGGCGGGCCTGCCGCCGTTCCAGCGGCGCGTGCTCGCCGCGACGGCCCGGATCCTTCCCGGCCGGGTCGCCACCTACAGCGAGATCGCGTCGCGCGCCGGCTCGGCCCGCGCCTCCCGCGCCGCCGGCAACGCGCTGCACGTGAACCCGGTCGCCATCGTGGTGCCCTGCCACCGGGTGGTGCGCGCCGACGGCTCGCTCGGCGGGTACGGCGGCGGCGTGCGGATCAAGGAATGGCTGCTGGCGCACGAGGGCGCGCGGCCGGCGGCCTTGTAGATTGAGGGCGTCCAGGAGGCCTCCCATGCGTACGCTCTTCGCCCTCGCCGGCCTGGCCGCGCTCGTCACCTCCGCGGCCCGCGCCCAGACGCCGGGCTGCACCCGGCCGGTGGCCCGCGCCGACAGCCAGGTGGACACCTACTTCGGCACGGCCGTCCGCGATCCGTACCGCTGGCTCGAGAACACCGACGCCGCCGACACGAAGGCGTGGGTCGCGGCGGAGAACTGCGTCACCTTCGCCTACCTGGAGAGCATCCCCGAGCGCGCGCACATCCGCGAGCGCCTCGCGCGGTTGTGGAACTACGAGCGGTACGGCGTGCCGTGGCGGGAAGGCGGCACCTACGTCTTCAGCCGGAACGACGGTCTCCAGAACCAGTCGGTCTACTACTGGCAGCGCTCGCTCGACGCCCAGCCCCGGCTGCTGATCGACCCGAACACCCTCTCGAGCGACGGCACCGTCGCGCTCACCACGTGGGACGTCTCCGATGACGGGCGCTACTTCGGCTACGGCACCGCGGCGGCCGGCTCCGACTGGAACGAGCTGCACGTCCGCCGCATCGCCACGGGCCGCGACCTGCCGGACCGGCTCCGGTGGGTCAAGTTCTCGGGCCTCTCGTGGACCCACGACGACGCGGGGTTCTTCTACAGCCGCTATCCGACCCCGGCGGGCAACGTGCTCCAGGCCGTGGTCAAGAACCAGAAGCTCTACTATCACCGGCTCGGCACGCCGCAGTCGGCCGACCGGCTGGTCTACGAGCGGCCGGACCAGCCCGACTGGGGCTTCGGCGGCAGCGTCACGGAGGACGGGCGCTACCTCGTCATCCACGTGTCGCTGGGCACCGATTCGCGCAACCGGGTCTACTACCTCGACATGGGGAATCGACGCCGGCCGCGCCTCGGCGGCCGCGTGGTCCGACTGCTCGACGGCTTCGACGCCAGCTACGGCTTCGTCGGCAACCGCGGCCCGGTCTTCTACTTCACCACCAACCTCGACGCGCCCCGCGGGCGGCTGATCGCGATCGACACCCGCCATCCCGCGCCCGCCGACTGGACCGTCGTCATCCCGCAGACCGACCAGGTGCTCGACGGCGTGACGCTGGTGGGCGGACGCTTCGTCGCCCGGTACCTCCAGGACGCCCACGGCCGCCTCGCCGTCTTCGACGCCGACGGGCGGAGTGTGGGCGAGATCGCCCTGCCCGGGCTGGGCACGGTGGGCGCGGTGAGCGGCCGGGCCGATCGTCCCGAGATGTTCTACGCGTTCACGTCGTTCCTCTTCCCGACCACGGTCTTCCGCTACGACGTCGCGACCGGCGCCGGCGCGGTCTGGAAGGCGCCACACCTCGACTTCGATCCGGGCGCCTACGAGACGGAGCAGGTCTTCTACCGCAGCCGCGACGGCACGCGGGTGCCGATGTTCCTCACCCACCGCCGTGGCCTCGTCCGGGACAGCGCCAACCCGGTGCTGCTGACCGCCTACGGCGGGTTCGACATCAGCAACCTGCCGTCCTTCTCGGTGGCGAACGCGGTGTGGCTCGAGATGGGGGGCGTCGTCGCGCTCGCCAACCTCCGCGGCGGCGGCGAGTACGGCGAGGAGTGGCACCAGGCGGGGATGCACGAGCGCAAGCAGAACGTGTTCGACGATTTCATCGCGGCGGCGGAGTATCTGGTGCGCGAGGGATGGACGCGGCCGGCGCGGCTCGCGATCGAGGGCGCGTCCAACGGCGGGCTCCTCGTGGGCGCGGTCGAGAACGAGCGGCCCGACCTGTTCGGCGCCACGCTGCCCGGCGTGGGCGTGATGGACATGCTCCGCTTCCAGAGGTTCACCATCGGGTGGGCGTGGGTCACGGAGTACGGCTCGTCGGACAGCGCCGGCCAGTTCCCGTACCTCTACGCCTACTCGCCGCTCCACAACATCCGGTCCGGGATCGCCTATCCCGCCACCCTGGTCACCACCGCGGACCACGATGACCGCGTGGTCCCCGGCCACTCCTTCAAGTACGCGGCGACGCTGCAGGCCGCGCAGGCCGGGCCCGCACCGGTCCTGATCCGGGTCGAGACGCGCGCCGGCCACGGCGGCGGCATGCCGGTGTCGAAGCAGATCGAGCTGGTGGCGGACCAGTGGGCGTTCCTGGTCAAGAACCTGGGGATGACGCTGCCCTAGATCAGGCCGGGGAGCTCCGCCACGGAGTCGAGGATCCGGTCGGGGGTGATGCCGCTCGCGGCCACCACGTCGGGGCGGAACTTGCCGGTGCGCACCATCCAGGCCGTGAGCCCGGCGCGCTGCGCGCCCTCCACGTCGCCCCACAGGTCGTCGCCGACCATCACGACGCGGCGCCGCTCGGCGGCCACCGGCGCCGGCAGCGTGGCCAGGGCCGCGGCGTAGAACGCGCCCGACGGCTTCCCGACCGTCTCCGCGGTCTGGCCGGTCGCGTACTCCAGGGCGGCGACGAACGGGCCGGCGTCGAGCGCCAGCCCGTCGCCCCGCAGCCAGTACCGGTCCCGCTGGAGCGCGACCAGCGACGCGCCGGCCAGCAGCTGCAGGAAGGCGCGGTTCAGCGTCGCGAAATCCCACGAGTCGCCCAGGTCGCCGACGACGACGACCTCGGGCCGGGCGTCGGCCAGGTCGAAGGCCGCGAAGTCCTCCAGCGTGTCCTCCGCCACGAAGGCGGCGACGCGCCTCACGCCGCGCGCGGTGAGCAGCGCCACGCACGCCATCGGTGCCGACACGATCTCGTCCGGGCGGGCGTCGAAGCCGTAGCTCCGCAGGCGTTCCGCCAGCCGCCGGCGCGAGCGCCGGGTCGTGTTGGTCACGTAGCGGAACGGGACGCCGCGGCGCCGCAGCGCGGCCAGCGCCTCCACCGCGCCGGGCAGCGCACCGGCATCGGTGTACAGCGTCCCGTCCAGGTCCAGCAGCACGGCGCCGGGACTCGGGGCCCCGGCGCCGGTAATGACCTTCTCACTTCTCACTTCGGCTTCTCACTTCTCACCTGAACGTCTCACCTCTCACCCCTCACCGCTCACGCCTTTCAGTATTGCCCCAGGTATTTCCTGATCTCCCACTCGCTGACCTGCGAGATGTACTCGGCCCACTCGGACCGCTTCGCCTCGACGTAGCGTCCGGCGATGTGCTCGCCGAGGGCGCCCAGGATCACCGGGTCCTTCTCGAGGCAGTCCAGCGCCTCGTGCAGGTCGCGGGGCAGATCGTCGATCCGGTGGTGGCGGAGCTCCCGGTACGTCATGGTGAAGATGTTCTTGTTCACCGGGTCCGGCGGCGCGAGCTTGCGCTCGATCCCGTCCAGGCCTGCCGCCAGCTGCACGGCGAGCGCGAGGTAGGGGTTCGCCGACGGATCGGGCATCCTGAGCTCGCAGCGCGTGCCCGACTCGCGGCGATCCGGGATCCGGATCATCGGCGAGCGGTTCTTCATGCTCCAGGCGATGTTCACCGGCGCTTCGTAGCCGGGCACCAGGCGCTTGAAGCTGTTCACCAGCGGGTTCGTCACGGCGCAGAAGCCGCGCGCGTGCTCGAGCAGGCCCGCGATGTAGTGGAGTGCCACCTTCGACAGCTGCCACTCGCCTTTCGCGTCGTAGAACGCGTTGGTGTCGCCTTTGAACAGGCTCTGGTGCGTGTGCATGCCGGAGCCGTTCTGCCCGAAGATCGGCTTGGGCATGAACGACGCGACCAGGTCGTAGCGCTCGGCCGCGCTGCGCACCACCACCCGGAACGTGGACAGGTCGTCGGCCGTGGCCAGCGCGTCCGCGTAGCGGAAGTCCACCTCGTGCTGGCCGGGCGCCACCTCGTGGTGCGCCGCCTCGACCTCGAAACCCATCTCCTCGAGATCCGCCACGATGAGCTGGCGGGCCTGCTCGCCGCGGTCCACCGGGCCCACGTCGAAGTAGCCGGCCACGTCGTGCACCTCGGTGGTCGGGTCGCCGTGCGCGTCCTTGTAGAACAGGAAGAACTCGGCCTCGACGCCGGCCATCAGGGTGTAGCCGAGCTTGCGGGCCCGGGCCACCTGACGCTTGAGGGCCAGCCGCGGGCAGCCGGCGAAGTCCGAGTCGTCGGTGTTGCGGATGTCGCAGATCAGCCGCGCCATCAGCCCGCTCTCGGCGCCCCAGGGGAAGATCCGGAACGTGGAGAGGTCCGGCGCCAGGAGCATGTCGGATTCCTCGATCCGGACGAAGCCCTCGATCGACGAGCCGTCGAACATGATCTGCGCGTCGAGCGCCTTCTCGAACTGGCTGCGCGGCACCTCGACGTTCTTCACCACGCCGAGGATGTCGGTGAACTGGAGACGCAGGAAGCGCACGCCGAGGCGGTCGCACACCTCCAGGATGGCGGCCTTGGTGATGTCCTTCGACCGCACCATCGCGCGGTAGTCGGCGTCCAGGGCCATGGGCAACGGTCGCATCACGGCATGAGACGAAACGGGCGCGACGACCGTCGCGCCCGCCTCGCCTGACACCGCCGCGCGCACCCTGCGCGCTCGTGGGGTCATTGGCACTCCATGTTGCGCGGGAACCGGCTCATCCGTCGTAGTACAGGAAAAACTCGTACGGATGCGGCCGCAGCGCCACTGGCTCCACTTCCTTCTTCGTTTTGTACTCGATCCAGGTGTCGAGCAGGTCCTGGGTGAATACGGAGCCGCGCAGTAGGAATTCGCTGTCCTTCTCGAGCGCCGCGAGCACCTCGGTCAGCGAGCCGGGCGTGTTCTTCACCCGCTTGCGCTCGTGCATCTCGAGGTCGTAGAGGTCCTTGTCGATCGGCGCCGGCGGCTCGATGCGGTTCTTGACGCCGTCGAGTCCCGCCATCAGCAGCGCGGCGAACGTCAGGTACGGGTTCGCCGTCGGGTCGGGCGCGCGGAACTCGATCCGCTTCGCCTTCGGCGACTTGGAGTACATCGGGATCCGGCACACCGCGCTGCGGTTGCGCTGGGAGTAGATCAGGTTGATGGGCGCCTCGTAGCCCGGTACCAGCCGGCGGTACGAGTTGGTGGTCGGGGCCGCGAAGGCGAGCAGCGCCGGCGCGTGCTTGATCAGGCCCCCGATGTAGAAGCGTGCCATGTCGGACAGCCCGGCGTAGCCGCGCTCCGACCAGAACAGGTTGGTCCCGTTCTTCCACAGGCTCTGGTGCACGTGCATGCCCGAGCCGTTGTCGCCGAACATCGGCTTGGGCATGAAGGTCGCCGTGTAGCCGTGCTCGGCGCAGACGTTCTTCACCACGTACTTGTACATCATGATCTGGTCGGCCATCCGCACCAGCGCGCCGAAGCGCATGTCGATCTCGGTCTGCCCGGCCGTCCCGACCTCGTGGTGGTGCACCTCGACGTTGATGCCGGACGCGATCAGCGCCAGCATGATCTTCGAGCGCAGGTCCTGCAGCTGGTCCACGGGCGGCACCGGGAAGTAGCCCTCCTTGTGCCGAGGCCGATTCCCGAGGTTCGGCGTCCCGCCGTCGCGGCCCGAGTTCCAGATGCCCTCGTTGGAGTCGATGTGGTAGTAGCCCTCGTGGGCGTTCTGGTCGAAGCGCACCGAGTTGAAGATGTAGAACTCGGCCTCGGGCCCCCAGTACGAGGTGGTCGCCACACCGCTCTTGACCAGGTACTGCTCCGCCTTCTGCGCCACGTAGCGCGGGTCGCGGCTGTACCGCTCGCCGGTGATGGGGTCCTTGATGTCGCACACCAGGACCAGGGTCGGCACCTTCAAGCACGGATCCACGAACGCGGACGCCGGATCCGGCATCAGCAGCATGTCGCTCTCGTTGATGGCCTGGAAGCCGCGGATGCTCGAGCCGTCGAAGCCGAGGCCCTCCTCGAACATGTCTTCCTTCAGCTCCCCGACGGGAATGGAGAAGTGCTGCCAGGTGCCCGGCAGATCGGTGAAGCGGACGTCCACCACCTGGACGCCGGTCTCCTTGGCCAGGCGGATGACGTCCGCGGGGCTGGGGGCCGTGTCCTTGGCGGTGGTCCGCTTGGTAGCGTTCTTCGTGGCAGCGACGGGCATGGCGCGATCCTCGGCAGGTGAAGACGGCGAAGGCTACTTACGGTCGTGCAGACTGTCAAGCAAGAAGCGTGCAAATCGCACGAGATGGCCTAAGTTGGCCGCATCGCTCGCTTTGTATTTGCATTTTGTGATGCAAATCTGCGACACGTGTGGCGCCTACGGGGCGAGTCCCTCGAGGAAGTTCCACAGCTCCACGGCCGAGAATTGCCGGGCCCGGTCCAGGACTTCCTTGGTGGTCCACTCGAGGAAGATCCAGGCGGTGGTGCGCTCGCGGTCGCGGTAGACGAAGTGCAGGCGACCACGGATGGCCCCCACGTCGGGGTGCGGCTCGGACTGGAGATACACCTCCCAGCGCGCGCCGCCCCGGGCCAGCTGCCCGAGGTGGAGGGCGGTGCGCATCCAGGGAAAGCGCGGGG
>DASPSV010000186.1:0-9359 GCA_035623755.1 Gemmatimonadales bacterium
CCCAGCGCCAGGCGCACGTTCGCACGATCCACGTACAGGTAGTAGGCGCGCGGGTCCACCGCGAGCCCGCTGTCGGCCAGGCGCAGCGCCTCCGCGAAGTGCCGCTCGAAGTAGCGCAGCACCGCCAGGTTGTCGAGCGTGATGGGGCGTCCGGGGTCGAGCGCCAGCGCGCGGCGGAACTCCTCGACGGCCTGGCTGTCGCGGCCCATGCACTGCAGGACGCCGCCGAACTGATGGTGCGCCTCGGCGTTCATCGGATCGAGTCGGAGCGCGCGCTCGAACGCCGGCACGGCGCCGGCGAACGTCGCGGGATGCTGATAGACGCTGGTGTACCCGCGTCCGAGCCACGCGTCGGCCGAACTGGAGTCGAGCTCGATCGCATGGTCCGCCGCCGCGGCGGCGTGCGCGAGCAGGCTGTCGGAGCCGAGTCCGGGGAACGGCCAGCCCCAATCGATGAACAGCGCGTAGGCGACCGCCAGGCGGCCGTAGGCGCGGGCGAAGCCGAGGTCCAAGACGATCGCATCCTGGTATTCGGCCACGGCCTGCCGGGCCGCGCCGGGCGACCGCTGCGCCATCAGGAAATTGCCGCGCAGGAAGTGGTCGTAGGCCTCGCTGTTCTGCGTCGGCCTCGCGGCCAGCGTCGCCTGCTCGGCCGGCAGCAGCCGGCCGGCGATGGCGCCCGCCACGGCGCGTGCCACGTCCTCCTCGATCGCCAGCAGGTCCGCGTCGGTCCGGTCGTACGCGTCGGCCCAGAGCTGGACGCCGTCCCGGGCGCGCACCAGCTCCACGTTCACGCGGACGCGGTGGCCGGCGCGGCGCACGCTGCCGCTCACCAGCTGGGCCACGCGCAGCGCGCGACCGAGGGCCGTGGGCTCGAGCGCCGCGGTGCCGCGGTAGCGCCGCATCGTGGTGTTGGACGTCACGGCGAGCCGCCCGATCTGGCCGAGCTTGGTGGTGATTTCCTCGGTGAGGCCGTCGGCGAGGTACGCGTCGCTGGTGTCGCGCGACTCGTTGTCGAGGTACATCACGGCCACGCTGTTCGCCGGCGGCGCGGCCGGACGGGCGGCGCGCCCGCCGCACGGCGGCGGCGTGCCGTCGGGGCACTGTCCGGCGGCGGCGCGCCAGGACGTCAGGACGCCAAGCAACGACAGGCACAGGGCGCGGCGGATCAACGATGCTCCAGGCGCGCCAGCTCGACGCGCACGCTGTCGCGCACCGCGGCCGCAGCGGGCTCGGCATCGAGGGTCAGGTCGAGGAACCGCCGGTCGGCGCGGACCGCCAGCGTGGTGTCGCCCGCAAGCGCCGCCAGGCGGCCTTCCTCCCGCAGCACGAAATCGTGATACGGAACCGCCTCGATCGCGCGCGCGGCCCGCCGGACGTCGCCGCGGCGCTCGCGGGCCCAGGCGAGGACCGCTCCCTCGTAGTAGTCGGGAATGAGCGTGCTGACCGACGAGCGTGCGGCGCTGTCGAGCGCCTCGAGCCGCGTGTCGGCGTCGGGCGCCTGCGAGCGACCCAGGGCCGCCTCCTCGAGGGCTCGCGCGCACCAGGGCCGGGACGCGCGGAACGGGGCCGGGTCGACCGGCGTGGTGTCGCC
This sequence comes from Gemmatimonadales bacterium, assembly GCA_035623755.1. Taxonomy (GTDB): domain Bacteria; phylum Gemmatimonadota; class Gemmatimonadetes; order Gemmatimonadales; family JACORV01; genus Fen-1245. The sequence goes on from DASPSV010000186.1 coordinate 1,595, forward strand.
GTGCACCGCGCGCCACACGCGCACCAGGCAGGCGGACCCGGGGACCGCCTCCAGCCGCCGTGCCGCACCGGCCGGGTCGAGGCCGGCGCCGTTCCCGAGCAGGTCCATTTCCAGCTCCGCCTCGTCGCCGGAGGAGTCCGGCGCCGGCATTGCTCGCCAGACACCCTCGGCGGCGCCCGGACGACCGTGCAGCACGAGCGCCGAGCCGTGCCACATCTGGACCAGAGCCCGCGCTCCAGGATCGGTCATTGCCGCGAGCCACCGGTCGAACATCTCGTCGAACAGTCGCGCGGGCATGATCGCCACCGCCGCGGCGAACGCCCCCACGAGGGCCTCGAAGTCGTCCGGGGAAGAGACGGGCCGCCGACGCAGCGCCCCAAGCAGCGCCGCGTCGCCGGTGGATGCCGCGATGGCCCAGCCGATCATCCAGCGGGCCGGATCGTCGGTACGCTCCTCGGCCGGCCAGGTGCGCCGCATCAGCGCCGTGTCGCTCAGGCCGATGCCGAGGATCGTGAGGTGGTTGAGGACGGTGGCCTGGCTGTCGATGGCGGCCGCGCGCTCGAGATTGGTCCGCGCCAGATCCTGATAGTGGAAGGGGTCCACGAGCTGGCCGAAGTGGAAGTACCAGTCGCCGAGGAAATACAGCGCGTCGGGCGAGTCGGGGTAGGCATCGAGCAGGCGCTGGCGCGCCGCGAACCTCTCCTCGGCCGTGCGCCGAGCCGGGTAGTGCTGGCCGAGCAGCGCCTCGAGGATGGCACGCTCGCGCTCGGACAGGCCCGCGCGGCGCTCCCATGCGCGCGGCGCGTACGATACGCGACCGTCGAAGCCCCAGCTGGCGGCCAGGTAGCGGTGGAACCATGCCTGTGCGAACGACGAGTCGGCGGCGATCGCGCGGTCGAACGCGGCCGCGGCCTCGGCCAGGCGCCCGCGGCGCCACGCGTGCAGGCCCTCGAGATAGGCGCGCATCGCCTCGGGCTGATCGGTGAAGCGAACGCCCGGGCTCGTGGTCTGCCCGCCCATGGAGGCGAGGAGCGCCGTGGTCGTGCGCTGGAGGATCAGGTCGAGGCTGTCGGCCGGCCCGGACACCAGATCGGCGTGGCCGCGGGCTTCGCCGCCGGGCACCGCGACCAGCGACGCCGTGACGGTGACGCGCGACCCCAGGCCGACGATGCTGCCCTCCGTCACGAGGCCGGCGCCGAGCTCGCGCGCGAGCCGGATCGCCCGGTCGCGCGGCAGCGGTGAGCGCAACCCGCCGCCCGCGTGGCGCCACGCGCTGAGCACGGTCGCCATGTCCACCGCGCGCGGGCTGCCTTCGCCGGTGAACTGGGTGGCCAGCAGCTCGGCGAGACCCTCGCCGAGCAAGGTGTCGGACGTCGTGACGCGGAACGGGAGGACGGCGACGCGGCCCGGATCGACGGCGACAGCGCGCGCGGCCGTCGGCCGCGCACCGCACGGCGGCGGCGTGCCGTCGGGGCATTGGCTCCTCACGTTGCCGGTTGCGCAGACGGCAAGGAGCAAGACGAGCCCGGAGGTCTTGAGCCGGGCATCGAGCGGGCGACGGGGCAGGAAGACAGACATCAGAATCGCAGCTGCCGGTCGAGCGCGGCGTAGCGCGGGTCGGCCCGCAGCGTCGCCAGCTCGTCGTCCTGGCGCACCCAGAGCACCATGGCGGTCCGCTCCTCGAACGCCCGACCGAGCCATTCGAGGCCGCGGTCCACGTCGCCAAGCGCGGCGTAGGCCCGCGCCAGCGCCACCGGGTTGTAGTAGCCCGGCGTGCGCGCCGAGACCATGGAGTCCACCACGGCGCGCGCGGCCGCCGTATCGCCCAGCGCCAGGCGCGCGCGCACGTACATCCCCGCGTCGTAGCAGCCGCCGTAGTAGCGCCAGTCCAGAAGCCTGGCGGCCGCGCGCCAGTCGCCACGCGCGCCCAGCACCATGCCCTCGAGCGGGTCGGCGTCCGCGGGCGAGAGAATGGCCCGGATGCGGGGGATCATGGCCGTGGCGGTATCGAGGCGGCCGGTACCGACCAGCACGCTGACGTACCAGACGCTCATGATGGAGAACAGCGAATCGTCCTGCCACGCGCGGCGTGCTTCGCTGAAGGCGGAGTCGGTCTTCCCCTCCGCGTACAGCGCCGAGGACAGGAGGAGGCGGGACCAGCCGCCGTGCGGGTCCAGCGCGATCCCGCGGCGCGCCAGCCGCTCGACCTCGTGCGCGTCGAGATCCAGCACGGCCGCGTTCGACAGCATGGCCCACCCCAGCGCCTGCGAGGAGTCGCGCGCCAGGGCCTGGCCGGCCGCGAGGCGCGTCTGCCCGTAGCCCTCGCGCGGGGTCACGTAGCCGTCGGCGAGCATGCTCCAGGCCACCGCCTTGCCGGAGAACGCGGCGGCGAAACTCGAGTCGCGCGCGATCGCGCGGTCGAAGTAGGCCACGGCGCTCCGCAGCGCGGCCTCGTCGCCGAAGTTGTGGACGGCCTGGAGGCCGCGCAGGTACTGCTCGTACGCGACCGGATCGGAGGTGAGGGGCTGCGCGAGGCGCGTGCGCTCGCCGGGCAGCAGCTGGCCCGTGATCGCGGAGGCCACCGCGCCGGCGATGTCGGACTCGAGCGTGAGCACGTCGCTGCTGGAGCGGTCGAACACGTCGCCCCACACCTGGGTCCGGGTCGGCGCGCGCAGCAGCTCGACCCGCATCCGCACGCGGTCGCCCGCGTGCTGGACGCTGCCCGCCACGAGGTACGCGGCGCCGAGCGCGCGGCCGGTGGCCGCCGGATCGAGCAGCGGGCGGCCGCGGAAGCGCAGCACCTCGAACCGCGACTTGACGTCGAGCCGGTGCACCTGGCCGAGGCGGATGATGATCTCCTCGGTCAGGCCGTCGGCGAGGTAGGCGTCCGACGTGTCGCGGGAGAGGTTCTCGAAGTAGAGGACCGCGACGCTGTTCGAGGGCGGGGCCGCCACGCGCGCCGTGCGCACGGAGCACGGCGGCGGCGTGCCGTCCGGGCACTGGCTCTTCACGTTGCCGGTGGCGCAGACGGCAAGAAGCAAGGACAGCCCGGCGGTCCTTGACCGAGCCACCAGCGGGCGCGGGCCAAGCAGGACAGAATGCAGAAGCAAGCGGCTCACCGCGGCGGCCCGGGCGGCGCGGTCTCGGCGAACAGCCGCGCGAAGCGCGGGTCCGCGCGCACCGGATCGAAGCCCGAGGTGCGCAGCAGCAGGTGCATCGTGATGCCGTGCGGCTGGAGCCGAACGAGCAGGTCAAGCGCGCGATCCCGTTCGCCGGCCTCGGCGAGCGCCATGGCCGTGGGAATCCCCAGCCACTGCTCGCGCGGATTGCCGCCGTACGCCGCCACCGCGCGCTCCGCGTGCGCTCGCGCCGACACCGTGTCGCCACGCCAGGCGTCGTACTGAGCCAGCGCCGCCATCACGGCCGGGACGGCACCCGGCGCGGTGATCGCGCCCAGGGAAGCGGCGGTCGCGCGAGCCGTCGCCGTGTCGTACTGCGCGATGGCGATGCGCATCCGCGCCGCTAGCCCGTAGGCCCAGCCCGGGTTCAGGGCGAGCGCGCTGTCGCACCAGCGCCGGGCTTCGTCGTACCGGCCGGCCAGCTCGAGACCGGTGCCGATGTTGGTCAGCGTCACGGCACGGTCGGGCTCCAGGGCCGCCGCGCGCCGCAGGCTGGTATCGGAACCGGCCGGGTCGTTCATGTACTGCTGCTGCGTGCCGTACTGATGCCACGCCTCCACGTTGCGCGGGTCGAGGCGCACGGCTCGCTCCAGCGACGGCAGCACGCCCTCGAAGGAGAGCGGGTTCAGGTAGGTGCGCATGAGGCCGCGCGCCATCCACGCGTCGGACGAGAGCGAGTCGAGGCGCACCGCGCGCTCAGCGTCGGCCACGCCGAGGGCCAGGGCGCTGTCGCGCGACAGGCCGAAGTCCCAGTCGTACGACAGCACCAGGCCGTAGGCGTAGGCCACGCGCGCCAGCGGGTCGGCGTAGGTCGAGTCGAGGCGGGACGCCGCCTGGTAGGAGTCGATGGCGAGCCGCACGCCCGCCGGCGTGCGCTGCGCCAGGTGGAAGTTCCCTCGCAGCAGCAGGTCGTAGGCGGCACCGCTGTGCGTGGGCCGGGCGGCCAGGGCACGCGTCTCGGCCGGCAGCAGCGCGCCCGCGATGCGGGTCGCCACCTCGCGCGCGATGTCCTCCTGCACGCCCAGCAGGTCGGCGCTGGGCCGGAGGAAGGCGTCGCCCCAGCGCTCGGTGCCGCTCGGCAGGGTCACCAGGCGCACCGCCACGCGGATGCGGTCGCCGCCGCGCTGGTACTCGCCCTCGACCAGGTAGCGCACGTCGAGCTGCCGGCCGAGCGCCCGCTCGTCGTGCACGCCGGACTGGCTCACCCGGCGCACGAAGCCGGGGCTCCGGACCGAGAGGCGCGGCACCTGCGCGAGACTGGTGGCGATCGAGGAGGCCAGGCCGTCGCTCAGGTAGGCGTCCGCGGTGTCTCGCCGCACGTTCTCGAACGGCAGGACAGCCACGCTGTTGGCGTCGGGTACGCGGGCGGCCGCCAGCGCTCGCGGCGCGGCCGCGCACGGCGGCGGCGTGCCGTCGGGGCATTGGCTCTTCAAGTTGCCAGTTGCACAGACGGCAAGAAGCAAGAACAGCCCCGAGGTCCTGGACCCAGCCACGTGCGGCCGGGGGCCAAGGGAGGCGGAGGCCAGTCGGAAGCCTCCGCTCACGTCGGGTCCACCGCGCCCGGCGGACGGCACTCGCGCAGCAGCGCCTGAAAGCGCGGGTCGCTGCGAATCGCGTCGAACCAGGGCATGATGAGGTACGACCACAGCCACCCGCCGCGCGGCCGGACACGCGCCAGCACCCCGAGCGCCCGGTCACGCTCGCCGAGCGCTGCGAGGGCGAGGGCGGTCTCGAAGCCCTCCCGGATCTCGACCGCGCCGCCCGATCCCTCCACGTCGCGCAGGGCGGGCGCCAGGTCCGCGCGCGCCGCGGCGGTGTCCCCCGCGAGGGCGTCGATCTGGGCCGCGATGGCCTGCACCATCGGCCGTGAGCCCGAGGGACTCAGCGCCGCCAGTCGCGCCGCGTCCGCCCGTGCGCCGGCGGTGTCCCCCATGTCGAGCCGGAGCCGGGCGCCGAACATCACGGCGAACCAGGCTCCGGCGTCGTGCGCCAGCGCGCTGTCGTACCAGGCGCGGGCCTCGGCGAATCGCCGGAACGTGAAGGCGATGATGCCGAGGTCGGCCATCGAGTGGGCGTTGTCGGGGTCCACGGCGACCGCGCGGCGATACTCCGCTTCCGAGCGCCGGAAGTCCCCCAGGCGGCGCAGCGCCATGCCGAAGGCCTGGTGCGCCGCGGCGTTGCCGGAGTCCAGCGCCACCGCCCGGCCCAGCGCCTCGACGGAGCCGGCATAGTCGGGCGGCTCGCGGTAGAACAGCAGCATCCCGCGGCCCAGCCAGCCGTCGGACGAGGCCGAGTCCTCGCTCAGCGCCCGGTCGGCGAACACGAGCCCCCGCGCCACCAGGCTGTCCCGCGCGACGCCCGGCAGCGTGAGGTTCCAGTTCACCAGCCAGCCGTAGGCGTACGCGATCCGGCCCTGCGCGGCCGCGAACTGCGGGTCGAGCCGCAGCGCGTCCTCGAGCAGGGCGATGGCCTGCTCGGCGCCCTGGACGCTCGCCGACCACAGGGCGCGGGCGCCGCGGAGATACAGGTCGTAGGCGGCCGGGCTCGTCGTCGGCGCGGCCGAGAGCCGCCCGCGCTCGGACGGCAGCAGCTGGCCGGCCACGTTCCGGGTGACCTCCTGCGCGATGTCGCCCTCGATCGCGAACAGGTCGCCCGCGGGCCGCTCGTACTGGTGGCCCCACACCCGCACGCCGGTCGCCGCGCGCATGAGCTCGACGTCCACCCGCAGCCGCTCGCCGGCGCGCCGCACGCCGCCCGTCACGAGGTACACCGAGGCCAGCGCGCGGCCCAGCGCGGCCGGGTCGTCCGCCGAGCCGCGGAAGCGGCGCACCGCGCTGCGCGATTTGACCTGGAGGCGCGGGATATCGCCGAGGCGCGCAATGATCTCCTCGGTCAGGCCGTCGGCCAGGTACGCATCGCTCGTGTCGCGCGAGAGGTTGTCGAAGTAGAGCACCGCGACGCTGTTGGGCGGCGGCGCGGGGGCGTGATACGGCCGCGACGCGCACGGCGGCGGCGTGCCGTCCGGGCACTGGCCTCTCAGGGTGCCAGTGGCGCAGACGGCAAGGAGGAAGACGGCCGCCCCGTGCGGCAGCGCGTGCGAGCGAGCGTGCGTTGGAGTGGCCCGGGTGACTATGGGAGGCTCAAAAATACGGCGGCGGGCCCCGGTCCGGCAGGTGCCGGGCTCCCGCCGGCCACCCTCGCGGAGCGCGCCCCGGCGGGATACGATAGAGCCGTCCCCCGTGGGGAGGCCGTATGCCGGAGCTCGAGGTTGGCGTCGTGACGCACTATTTCGACCGCCCGCACGTCGCGATCGTGAAGATGACCGCGGACCAAATCAAGGTCGGCGATCAGATCCACATCAAGGGTGCGCACACCGACCTGACCGAGACGGTGACGTCGATGGAGGTCGAACACGTCAAGATCGACACCGCCAAGCCGGCCGACGAGTTCGGGCTGCAGGTCGCCGATCGCGTCCGGACCGGCGACAAGGTGTTCAAGGTCAGCTAGCCCGCGAACGCCTCCCCGGCCGACGCGCCCGGCCGTGCCGGGCTCGGCTGCGCGGCTCCCGCCAGCTCGCCGATCGCGGCGGCGACGGCCGCCGTGGCCCGGGTGAGGAACGCGTAGTCGAGGGTGTCGGGCGTGTCGCTCGCCCGGTGGTAGTGCGGGTTCCGGAAGTTCGCCGTGTCGGTGATCATCAGCGCCGCGTAGCCCTCGTCCCAGAACCGCGCGTTGTCCGAGCGACGGGTGTCGGGCAGCAGCCAGCCGCGGAGCGGGACGGTGAGGTCCGCGACCGGCACGTGCGGCGCGGCGGCGCGCAGGAACGCCGCGAGGAGCGCTCGCGAGCGCCGATCCCCCACCGCCGAGAGGAAGTTGCCCACCCGCGGCACGGGCGAGAACAGCCGCGCGCCGGGCGGCGCTCCCTGCGTCGGCGAGGTGAAGCCGAGCATCTCCAGCACCAGCGCTCCCGCGACGCGCTGGCCGCGCGCGCGAAGCCAGCGCGCGTACGCCCGGCTCCCGATCGCGTAGCGGAGCGGCTTGCGCTGCAGCTCCTCGAGGTTGAAGCCCACGAACTGGATCGTGGCCGGCAGCCGCGCGCCGCGGAGCATCCGCGCCACCTCGAGCAGGGCCGCGACGCCGCTGGCGTTGTCGTCCGCGCCCGGCGAGCCGGCCCGCGAGTCGAAGTGGGCGCCGACCACGACCCACGGCCGGTCGCCGTCGGCGCCGTCACGGGTCGCCACCACGTTCCGGTACTCCGCGCCGCCGAACTCGAACAGCTGCCGCTCCACCCTGAGGCCCGCCGCCCCCAGCTCCAGGGCGACGTAGTCCTCGGCGGCGGCGAGCGCCTCGGGCGCGGCGAGGGGGTGCCGCACCCGGGCCAGCGCGCGCACGTCGGCCTCGAGGCGGGCGGGGTCTGGCACCGGACGCGGTGACGCGTTCATTATTGAACTCCCACTTCGGAGGATGTCATGAACGCGCGGGCGCTCATAGTGACGGCGGTCGTCCTCGTCGGCTGCGGCCAGCCGGGCAAGCCGTCGGGCCAGGCGGCGGCCGCGGGCGACACGACCGCGGGGAGCACCGGAGCCCTG
>DASPSV010000188.1:0-19404 GCA_035623755.1 Gemmatimonadales bacterium
ACCCGACCGGCCTGTAGCGCCGAGCCACCGCGGACGGGGCGGGCGCGCGCCGGGTCGTGATCGGCCCGCTGATCCGCTCGCCCCGCCACGTGCCGCGGACGAGCCCCCTCGTCCCCGGTCGCCGACGGCGGCTCGAGAACCTGGCCAGCCACGCCATCGAGATCCTCTCCGGTCCGTTCGGACTGTGGAGCCTCAAGCGGCTGGCGGTGGAGCGGCGCGACGTGTCCCTGCAGGGTCTCGGGCGGGGCTTCGACGGCTACCGCGTCGCGTTTCTCTCCGACCTGCACTACTCGGCCGTGGTGCCGAAGTCGTGGATCGCCCGCGCCGTCGCCGCGGCGCTCGCGCTCGAGCCCGACCTCATCCTCCTCGGCGGCGACTACCTCTCGCACAGCGCGCGGTACGCGCCCGGCCTCGTCGACCTGCTGCGGCCGCTGGCGGCGCCCGACGGCGTCTTCGGCGTCCTCGGGAACCACGACCACTACGTGGGCGCCGCCGTGGTGCGCGACGCGCTCGACCGCGCGGGCGTGGTCGAGCTCCGCAACCGGCCGGTGGCCATCCGGCGCGGTGCGGATGCGCTCGCCGTCGCGGGCGTCGGCGACCTGCGCTTCGACGTGATCGACTTCGACGCCGCGGTCGCGGGCGTTCCCGAGCGCGTGCCCCGGATCGTGGTGTCGCACGATCCGGACGTGTTCGCGTTCTGGCCCGCCGAGCGGCGCCTCGACCTCATGCTTTCCGGCCACACCCACGGGGGCCAGGCGCACCTGCCCTGGCTCGGGCCCCCCTACGTGCCCTCGCAGTTCGGGTTCCGGTACCTGGCGGGAGCGGTGCGCGAAGCGGGCCGGCAGCTGTACGTCTCGCGCGGCCTCGGGGCCATCACGGCGCCGATCCGCTGGGGCTGTCCCCCGGAGATCACGCTGCTGGTGCTGCGCCCCTCTTGACAGAAAGCCCCCAAAGTGCCACTGTATCGTAACAGCGATACAGATGGCGGGGGACGTGTTCCGGCACATTGATCCTCGCAGTCCCGTTCCACTCTACGCGCAGATCGCCGACCGGGTGCGGATCGCCGTGGCGACCGGGGACCTCGCACCGGGCACGGCGCTGCCGTCGGTGCGCCAGCTCGCGGCGCAGCTGCGGGTCAATCCGGCGACGGTGGTGCAGGCGTACCGCGAGCTCGAGGAGGTCGGTGTGGTCGAGAGCCGGCAGGGGGCGGGCACCTTCGTGCGCGCGCTGGCGGAGCCGAAACGGGAGGCGGAGCGCCAGCGGGAGGCCCGCCGGCTGGTGCGGCGCCTGCTGCGGGACGCGGCCGCGCTGGGCGTCACGCGCGAGGACCTGGACCAGGCATTGAAGGCCGAGCTGAAGGGCAGGGCGACATGAGCCACGCCATCGAGACGCGCGGACTGGCCTACCGCGCCGGCCGCGACTTCGCGATCCGCGATCTCGCCCTCCACGTGCCCGAAGGCTCGATCTACGGCTTTCTCGGCCCGAACGGATCGGGCAAGACCACGACCATCCGGCTGCTCCTGGGGATGCTGCGGCCGCGGAGCGGCAGCATCAGCGTGCTCGGGCGCGTCGTGCCGCGCGACCTGCCGGCGATCCTCGCCCAGACCGGCTACGTGCCGGAGCGCCCGCACCTCTACCCCCACCTGACGGTGCGCGAGGCGCTGCAGCTGCACGCGGCGTTCTACGCCGGCTTCGACCACGGGTACGCGGCGGAGCTGCAGGCCGCCTTCGCGCTGCCGGCCACGCGCAAGCTGTCGGACCTGTCCAAGGGCGAGATGGGGAAGCTGCTCGTGCTGCTCGCACTCGGGCAGCGTCCGCGGCTGCTGGTGCTGGACGAGCCGACCGACGGACTCGATCCGGTGGTGCGCCGGGACGTGCTGGCGGCGCTGGTGGACTTCTGCTCGCAGGGGGCCGCGGGGGCCGCGACGGTGTTCATCTCGAGCCACCTGGTGCACGAGCTGGAGCGGATCTGCGACTGGGTCGGGGTCCTGGACGAGGGAAGGCTGGTCGCGGAGCTGCCGATGCAGGACTTCAAGAACGGCATCAAGCGCCTGCGGCTGATCCGGGCGCCGGAGTCCGTCGCGGGCGCGCCGTTCGTGGTGCTGAACCGAGAGCCGTCCGGAGGCGAGCAGACGTGGGTGGTGCGGGGCTGGGAGCCGCGGATGGCCGAGTGGCTCGACGCGGCCCACGCGGAGCTGCGGGAGGTCGCCGACCTGGACCTCGAGGACGGGTTCGTCGAGCTGCTGAGGGCGTCGCGGGCGCCGCTGGCGTGAGAGGGGAGGCGAGCGTGTTCCGACGGATTCTCCAGTCCCAGTGGAAGGCGCTGCGGCTGCCGGTCATCCTCCTGGCGGTGCTCGCCTTCGCGCTGCCGCTGCTCACGGTCACCTACGGCGGACGCCTCGAGGGCGCTCCGGCGGGCCGCGTCGCGCAGTGGCTGTACGGAGCGCAGCAGATCGGACTGCTGCTTCCCGGCTTCGCGGTCCTCGTCGGCGTGCTGACGGGCATCGGTGCCTGGACGTCCGACCACGCGGGCAAGCACGTGTACGCCCTGTCCCTCCCGCTCTCGCGCGCCCGCTACGTGTGGCTGCGCTTCGCCGCCGGGGCCGCGTTGCTGCTGGCGCCCACGGCGGCGCTCGGCGTCGGGTCGCTGGCGGCCGCCGCGTCCGTCACGCTGCCGAGCGGCGTGCACGCCTACCCGCTCCAGCTCACGGCGCGGTTCTTCCTCGCCGTCCTCGTCTGTTACGCGGTGTTCTTCGCGATCTCGATCAGCACCCGGCGCGCCGCGCTGGTGGTGCTCGGCGTCATCGGCGGTCTGCTGCTCGCGGACGGCGTGCTCACGGTGATGGACCTCCGCGCGACGGTGACGCCGACCGTTCTCATGTGGCTCACGAACTGGCCGGGACCGCTGAGCATCCTGATCGGCCGGTGGGCGTTGTTCGATGTGTAGGGCCGGACCGGCGCTGCTCGCACTGGCTCTCTGGGGCGTGGCCGCCCGGGCGCAACAGCCGCGCGCCCCGGCGCGAGCCCTGCTGGCGCGGGCCGAATCGCTGTGGCACCGGATCGGGCTCCAGGACTCGGCGGCCGCCCGCGAGACGCTCCGGCAGCGCCGGGCGCGGCGGTTCGACGCGGGCGCGGTGACCACGTTGCTGCCGGAGGCGGTCGGCGCCGCGACGGGCAGCCGCGTCGCGGCCGGAGCCTGGGCCTACGTGCGGGACGCCGTGCCGGTCGATTTCCTCGCGGGCCGGATGGCCGTGGGGCTGGCCGCCACGGACGTCGAGGCGACGGTGCGGGCAGAGGGCCTAGCCGGGCGGATCCGGATCCCGGTGGGAGTGGAGCCCGGCCCCGATTCCCTGGCCGACGGCTGGACCGTCGCGGCCGAGCTCGCGAGGAGCTACCGGCAGACCCTGGATTCGACGTGGCGTGTCTGGCTGCCGCTGGACATGGGCCTCGCGTGGACCATGCGGCGCGAGGGCCCGGAAGCGGTCCGCGAGCTGATGCAGGGAGAGACGCGGGCCGGAGGAGACTGCCTCGCCGGCCTGATCTCGGGGTGCCGGCGGTGGCTGGGCCTGGACGCGGCCGCTCCGGCCACGCGCTTCCGGCCGGCGGAGCTCCGGGTGCTCGTCTCCGGCCGCTGGTTCCCGTCGCGCGCGGCGGTGGGCCTGGCACACGACTGCACGGTGGGTTCGGACTTCGCGTGCCTGCGACTGGTGGCCCTCGGTTTTCTTCCTCCGATACCCGCCGGCCCGGTGCCGCTGGCGAGCTTCGCGGGCTACGTGCGGACGCGCGGTCCGAAGGGCGCGCTCCTGCGGGCGCTCGCGGACCGGAACGGCGGCGTCGGCGACCGGTTCGCACGAGCCGTGGGCGTGCCGGAGGATTCGCTCGTCCGTGGCTGGCGCAGCTGGGTGATGACCGGAGGAGGACAGCCGCGGGTCACGGCGAACCTGCGGGACGCCTGGCCGGCGGTGCTCGTCGCGGGGCTCCTGATCCTGGCCGCGTCGCGGAGCGGACGATGGCGCTGAACCGGCAGGCGTGGCTGTGGGGCCCCGTCCTCGCGGCGCTCCTCCTCCTCGTCGCGCTGCTGCCGCCGCGCGTTCCCGAGGAGGATCGCGGCCCGTTCCCCTTCGTCCGCACGTCCTCTCCGGTCTTCTGGGGCGGCAACGCACCGGCTTCGTACCGCCGCGACGTGCAGACGGCGCTGCGGGTGCAGCAGGCGAGCGTCCAGCACGCCGCACTGGCCGATTCGATATTGGCGGCGTCCCGCGGGCCGCGCGCGCTCCACGCCACCGACGGTGCCGTCACGCTCGTCTACGAGACGCCCCTCGGGGCCGACTCCGCCCGATTCTGGCTGGACGCGGTGACGCGGGAGCTGGAGCTGTACCCGCGCGCCGGAGCCGCGGGCATGCCGCTCGTGGTCGCGCTGCTGTCGGACCCGGCTCGCGAGCGCGGCGAGGTCGCCTGGTACTGGACCGTGCGCGAGCTGCTCGACCGGGCGGGATCCGGCCACGCCTGCATCGTGACGGTGAACTTCTACGCCCGGGCGGAGTGGGTCCGCGCCGCGACCTACGTGGCCCACGACGCATCCGGGCGCCCGGTGACCCGGTGGCTGGGCGCGTGCGCCCTGTACGCGCGGTTCGGGGCCCCGGGCGCGGCGGTCGAGCGCTGGGCGGTCGGCGACGCGAGGCTCTGGTACCAGTGGTATCCGCTCACGACGACACTGCTCGAGGCGCGTCGTACCGTGCGGCGACGGGAGGTCCGCAACGGGCTCGGTTCGTACGATGCGCCGTGGTGGACGCCCGCGTGGCTGGCGGGCAGCTGCCTGCGGGGAGCCCCGAGCCCGTGCCTGCGGGCGATGGGCCTCGAGACGGGCGACCGGGACCGGTACGCGGACGCGACGCTCTCGCCTGCGCGGCTGCTGGCGTTCCTGCTCGCCGCCGGCGCCCCGGAGCGATTCGCCGCCTTCTGGCACTCGGCCGCGCCGGCCGCCTCGGCGCTGGCCACGGCCTACGGCGCGCCGGCCGGCACGCTGGTGCAGGACGCGCTCCGCCACTGGTACGAGGTGCCGTCGCCGGGCGGACCGCGCACGGACGCGCGGACGGTGCTGGTGGGACTCGCGTGGGCGTTGCTCGCCGTGTGGCTCGGCCTGGTGGCCGGGCGGCGCCGGCAGTCCGCTCCCTAGGCCTGGTCCAGCGGTACGACGAACCGGACGAGGATCCGCTCGCGGGACTGAGGGCTCACCGCACAGAACGACTTGCCGCCGAGGAGCCGCTTCACGCCGTTGACCTCCGCTTCGCCGATGCTCGGGACGTCGCGGAACGTGATCTCCAGCGTCTGGCCCGCCGTGAGCTGGTAGCGCACCGGCCGGCCCTGCAGCCGGTGGTACGGATCGACCTTCGCGAGGCCGGCCGCCAGGCTCTCCTTGATCGCGGCCACCCGCTCGGCCGCCGCGAGCCCCTTCACGCCGCCGGGCATTCGCGCTCCCGCCGTCGCCCGCCGTTGCGGAGGACCACCTCGGCATTGCGCGCCAGGCCGGCGCGTCCTGCGCGCTCGAGCGCGGTGGTCCCCAGCAGCTCGTCGAACTGCCGCGCCGACATCGTGGCGATGTCCCGGAGGGCGGGCCACGCGGCGGCGGGCCGCGCCCGGTAGCGCGGCTCCGTCGTCTCCCGCGCGAAGCGGACGTTCCACGGGCAGACGTCCTGGCACACGTCGCAACCGAACAGCCAGTCGCCGATCGCGGGCTGCAGCGACTCCGGCACGGGGCCGCGGGTCTCGATCGTGAGGTAGGAGATGCAGCGGGTGGCGTCGAGCACGCGCGGCTCGGGGAACGCCCCGGTCGGGCACGCGTCGAGGCAGCGGCGGCACGTGCCGCAGCGGTCGGCCTCGAACGGCGCGTCGGCGGCGAGCCGGAGGTCGGTGAGCAGCACGCCGACGAACGTGAACGAGCCGATGTGCGGATGGATCAGCATCGTGTTCTTGCCGATCCACCCCAGGCCGGCGCGTCGCGCGAGTTCCCGCTCGGGCAGGGGGCCGGCGTCCGCGTAGGCGCGCCACTGTCCCGTACCCGCGGCGGCGGCGAGACCGGTCCCGAGCCGCTCGAGCTTCGCCTGCATCACCGCGTGGTAGTCGTCGCCGAGCGCGTAGCGCGCGATGCGGCCGCGCCCCGCCGCCGGCTCGCCGACCCGCTGCCAGTAGTTGTGGAGCACGACGATCGCGGACCTCGCCCCGGGCCAGGCCCGCGCGGGCTCCCGGCGGCGCGGCGCCTGGCGCTCGAGATAGCGCATGTCGCCCTGGTAGCCGCGGGCCAGCCAGCGGTCGAGCGCAGCGGCGGCGGCCGAGGGCGCGAGGTCCGTGACGCCGCAGGCGTCGAACCCGAGGTCGCGGGCGAGGGTCTTCGCCGTCGCGGCGAGGGCGTGAGGGGTCACGGCGCCAGCAGATCCCGCCGCCAGCGCGCCACCCGCACGACGTCCTCGGGCGGGGGAACCGCGCGCTCGTCGCCGTAGGCCGTGTGCATCCGCCACCGCACGTACTCCGGCGGAGGCAGGGGGAGGAACGGCGGCTCCCGGTACCAGCCGCGCCGGCGCATGGACCAGGCGAGGGCCACGAGGTCCCGTGCGACGCGCGGATTGATGATGGCCCGCCCGACGAGGGCGAGCGCCAGCGCGCGCCACGTGCGCGTCGTCGTTCTTTGTGCCACCAAGATGGAACCTGTATATTCGCCCCCTCACCCCGTGGCAAGAGGGTTCCCGATGTCAGCAGCTGGCGATCGTCGCAGCGGACCGAGGCACCTCGGGCCGACCGAGGACGAGCGTCTGTTCAGCGTCCCGCATCCCATCGAGCGGCGGCGCGAGTTCGTGTCGTCGGACCCGTGGCGCGTGCTGCGGATCATGGGCGAGTTCGTGGAGGGGTTCGACACGCTGGCGGGCGTGACCTCCGGGGTCACGTTCTTCGGCTCGGCGCGCACCAAGCCGGACGACGTGCACTACCGGGCGGCGACCGAGACCGCGCGCCGCTTCGCCGGCGCCGGTTTTTCCATCATCACGGGCGGCGGGCCGGGCATCATGGAATCGGCCAACCGCGGCGCCCAGGAGGGCGGCGGCCCGTCCATCGGCCTGAACATCGAGCTGCCCTTCGAGCAGGGCACCAACGAGTACGTCGGCACCGCGATGCACTTCCGGTACTTCTTCGTCCGCAAGACGATGTTCGTGAAGTACTCGATCGGCTTCGTGGTCTTCCCGGGCGGCTACGGTACGCTGGACGAGCTGTTCGAGTCGCTGACGCTCATCCAGACCGGCAAGATCAAGCACTTCCCCGTGGTGCTGTTCGGCACCGACTACTGGCGTGGGCTGGTGGACTGGCTGCGGACGACGGTGGCGGCGCAGGGGAAGATCGACGTGCGCGACCTGGACATCTTCCACGTCACCGACGACCCCGCCGTCGCGGTGGACGTGATCGTGCGGGCGCGCGAAAAGCTGATGGCGATGCGGTCGGAGCCGATGACCGGCCGGTCGGTGGATGGGCTGTTCTAGGTCGGCGGGCGCGTCGCGGACGGTGACGCGGTGAGCGAGGCCGGCGGCCGGCCGGCCCTGAGCGGCCGGTACCTGTGGTACGCGCTCGCACTGCTGGCGCTCGGCAACCTGCTGAACTACCTCGACCGCAACATCATCCTCGCCCTGTTCGAGCCGATCAAGGACGAGCTGGACATCTCGGACACGCAGCTCGGCTGGCTGGGCTCGTCGTACGCCATCGCCTTCGCCCTGGGCGCACTGGGCGCGGGCGTGCTGTCCGACCTGCGCTCACGCCGCGCCGTCATCGCCGGCGGCGTGGCGCTGTGGAGCGGCTTCACCGCCGCCGGCGGGATGGCGGTCTCGTACTGGCACCTCCTGACCACGCGCGGCGTCGTCGGTGCGGCGGAGTCGTCGTACCTGCCGTCGGCGCAGGCGATGCTCGCCGACTACTTCCCCGATCGCGGCCGCGCGCAGGCGATGGGGATCTTCTGGGCCGGGCTGGCCGTCGGCGGCGTGCTGGCGGTCTGGCTGGGCGGCCACCTGGCCACCGCGTTCGGGTGGCGCACGGCGCTGATCGTGGTGGGGCTGCCCGGCCTCGTGTTCGCCGTGCTGCTCGCGCGGCTGCGCGATCCGCGTCCGACGGCGCGCGCGGCCGCCCGGCGACCGGTCCGGCCGTTCGCCATCACCCCGCGCCTGGTGCTGCGGGCCGGTCTCCCGCTCCTGCTGTCGATCCCGGTCGGCGCGGCAGCCTTCGGGGCGATGGTGCTGTTCCGGGGGCTGCCGGCCGCCGCGGACACCGCCGTGTTCGGCGCGATCGTGGGCGTCGGACTCGTGTGGACGATCCTCAAGTGGGTCCGGGTCGCGATGCGGTGGCGTCACAAGCTGCTGCCGGGCGTGCCGGGCGACGCCGTCGACGAGATGCTGGACGCCGCGGCGGTCGTGCTCCGGACGCCTACCCTCATCTGGATGTTCATCGGGGGCGCGCTGACGACCGCGGCGATGAACTCGCTGGTGGCGTGGTCGGCGAGCTACCTCCAGCGGGTGCTCGACATGTCGCTGCTGCAGGCGGGCCGCCAGATCGGCCTCGTCGGCCTGGTGGCGGGCGTGCTCGGGTCGTGGATCGGGGGGCGCTCGGGCGACCGGCTGATGGAGCGGACGCCGGCGGGACGCGTCATCGCCAGCGCCATCGGCTTTCTGGCCGGCGCGCCGATCTGCGTGGTGCTGCTCCTGGTGAACGACGTGCGGCTGTTCTCGGGGCTGTTCTTCGTGGTGGTGTTCTTCTTCACCTGGTACAACGGCCCGGTCGCCGCCGTGCTGTTCGACGTGGTGCCGCGCGGGATCGCGGCCACCGTGATGGGGGCCTACGTCTTCTTCATCCACATCGCCGGCGACGCGATCGCGCTCCCGGTGGTGGGCGTGCTGTCGGACCGCTACGGGCTGCGCATCGCCCTGATGACGCTGCCCGCGGTCGGCCTGCTGGGAGGCGCACTGCTGCTGCTCGCGGTGCCGACCGTCGCGACCGACATGGCGCGGGTCAGGAAGCCGGCGGCGGCGTGAGCGCCTGCCGCATGCGCTGCACCTCGGCCAGGTAGCCGGCCAGCGACGCCGCCTCGCGGGCGGCGTCCCAGCCCAGCTCGCGCGCGAGCAACCCGGCGACGACCGGCGACACCTCGGTCCCCTGCCCGGGGTGCTGCCGGAACAGGTGCGTGCGGCGCATCATCACGTCGCTGACGGACAGCGCCATCTCGCGCCGCGCCTGGTGCACCACTTCGGCGCGCAGCACCGGCATGCCGGAGGCGAGCGGCTCCGCCAGCAGGCTGTCCCGGACCGCCAGGTTGGCGACCGCCATCGCCTCGGAGCCGTAGGTGGCGACCAGGTGACGTGCCGCCGCCTCGCTCAGCCGCTCCTTCACCAGCTCCCGGACCAGCAGCTCGAGGTCCGCGACCTCGCCGCCGGGCAACGGCTCGTCGGCAGTCGGCGCGCGCCCGGCGAGGCTGCGTCCGTCGAGCCGGTGGAGCCGCATCGCCACGAGGTCGACCAGCTCGGCCGCCATGGACCGGTAGGTGGTGAGCTTGCCGCCGGTGATGGTCAGCAGGCCGGAGGCGCTCTCGAGAATCCGGTGCTCGCGCGGCACGGCGGCGGTCGCCGCCTGGCCACCGTCCCGGAGCAGGGGCCGGAGTCCGGCCCACGCCGCGATCACGTCGGCGGGCGCCAGCCGCGCGTCGGGGAACAGGGCGTTGGCCGAGCGCAGCAGATACGTGATGTCGTCGGCCGTCGGACCGACGGCGCCAGGGTCGCCGTCATAGTCGGTGTCGGTCGTGCCGATGACGGTGACGTCGTCCCACGGCAGCACGAACATCACGCGGCCGTCGATGGGCGACGTCATCGTGAGCGCCCCGGTGTTCCCGACGCGGGCGTGGGGAACGGCGACGTGGACGCCCTTGGTCGGGCGCAGCACCGGCTCCGCCCCCGGCTCGTCCATCTGCCGGATCGCGTCGGCCCACGGCCCGGTCGCGTTCACCGTCACGTGGGCGCGGACCGTCAGCTGCCGGCCGTCGACGAGATCGTCGACGACGCTGCCGCGGAGCTGGCCGGCGGCCTTCTCGAAGGAGCGCACGGCGGCGTAGCTCGCGACCAGCGCGCCGGCGCGGTGGGCGGCGCGGACGTTGGCCAGCACCAGGCGCGCGTCGTCGCAGCAGGCGTCGTAGTACACGGCGCCCCCGAGCAGGCCCTTCGAGCGGAGCTGCGGCTCGGTCTTGCGGACCGCCCGGCGCGACAGCGTGCGATGCACGTGCACGTTGCGGAAGGCGGACAGGAGATCGTACAGCCACAGGCCGGCGGCGAGCCGGGCGCGGCCGACGCGCGCGCCGGCGTGCACCGGGAAGAGGAACGCCATCGGCCGCACGAGGTGCGGCGCGATGCGGAGCAGGATCCGGCGCTCGCGGCTGGCCTCGAACACCAGCCGCAGCCAGCCATGCTCCAGGTAGCGGAGCCCGCCGTGCACCAGGCGGGTCGAGCGGCTCGACGTGCCGCTGGCGAAATCGCCGCCCTCGAGCAGCGCGGTGCGGATGCCGCGCCGCGCCGCGTCGCGGGCGATGCCCGCGCCGGTGATGCCCCCGCCGATCACCAGCAGGTCGAGCGGCCCGGCGGCCATCGCCTCGAGATCCGCATGGCGCGTCTCAGCGGAGAACGCCGGGTCCATGGCCCAATTTGCCACCAAAACGGCGCGTCCGCACGGTGCTGCTGCGCTGGCCCACGCCCGGGGCCCGGGCTAGCTTTGCTGCAGCCGGCGGGCACCGCGCGCGCCGGAACACGGAGCCGGATCATGGTCGGGCAGAACGGTCGTCGGGTCGCCATCGTCGCGGGCTGTCGCACCCCCTTCGCGAAGTCCGGAACGGTCCTCAAGGACATCAGCGCCGTCGAGCTCGCGCGGCTCGCCACCCGCGAGCTGCTGGCGCGGACGGAGATCGAGCCGGCGAAGGTGGACCAGGTGGTGTTCGGGCAGGTGATCCCGTCGGTGCTCGCGCCGAACGTCGCGCGCGAGGTCAGCCTGTTGCCCCAGTTCCCGAAGACCGTGCCCGCGTTCTCGCTCAATCGCGCGTGCGCCTCCTCGGGGCAGGCCGTCGCCGAGGCCTACGACCAGATCGCGCTCGGGCAGGCGGACGTGATCGTCGCCGGCGGGACGGAGTCGCTGTCGGACATCCCGATCCTCCACTCGCGGCGGTTCGCCGAGCTGCTCGTGCAGGCCAGCAGGGCGCGCACGCTCGGCAAGCGGCTGGCGACGCTCGCCCGGACCCGGCCGCGCGACCTCGTCCCGGTCACGCCCGCGATCGCCGAGCCCTCGACCGGCCAGACCATGGGACAGTCGGCCGAGAAGATGGCGAAGGAGAACGGCATCACGCGGCGCGCCCAGGACGAGTTCGCCCTCCGCTCGCACCGGCTCGCGGCGCAGGGCACGGCCGACGGACGCCTCACCGCGGAGATCGCGCCGGTGTTCGTGCCGCCCGCCTACGAGCCGGTCACGACGGACAACGGCATCCGAACCGACGGCACGCTCGAGCAGCTCGCCGCCCTCAAGCCGGCGTTCGACCGCCGCTACGGCTCCGTGACCGCGGGGAACGCGTCGCCGCTCACCGACGGCGCCTCCGCCGTGCTGGTGATGAGCGACGAGGCGGCGCGGGCGGCGGGCTACGCGCCGCTCGCGTACGTGCGCTCGTACGCCGTGGCCGCCGTGGATCCGGGCGGCCAGCTGCTCATGGGTCCGGCCTACGCCGTGCCGCGTGCGCTCGAGCGGGCGGGCATCGCCTGGAAGGAGCTCGGCCTGGTGGAGATGCACGAGGCCTTCGCGTCGCAGGTCCTGTCGAATATTCAGGCCTTCGAGTCGGATATGTGGGCGCGCGAGCACCTCGGCCGCAGCGGCCGCGTGGGCGAGGTGAACCGGGACACGCTGAACGTCATGGGCGGGTCGATCGCGATCGGCCACCCCTTCGGCGCCACGGGCGGGCGCATCGTCACCACGCTCGCCAACGAGATGCGCCGCCGCGACGTGCAGTTCGGGCTGGTCTCCGTGTGCGCCCAGGGCGGCATGGGGTTTGCCATGGTCCTCGAGCGGAGGTGAAGACGGGAATGAGCGCGGGTTCGGGCACGGGCGCTTTCACCACCGTGATGGACGACGGCGTGGCCGTCGTCTCGTTCGACCTGCCCGACGAGAGCGTGAACAAGTTCACGCGCGCCGTGCGCGCCGAGTTCGCGGCGCTCCTCGCCGGCCTCCAGGCCGACGCCGCGGTGCGCGCGCTGGTCATCATCTCGGGCAAGCCGGACATCTTCGTCGCAGGCGCCGACATCGACGAGTTCGTCGCCGCGCGGACGGCCGAAGACGCCGCGCGTCTCTCGCGTGTCGGTCAACAGCTGCTCGACCAGGTGGCGACCTCGCCCAAGCCCGTGGTGGCGGCGATCCACGGCGCGTGCCTCGGCGGCGGCCTCGAGCTGGTGCTCGCCTGCCACTACCGCGTTGCGAGCGACGATCCGAGGACGGTGCTCGGCGCACCGGAAGTGAAGCTCGGCCTCCTGCCCGGCGCCGGCGGCTGCAACCGCCTGCCGCCGGTCGTCGGCCTGCGCGCCGCGCTCGACCTCATCCTCACCGGCCGGAACGTCCGCCCAAACCGCGCCATCAAGATGGGCCTGGTGGACGAGCTGGTCCCGCGGGCCATCCTCCGGGACGTCGCGGTGGCCGCGGCGCGGCGGCTGGCGGACGCTCCGCTGCGCCGGCGGCCGAGGGGCGGAGCGGCGGGATGGTTCTTCGACCGCACCGCCCTCGGCCAGGCCATCGTGCTGCGGCGAGCCCGATCGATGACCGCGAAGCAGACGGCGGGCCACTACCCGGCTCCGCTCGCCGCGCTGGACGTGATCCGCTACAGCCTGGCGAGCGGCCAGGTGCTGGGACTGCCGTACGAGGCCGAGCGGTTCGGCGAGATGGCGATGACGGACGTGTCACGCCGCCTGGTCGAAGTGTTCTTCGCGACCACGGCCCTGAAGAAGGATCCCGGCGTGCCTCCGCCCGCGCCGGCGCCGCGGCCCGTCGCGCGGCTCGGCGTCCTCGGCGCCGGGTTCATGGGGTCGGGCATCGCCGCGGTGGCGGCGGCGCAGGCCGGCGTGCCGGTGCGGCTGAAGGACGCGGATCTGCCGCGGGTGGGCGGCGGCCTGAAGACGGTCGCCGGGATCGTCGAGGAGCGGGTGCGACGGCGCAGCATCAGCCGTCGCGAGGGCGCCCGCGAGATGGCGCTCGTCTCCGGGGGCACCGACTTCGCCGGTTTCCGCTCCGCGGACCTGGTGATCGAGGCGGTGTTCGAGGACCTGGAGTTGAAGCGGCAGGTGCTGCGCGAGCTCGAGGCGGTGGCGCGACCCGGGTGCGTGTTCGCGTCGAACACGTCGACGATCCCCATCTCGCGGATCGCGGAGGCCTCGCAGCGGCCGGACACGGTGGTCGGCATGCACTTCTTCTCCCCCGTGCACCGCATGCCCCTGCTCGAGGTGGTCGTGGGCGCGCGCACGGCGCCGGAGACCACGGTGACGGCGGTCGCCTTCGGGCGGCGACTGGGCAAGACCGTCATCGTCGCGCAGGACCGGCCGGGCTTCTTCGTGAACCGGATCCTCGCCCCCTACATCAACGAGGCCGGGCGCCTGCTGATGGAAGGCGTGCCGATCGCCGCGATCGATGCGGCCATGACCGCCTGGGGCTTCCCGGTGGGACCGATCACCCTGCTCGACGAGGTCGGCCTCGACGTGGCCGCCAAGGCCGGGCACGTGATGCAGGAGGCGTTCGGCGACCGCCTGGCCGAGGCGTGCAATCTCGGGGCGCTGGTGGCGGACGGGCGGCTGGGACGCAAGAACGGCCGCGGCTTCTTCCTGTACCGGGCCGGCAAGAAGTCCGACCCGGACGCCTCGGTGTACGGGGTCCTCGGCGCAACGCCCGCGGCACCGCCGGTGGACGCGGCGCCGGTCGCGGAGCGGCTGGCGTTCGCCATGCTCAACGAGGCCGCCCGCGCGCTCGAGGAGGGCGTGATCGCGCAGCCGCGTGACGGCGACGTCGGCGCGCTGTTCGGGATCGGCTTCCCGGCCTTCCGCGGCGGCCCGTTCCGGACCATCGACGCCCTCGGCGCGCGCACCGCGGTGGACACCCTGTCGCGCCTGGCCGAGACGCACGGCGCGCGGTTCGCGCCCGCCGCCTCCCTGCTCGCGCAGGCCGAGCGCGGCGGCCGATTCTACCCTTCACACCGGTAACCCACGCATGCTGCGTCGCACGTTCCTCTACCTCAGCGAGCAACCGCAGATCTTCGCCTTCATTCGCGGCAACGCACTGGCCCGGCGGCTGGCGTCCCGGTTCGTGGCCGGGGAGACCATCGATTCCGCGGCGGCGGCGGTCCGGGAGCTGAACGGACGCGGGATCGCGGCCAGCCTCGACCTGCTGGGCGAGAGCGTCACCAAGGCGGACGAGGCACGCGCATGCGCCGACACGGTCCGCCAGATCCTCGACCGGATCGCGGCCGACAAGCTCGACTGCAACGTGTCCGTGAAGCTCACCCAGCTCGGGCTCGACCTCGACCACGGGCTGTGCGTCGAGAACATGCGGCGCATCCTGGACCGCGGCCGGGACGTGGGGATCTCCGTGCGCATCGACATGGAGAGCAGCGCGCACACCCAGCGCACCCTCGACCTGTTCGAGCGCGACCTGCTTCCCGCCTACGGGGACCGGGTCGGCATCGTGGTCCAGTCGTATCTGCGGCGCAGCGCGGCGGACATCGACCGGCTCATCAGCCTCCGGGCGCGGGTGCGACTGTGCAAGGGGGCGTACCAGGAGCCCGCGACGATCGCGTTTCCCGACAAGGCCGACGTGGACCGGAGCTACGCCGAGCTGATCGAGCAGCTGCTCGAGCGCGGCCACCAGCCGGCCGTGGCCACCCACGACCCGGCGCTGATCGGACGGGTGCGGCGGTTCGTCGAGGCCAAGGCGATCGCCGCCGACCGGTTCGAGTTCCAGATGCTGTACGGGATCCGCCGGGATCTGCAGGAGGAGCTGCGCCGCGCCGGGTATCGGGTGCGGGTCTACGTGCCGTTCGGCACCCAGTGGTACCCCTACCTGATGCGGCGGCTCGCCGAGCGGCCGGCGAACATCGCCTTCATCCTCGGGAACGTCGTCAGGGAAACGTTGCGGACGTGAACCTCGCGGACGACACGCTCGGCGGCTACGTCGCCGTGCACGGGCGGCCGCCGGGCTTCACCGGCAGCGACGGCCGTCCGTACTCCGTCGGCGTGTTCTCCGACGACGATCCGGGTGCGGACGGCCGTTACGGCGCGGCGCTGCTGTTCATCCGCTGGTCGGAGGCGAACGCCCCCGACGGGCACCTGGAGAGCGACTACCTGGGGTTCGGCGGCACCCCGGCGGGCGCGGAAGCGGAGGTCGGCCGCCTCACCCTGCACCGTGTGAAGCAGGTCCTGGACGCGTTGATCGCGTCGCATCCCGGAAGCGAATCGACATGAACGATGTGAGCCTGTTCGCCCCGTTCCGCGGCGAGCGCTTCGCGGACCCGACGTCGCTCGAGCGGCGTCTGGCGCCTCCCTACGACGTCATCGCGCCGGCGCAGCGTGCCGACCTGGTGGCCCGCGACCCGTACAACATCGTCAACGTGGACCTGCCGGTGGCCGCGGACGGC
This sequence comes from Gemmatimonadales bacterium, assembly GCA_035623755.1. GTDB lineage: Bacteria > Gemmatimonadota > Gemmatimonadetes > Gemmatimonadales > JACORV01 > Fen-1245. The sequence continues at coordinate 15,713 of DASPSV010000188.1, forward strand.
GGCGACCCCTACGCCGAGGCGGCGCGCCTGCTGCACGACTGGCGGGCAGGCGGGGTGATCGCCCGCGACGCGGAGCCGTCGGCGTACGTGCTCAGGACGTCCGGCCGGTTTCCCGACGGCTCGGTTCGCGAGCGGACCGGCGTGTTCCTGGCGGTTTCGGCGGAGCCCTTCGCCGAGGGGCGGATCCTCCCGCACGAGCGGACCCACGCCGAGGCGAAGGAGGACCGCCGGCGTCTGATGCACGCGACCGGCGCCAACCTCAGCGCGGTGTTCCTGCTCGCGCCCGACGGCTCAGCGACGCTCAGCCGGGCCCTGCAGCAGGCGACGTCGCGCCCGCCGTGGGCGCAGTGCTCGGCGCTGGGCGCGGAGCAGGCCGTCTGGGTGGTGACGGGGCAGGAAGCGGAACGGCTCGCGGCCGCGGCGGGCGCCGAGAGCGTCTACGTCGCCGACGGCCACCACCGGTTCGAGACGTCGGTGATGTTCCGCGGCGAGGCGCCGGCGGCCTGGCGCGCGGGCGCCGCGCGGACGCTGAGCTACGTCGTCTCGTTCAAGGACCCGGGACTGGTGATCCTGCCCACGCACCGCATGCTCGAGGGCGCGCCGGTGGACGCCGACGCGTTCCTGGCGGCGGCGGCGCCGTACTTCGTGACGGCGCCGACGCGGACGGAGCCCACGCTGTCCGTGGTCTTCAAGGGCGGCCGGGAGGTGGCGCTGCTGGTGCGGCCGGATGCGAAGTGGCCGAAGGTGCAGGACAAGCCGCTGCATCCGGCGGTCCGCGCGCTCGAGGTGGCGGCGGCCGACACGCTGGCCGTGGGAATCGTCGCGGCGTCGCTGCTCGGCGGCGTGCCGGGCCTGCGCTACACGGCCGAGGCCGCCGAGGCCCGCGAGGCGGCCCGCCAGGGCCGCTGCGCCTGCGCGCTGATGCTGCCGTCGACGCGCCTCGAGGCGGTGCGGAAGGTCGCGGACGCCGGGCAGATCATGCCCCCCAAGTCCACGTTCTTCGCCCCGAAGGTGCCGACGGGCATCGTGCTGCGCCCGTTCGAGGCGGCGACCTAGTCCTTCGAGGCGGCCGCGAGCGCCTTGATGATCGCCCGGCAGAACGCGGGCAGGTCCGCGGGCGTGCGCGAGGAGATGAGGTTGCCGTCCACGACCACCGGCTCGTCGAGCCAGGTGGCGCCCGCGTTGACGACGTCGTCCCGGATGGCGCGCACGCTGGTGGCGCGGCGGCCCTTGAGCAGGCCGGCCGAGATGGGCACCCAGGCGGCGTGGCAGATGAAGGCCACCGGCTTGCCGGCCTCCGCGATCGCCCGCGTGATGCCGAGCAGCTTCTCGGAGCGGCGCATGTGGTCCGGTGCGTAGCCGCCGGGGATGACCAGGCCGTCGTACACTTCGGCGTACAGGTCGTCCACGAAGCTGTCGACGGTCACGGGATAGCCCTTCTTCCCCAGGTAGGTCCGGTCGCCGAGCCCGGCGACGACCGTCTTCGCCCCTTCCTCCTCCAGGCGGATCTTCGGGTACCACAGCTCGAGGTCCTCGTACTGCGGGCCCACGAAGAACAACACGGTCTTGCCCTTGAGCGTCATGGTGCCGGCCTCAGGGTTTCGGGTGGCCGATCAGCACCTTCTGTTCCTTCGCGACCGGTGCGGGACCGGTGACGGGGAGCCCCGTCACGGCGCGGAGCGCTTCCGTGACCTCGCCCTCCGTGATCGGGCTGGTGCCGGCCACGACCCGGCGCCACACCCGCCCGGCGGCCTCGCCACCGACCTCGACCGCGGCGTCGCGGATCTCGTCGTCGTCGACCAGGCGGGACGGCGACAGACGGGCGATCGCGAGCAGCCGCCGCGCCACGTCGGCGAGGGTGGCTTCGCCTTCCGTGGCGCGGCGGACGGCGGCATCGAGCAGCAGCCCGGCGAGCATGCCCTTGCGGTAGACCAGCAGCGTCGTGTTGTCCCCCAGCACATTCTCCCGCTGCTCCTCGGCCATCGTGATGCTCGTGTCGCGGACGATGCGCCGGTAGTTGCGCAGCGACTGGTAGCAGAGGTCGGCCAGGTCGGCGGGCCGGCCGCTCCACTGCGCCTCCAGCAGCGCGGCGAAGTAGTCCGTCACGCCCTCGGTCCACCAGCGATCGGCCTCCATCGCGCCCCCGAACCACAGGTGGAGCGTCTCGTGGAAGACGTCGTGCGTGCGGGCGCGCTCGAGCAGCTCTCCCGGCTCCCACATCAGGCCCACGCTCGAACGCCCCTGCAGGCTGCCGCTGGTGCGACCCTTCGAGCCGACGTCGGCCGTGTACGTCACCTGCGGCACCGGCACGCCGCCCAGGAGCGCGGCAGCGCCGCGCAGGCTGGCCGCGACCACCCGTTCGAGCGTCGAATCGGCGAAGTGGCGCTGCCCGCGCACGGCGAGCACGAACGGGGTGCCGCCCGCCGTGTCGGCGAGAATGCGGTAGTCGGGCGCCGCGGCCACCGTGGCGCCGAGCAGCGCCCCGCTGCCCGACGGCACATACACCTGCCGGTCCACGCCCCAGCCGGTGACCACGTGCCAGCCGGGCGGCGTGACGAAGTGCACCCAGATGAGGGGATAGGGTCGCGCATCGTCGTAGCTGGCGGGGTCGGGCGCCACGAACATGCCGCGGGCGACCGCGTACAGGTGCTCGGCGTTGAGACCGGACCCGGTCGAGCTGAGGGCGACGCCGTTCTGGAAATCGAGGCGATAGCGGAACCGGACGGCGCCGGTGGTGGGGGCCACCAGGAATCCGCCGGCGGTGGGCTGCACCCGCAGTGGCCGGCCGCGGTCGTCGCTGGCGATCAGGCCCTCGACGTCGGTCCCGGCCGAGAGCGACGGGGCGGGCGAGGAGAGCGCGATGCTCTCGGCGGCGGTGGTGGTGAGGCGCACCTCGACGGACAGATGCGGCGGCGCGCTGGTGACCACGGCGATGTCATACATCAGGGTGTCGTGCCGCGCCTGCGCGGTGGCCGCGGCGGCGAGCGACGGAACGGCGGCGGCGGCGATCAGCGCGGCGCGGAGGCGACCTCTAGCCCGCGTACTTCATCCCCGCGTCGTCCAGGGCGAGCACCCGGCGCCCCCGCTCCAGCCCCGCCTCGACCACCTCGCCGAGCACCAGCGTGTGGTCGCCCGCCGGCATCGTGGCCACCAGGCGGCATTCGAGCCAGCCCACGCCCTCGGTGAGGATGGGTGCGCCGGTCACCGGCGCGGCGCGCGAAGGGACGCCCTGCAGCTTGGCGGGCGCGTGCGCGGACGAGCGTCCCAGCCGCGCGGCCAGCTCGCGCTGCCCGTCCGCGAGCACGTTGACGGCGAACCCCCGGGCGTCGCGGATCATCGGCAGGCTCTTCGATTCGTTCTGGAGCGCGACCACGAGCATCGGCGGGGTGAACGCGGCCTGCATCACCCAGTTGGCGGTCATGCCGTGGTCCTCGCCCTCGCTCATCACCGTCACGGCGTACAGCCCGTACGGAAAGTGGCGCAGGACGGTCTTCTTGGCATCCTCGTTCACCGGTGCCTTCGCGACAGGGGTCTTCGGGACAAGGTAGTGGCGCCGCCCCCGGCGCGCGAGATACCGTCAAGGTGGCTCGCGGGAGGAGCGAAAATGAAGCGTCGTGCCTCGCTGGTGATCGTCTGGGCGGCGCTGGTCGCGCCGGCTGCCGCGCAGCAGCCCGCCACGCTGGTGGTCTACG
>DASPSV010000088.1:0-6207 GCA_035623755.1 Gemmatimonadales bacterium
CGAATCCGCCGCCGAATCCGCCGCCCCGGCCGCCGTAGCCACCCCCGCCCATGTTGCGGCCCGGTTGATCGCTGTCGTCCGGGTTGTACGTCCACGTGCCGGCGAAGCTGACGCCCGACGGCGCGGGCTGTGCGGCCTGCGTGGCGACGTCGTACTCGCTCGGGTGATGCGCGCAGGCGGCGAGCGCGAAGGGGAGGGCGAAGGCGAAGCGTCGGCGCATGGGGGCGATGGCCAAGGTCCGGTGAAGGGGTGTCGGGTGTGAGGGTGTAGGGTGTAAGTGGTTCAGCCCGGGCTATTAGACCCTTCCATTCCCCGGATGTTTCGTCGCCGGTTTCCGTCGCGGGCGGGCGGATGCGGAAACCGCCGGCCCCGCGATCCGCACCAGGTGGCGGCTCCGGACGGACGCGGCCCCGCGAGCCGGGAGGCGCCGCGGGGCCGGAGGGACTGCCTCGAGCGACGGGCCGGTCCGGCCCGCCGGGGAATGGGCTACGACGCCTTGGCCCTGGCCGGTGGCTCCTTGTGGTGGGCCACGATGACGCTGCGGCCGAGCGCGAGGCCGGGGCCGGCGACGGCACCGACGTCGCCGCCGAAGTAGGCCTCCTCGCCGTGGTCGGCGATGTCGAGGCCGGTGATCTCGTCGTGCACGCCGGCCCGCACGCCCATGGTGACGTGCAGCAGGCCGAAGATGACCGCCGTGCCCACGGCCGAGATCGCGATCGCCGCGAGCACCGCGAGGGCCTGCACGCCGAGCTGGGCGAGGTTCCCCGCCAGCACGCCGTCGGCCCCGCCCGGGTTGATCGCCTTGGAGGCGAACACGCCCGTGAGCAGGGCGCCGGTCATGCCGGCCATGCCGTGGCACGAGAACACGTCCAGCGAGTCGTCGAGCCGGGTGCGGGAGCGGACCTGCATGGCGGCGTAGCTCACCGCGGCGCCGAGCACGCCGATGGCCAGCGCCGCCGGCGCGCTCACGTAGCCGGCCGCGGGGGTGATGGCCACCAGGCCGGCGACCGCGCCGGTGGCCGCACCCACGGCCGTCGCCTTGCCGAGCCGCAGCGTGTCCAGCGCGGCCCACGTCACGAGCGCCGCGGCGGCCGCGGCGTTGGTGTTGACGAACGCGAGGGTCGCGATGCCGTTGGCGGCGAGCGCCGAGCCCGCGTTGAAGCCGAACCAGCCGAACCACAGCAGGCCCGCGCCGAGGAGCACCAGCGGGACGCTGTGCGGCGCGAGCGGCGTGCGGCGGAAGTCCTGCCGCGGGCCGAGGAGCCGCGCCGTCACCAGCGCCGAGACGCCGGCGCTGATGTGCACCACGGTGCCGCCCGCGAAGTCCAGCGCCCCGCGGGAGGCGAGCCAGCCGCCCTGGCCCCACACCCAGTGCGCCAGCGGGTCGTACACCAGGAACGACCACAGCACCAGGAACGCCACGTAGGCGCGGAACCGCATGCGCTCGACGATGGCGCCCGAGATCAGCGCCGGGGTGATGATGGCGAACATCCCCTGGAACAGCGCGTGCGCCTGGTGGGGGATGGTGCCCGCGTAGGCCGGCGCCGGCGCGACGCCGACGCCCCTGAGGAACGCCCAGCCGAGCCCGCCGAGCCAGCCGCTGCCGGGAGCGAACGCGAGGGAGTAGCCGGCCAGCACCCACTGCACGCCCACCACGCCGAGCGCGACCACGCTCATCATCATCGTGTTGAGCGAGTTCTTGGGGCGCACCAGCCCGCCGTAGAAGAAGGCGAGGCCCACCGTCATCAGCAGGACCAGCGCGCTCGACATCAACACCCAGGCGGTGTCGCCGGCGGAGAGCGCCGCCGCCGCGGCGCCCGCCGCCGCCGCCTGGTCGATCATGCCACCGCCTTGTCGCTCGCGAGCGCGGCCTCGTTGTTCAGCAGGGCCGCGCGCTGCACCTCTTCGGCGTTCACCGCGGTGAGCGCGTCGTTGTTCTCCTCGCCGGTGCGGATCCGGATCACGCGCTCGATCGACTGGACGAAGATCTTCCCGTCCCCGACCTCGCCCGTGCGCGCCGAGGAGAGGATCGCGTCGATGGTGGCCTGCACGAACGGCTCCGAGCACACCATCTCGATCCGCACCTTCTCGTGGAACTCCATCGCGAAGGTGGTGCCGCGGTACTGGCTCAGCACCGCGAGCTCGCCGCCGTGGCCGACCACGCGGCTCAGGGTGATGCCGGTGACACCGGCGCGGTAGAGCGCCGCCTTCACCTCCGGGAGGCGCTCGGGACGCACGATCGTGGTGATGAGTTTCATGGCCCTACGGTACATCAGATTCGTGCAATTTGTCAATGGAATCGAAGACAAATTGCAACAACCGTTGTGATCTATCTCACTTCTGACGATTCGCCGTGCAATCTGCTCTCAATTCGATGGACAACGGCCGGAGCGATGACCCGCCGCCGGGCCCGGCGGGGCGAGTCGCGGGCGGGCGCGGCAGGCGGGTGCGACGCGGGGCCTAGCGAAGGGAGTCGAGCGCCGCCCGCGCCGGCGCCAGGTCGGGCGCCAGGCGCAGCGCCTCGCGGTAGCAGGCCCGGGCGCTGTCCGCCTCGCCGAGCTGCCGCCACGTCTGGCCGAGCGCGAGCCAGGCCCCGCCGGGGCTGAACCAGAAGCGGCGGCCGGGCGCGCCGGGCGTCGCGGCCTGGGCGACCACAAGGGCGGCGTGGCCGAGGAGGAACCGGAGCTGCCGCTGCGCCAGCCGCGGATCGCGCCGCTCCTCCACCAGCACGCGCGCGAGGCCGAAGCGCGCCGACGCGTCGGTCGAGTCGAGCGCGACCAGCTCGACGAACAGCGCCTCCGCCTGCTCGAGCCGGCCGGTGAGCGCCCAGTAGTTGGCCGCCGCGCTCCGCGCGAGGCGGTCCGCCGGGTAGCGGCCCAGGAGGCGCGCGATGACGGAGTCCGCGCCCCGGCGCTCGCGCGCGCCGCCCGCGCGCAGGACGTCGCTCTCGACGACGGCGGCGCGGACCGGGTCCAGGGCCTCGAGCCGCGCGGCGATCGCCCGCGCCGAGTCCCGGTCGCCGCCCGTGATCCCGGGGGCCTGGGCGAGGAATTCGGCCAGGCCCTGGAGGTAGTCGAGGTTGGCGGGGTCGAGCCGCACCGCCTGCGCGAAGCCCGCGCGCGAGCGGCGCGCCGCCAGGAACGCCCCGACGCTGAAGCCCGACGACCGCGCCTTGACCGCCGCGATCTCGCCGAGCCAGAACTGGACCGGCGCGCTGTCGGGCTCGGCCTTCGCGGCGCGGGAGATCAGGTCGTAGGCGCTGTCGAGCTGGCCGCGCTCGGCCGCGGCCACCGCGCCGGCGAACGGGTCCTGCGCCCGCGCCTGTCTCGGAAGACTGCAGACTGCGGCGGCAAGAGCCAGAACAGTTGCCAGACGCCAAGTTGGCAGTGGTTCCAAGATGCAAGTCACCAGAGTACGGACCAGTGGCCAGTACTGTTCACCGGTCTGCCGTCCGCTCGACTGGTCACTGGTAACCACTGGCAACTTGGCGTCTGGCAACTTCGCTGCCGTCCGCATCTCTCCTCACTGCTCCCCGCGATAGATGCGCATCGGGACCATCGGCGTCCTGGTCGCCCGGAGGACCGGGAACTCGCGCACCCCGCTCGATCCGTACACCAGCCCCGAGTAGGTCCCGAACTCGCTGCCCAGCAGCCGGTCGAGCATGCCCCAGCGCGCGAGGCCCCAGCCCTCGGGCTCCAGGAGCGCGAACACCAGCCGGCCGAGCGGCTGCGCGGTGGTGACGAACAGCGTGCCCGCGGGCACCGTGCGCGCCGCGCGCACGTAGTGGGCGCCGACCGCGAGCAGGTGGTGCCCCTGGAACTCACGCGGCTGCCAGGTCAGCTGGTCGATCGCCACGGTCTCGACCGTGTCGGTCCAGTCCGCGGCCAGCCGCTCGACGCGGACGCCATGGAGCCGGAGCAGCCGGAGCACGTCGCCCGCGGAGGGCGGGACGAAGTAGCCGGCGGGCAGCGGGCGGCTCACCGAGTCCGCGAACCGGTCGCGGACCGCGATGCGGACGGTGCGGTACTGCCCGGTCGGCGCGAGCCGCGGCCGGCCGCGCGGCGTGGTGTCGCCGGTGGGCCGCAGGACCTCGAGCACGACCGGCTCGGTGTCGCGCGCGATCATCCGGTACTGCACGGCGAGGTCCGGACGCGGCAGCGCGCCCGCGCCCTCGAGCGTCGTCTGGCGGTCCGCTTCCCGCTCGAGGCGCCGGATCTCGTCGGCGTGCGCGGCCGCGTAGCTCAGCGTCTCGACCAGCAGGTCGTGGGTCACGCGGACGCGGGTGGCGAAGTCCGCGTGCGAGTACGCCTCCGACAGGATCGCCATCCGGCCGCGCAGGCCGGCGTAGTTGGTGCCGTACCAGCCCAGCGGCGCGTACGTGTCCCAGCTCTTCGGGGCGACGGGGTCCTCCACGTCGCCGTAGACGAACAGCGGCTCGTGGTAGCGGTCGGCGAGGATGCGCTGGAGGTCGGGCAGCATCCGCTCGCGCATCCAGCGCGTGGGCCCGTCGGGCCCGATCGGCTCGAGCGGCGGCGCGTAGGTGAGCAGGTAGCCATGGCGCGTGCCGTCGGTCGTGTGGCAGTCCACGAACAGTGCCGGGTCCCAGGCGTCGAAAATCCGCGCCAGCGCCGCCCGCGTCTCCGGCGCTTCCGCCTTGAGGTAGTCGCGGTTCAGGTCGAGGTTGAGCCCGTCGGCGCGCTCGCCCACCACCACGGGGCCGTCCTGCTCGGAGCGGTTCTGCGCCACCGGGCCGAACGCGTCGTTGCCGTCGGGGTTGTAGTCGGGCGCGGCGAGGACCACCAGCGAGCGCAGCAGGTCGCGGCGCGTCGTCGCCAGCTCCCGCAGCAAGGCCAGGATGGCCTCTTTCCCCTCGACCTCACCGGCGTGGATGTTCCCCTGCAGGTACACGACCAGCTTCCCGGACGCGGCCGCCTCGGCCGGCGACGTGACCGCGGGCTCCGACGCGATCGCGAGGTAGAGCGGCTTCCCGTACGCCGAGCGGCCGAACTCCTCCACCGCGAGCGGCGCGCCCGCGCGCTGGAGGCTGTCGAGGAAGGCGCCGACCTCGGCGCTGGTCGAGGTCGAGTCGTAGCGGCTCCGCTCGGCCGCGGTGCGGGGCCACTGCGCCGTCAACGGAGCTGGCGCCAGCAACGAAGCCGCGAGCAGCACTCGGATGGCAACGGACATCGGGATCCTAGAGGGATGGACACGCCAATCTAAGCAGGACGCCTGGGGAAGGTGACAGTGGGCAGGTGATCTGCTTCCCGCTTCCCTGATGACCGGTATATTGACGCAGTCCCATGAAGTCCCTGCCCCTCGTCCTGCTGCTCGCGGCCCTGGCCTCGCCGCTCGCGGCCCAGTGCCCCGACGGCACGCCCGCGCCGTGCGGCGCCCCAGCGCGCGCGCCCGCCGCCAACAGCATCGCGGTGCTCTACTTCGACAACCTCTCGCGCGACACCGCGGACGCGTACCTCGCCGAGGGGCTGACCGAGGAGCTGATCACGCGCCTGGGCGACATCCCGCGGCTCACCGTGAAGTCGCGCTACGCCGTGCGCCGCTACCGCGGCGAGACGGACGTCGATCCCGCCGCGATCGGCCGCACCCTCGCCGTCACGTACCTGGTGACCGGCAGCGTGCAGCGGGCCGGCACGGAGCTGCGGGTGCGGTGCGAGCTGGCGCGCGCCGGCACGGGCAACCGCGTGTGGGGGCAGGAGTACCAGCGGGGCGACGGTGACATCCTGGCCATCACGACCGACATCGCGCGCCGGGTGGCGACCGGGGTGGCGGGCCAGCTGCTGCCCGGCGAGCGCACGTCGCTGAGCGCGCGGCCCACGGAGAACCGCGACGCCTACGAGCACCTGGTGCACGGGAACGTGCTGCTGGCGCAGCGCACGCCCGTCTCCGTGCAGCGGGCCATCGCCGAATACGGCACGGCGACGCGCCTCGATCCGCGCTTCGTGACCGCGTGGGCCAAGATCGGGCTCGCCGACGCCATCTGGCTGGACTGGGGCTGGAGCGACGACGGCCTCGCGCCGCCCGACAGCGTGCTCGCCAACGGCCTCGCGGCCGCCGCGCGCGCGCTGCAGCTCGACTCGCTGAACGACGACGCGTGGCTGGCGTGGGGCTACCTGCAGGTGTTCGCGCACCCGCGCGACTTCGCCGGCGCCGAGCCGGCGATGCGCCGGGCCCTGGCCCTGAACCCGCGCA
>DASPSV010000092.1:0-8808 GCA_035623755.1 Gemmatimonadales bacterium
CCGCGTCCTGCGGGGCGGCCTCCGGCACGAGGGGCGCCGGCCCCGGGACCGGCCGCGCGCAGGCGGCCAGTCCGAGCAGGACCGGCACCAGCAGCCTCGTCAGCTGTCCCCGTGCGTGCGCCACCACGTTGCCCCTGTGGAAGTTAGACGACCGGCCGGCCCTCCCGGGGCCGCCTGGCTGGAGCAATATGCCAGCCCCCCCGAGAACCGGTCAATGCTCTTTTCCCTTACAGGTGACCCGGATCACACCGACGGCGGTCACCCCTCCCGCGACACGAGCTCCCGGAACCGCCTCGCCAGGTCCTGGGTGACCTTGCCGACGGACCCGCAGCCGATCTTGCGCCCATCGAGCTTGACGACCCCCACCACCTCGGCCGCGGTGCCCGTCAGGAACACCTCGTCGGCGGTGTACAGGTCGTAGCGGTTGAGCGATTCCTCGCGCACGTCGAAGCCCGCCTCGCGCCCGAGCTCGATCACCGCGTCGCGCGTCACGCCGCGGAGAATCCCGGAGTTGGCCGGGGGCGTGCGCAGGGTGTGGTTGGACACGCAGAAGACGTTCTCGCCGACGCCCTCGGCCACCTCGCCGGTGGACTCGAGCATCAGCGCCTCGTCCACTCCGGCGTTGACCGCCTCGATCTTCGCCAGGATGTGGGCGAGGTAGTTCAGCGACTTGATCCGGGGGCTCAGGCCCTCGCGGTGGTTCACCGGCGTCGGCGCCGTCATCATCGTGAGCCCGCGCTGGTACACCTCACTCGGGAACAGCGCGATCTTGTCCGCGATGCAGAAGATCGTCGGCTTCTTGCACTTCCGGGGATCGAGGCCGAGGTCGCCGTAGCCGCGCGTCACCACCAGCCGGATGTAGGCGTCCGAGAGCTTGTTCACCCGGATGCTCTCTTCGCACAGCTCCGCCATCGCGTCCTGCGGAATGGGAATGTCGAGCCAGATGGCGCGCGCCGACGCGTACAGCCGGTCGAGGTGCTGCTTGAGCCGGAAAATGCGGCCGCTGTAAGCGCGGATGCCCTCGAACACGCCGTCGCCGTAGAGCACGCCGTGGTCGTAGACCGAGATCTTGGCCTGGTCGCCCTCGTACCACTTTCCGTCTATCCAGATCTGCGGCACCGGCATCCTCCTGACAATCGCGGTCGCGCAAAGATAGCCCGCGGCAGGGCCCCGCGCACCATTCGCCCCGCCCCTCGTCGGGATTCCCCCGGCCGCACATCCGAGCAAGATCCACACCGTCGCTGGACGCCCGCCGATTGTCACGCGCGGGGGACACCGACCTCGCGCGGCGACGGCGAGCGGCCGCGCCTAGAGCCCGATCGTGGTCCCGAGGCCGAGGTCCCGCGCACGCTCCCACGCGAGCCGGGCGGTCACGACGTCCTCGACCGCGAGCCCCAGCGACTTGAACAGCGTCACCTCGTCGTCGCCGCGGCGGCCCGGCGCGCCCGCAGCCACCTCGCCGAGCTCGGCGATCACGTGGCCGGCCCCGATGTGCCCCTCGGCCCGCGCCATGATCAGGTCGCCGGCCTCCGCCTCGGCCGACGCCCGCGAGTCCACGAACGTCCGGCAGCGCGCCACCGTGGCGCCGTCCAGCTCGCGCATGTCGGGCGTCGACGACCCGACGGCGCACAGGTGCATGCCGGGCTCGAGCCACGCCGGATCCGTGATCGGCTCCCGCGCCGACGTGACGGCCACCACCACGTCGGCCCCGCGCATGGCCTCGCGCACGGTGGCCGCGGGCGCGAGCGGGCACGCGACGGTCCCGGCCATGTCCCGCACGAACCGCTCCGCGTGCCCCGCCGTACGCGACCAGACGCGCACCGCCTCGAGCCCGCGCACCAGTGCCAGCGCCCGAAGGTGGCTCCGGGCCTGCACGCCCGAGCCGAGGATCGCCACCCGCCGCGCCTGCTTCCGGGCCAGCAGGTCCACCGACACCGCCGTCACCGCCGCCGTGCGCATCTCGGTCACGAGCCGGCCGTCGAGCACCGCCAGCAGCGATCCGTTGGCCGGATCGAGGAGCAGGATGGTCGCCAGGTGCGTCGGGTGCGGGCCGCCGGCGTTGCGCGGGAAGAACGTGACCGACTTCATCCCCAGCGCCCCGCCGCGCTCGTCGCGCAGGTAGGCGGGCATGGTGGCGTAGTAGCCGCCCGCGGGATCGACCTTCAGCGTCGGCCGCACCGGCTGCACGACGTCGCCGCGGGAGAACCGCGCCAGCGCCTCACGCATGGCCGGAATGAGCGTGCCCATGTCGAGCGCGCGTCCCAGGTCCTGCTCCGTCAGCAGGAGCGGCATCGGTCAGTCCCCCTGCGGCGCGAGGTCGAAGCGGAGGCAGGCGTGCGCCCGGCGCAGCGCCGCCTCGACGCCCGCGGGCTCCCCGCCGCGGGCGAAGATGAAGCCGGGGTAGCGGTCGCCCCGCGGGAGGGGCACCAGCCGCTGTCCCGGGTGGGCCGTGATCGCGACGTCCTCGACGCCGGGCACGGCGCGGGCCGCCTCGACCCCGCGCACGGCGCGCAGCACGCCCGCACCGGGCACCGGGATCATCATCACGCCCGCCGCCGCGGTCTCCCGCTCCACCGCGGGCACCGGAAGGCCGAGCGCATGCCGCAGCAGCAGCTCCTCCAGCGAGATCGCCGCGGCTCCCTCGCCGAAGCGCAGCACCGCGCTGCAGCGCCCCCCGATGGGCCTCGCCCCCAGCTCGATCAGCCACGGTCCCGCGTCGTTGAAGCGCAGCTCGACGTGCACCGGCCCCGACACCAGGCCCACGGCCGCTGCCGCGCGAGCGGCGCACGCCTCGAGGGCGCGCTGCGCCGTCCGGTCCAGCCGGCTCGGCGTCAGGTAGATGGTCTCCTCGAAGGTCGGCCCGTCCAGCGGATCCGGCTTGTCGAACAGCGCCAGCACCCGCAGCCGGCCGGCCTCGAGCAGGCCCTCGAGCGCGAACTCGGGGCCGGGCACGAACGACTCGACGAGGTAGCGCCGCGAATCCTCGCCGCGCCGGGCGGCGTCCGGCGAGCCGAGGATCTCCGCCAGCACGCCGTGCGCCGCGACGAAGGCCTCCGGCCCGTCGGCGCGGATCACGCCGCGGCTCGCCGACAGGCACAGCGGCTTCACCACGCACGGGTAGGGCGCCGCGCGGGCCACCGCCAGCGGGCCCTCGTCCAGCGCGTGGACGGCGAAGGCGGGCACCGGGACGCCGGCCGCGGCGAGCGCCCGCCGCTGCTCGAGCTTGTTGCGCGCGGCCAGCGTCGCCGCCACCGGGTTGTGCGGCAGGCCCAGCCGCTCCGCCATCGCCGCGGCGAGGATCGCCGTGTCGTCGTCCACGCCGACGACGGCCGCCACCGGGTGCGCGGCGGCGAAGGCTGCGGCCTCCTCGGCCGCGGTGTCGCGGTGAGCGAAGTCGAAGGTCGCCAGGCGCTCGGGCTCCCGGGCGCTGAACGCGCTGTCCTGGTCGGAGGCGACGGTGAGGTCCACGTCGAGCCGGCGCGCGGCCTCGACGAAGGCGGCGGCCCGGTAAGTGGTGCTGGGAAGGAGAAGCAGGAGGCGGGCGCGGGCGCCCACTATTTCTTCGATGCCGTCACGTAGGGATTGGCGCCCGCCGCGTGGTCGGTGATGTCCACGATGCCGGCGACCTCCGGCACGCGCTGCCGCAGCGCCGTCTCGATGCCCTGCCGCAGCGTCACGTCGGCCATCCCGCACCCCTGGCAGCCGCCGCCCATCCGCAGCATGACCACGGCGTCCTGCACGTCCACCAGCTCGACGAAGCCGCCGTGCCGCGCCACCGCCGGATTGATCTCCGCCTCGAACAGGTCGGCCACCCGCGCGTAGAGCGACTCGTCCGACGCGGACGACGCCGGCGGCGCGGCCGCCACCGTGGGGCCGCCGGCGGCGAGGGCGCGCCGGATGGCCGCGCCGATCTCCTTGCCGACCGCCTGCCACGGAGCCGGTCCGTCCTTCGTGACCGTGACCGTCGCGCCCGAGACGAGCACCTCCCGGACCCCCGCCACGGCGAACAGCTCCACGGCCAGGGGTGACCCGGCGGCCTCGTCGGGGGAAGCGAACCGCCTCGCCCCCTCGAGCAGCGGCTCGCTGACGACGAACCGGCAGCGGGAGCCGTCCACCGGCTCGGCCTTGATCCTTATCTCTCTGTCCACGAACGAATTATCCCACGTCCCCTCCCCCGGGTCAACTTGACCGGGCCGCCGGCCGATGGCCCCCGGGGGGGCGGGGATGCGCGAACCCAAACAGACTGCTAGTAATTGGGTAGAAAATATTCCCCTTTGTCTCGAGGGATGCTCGTGCCGAGGTCCTCACGTGCGCTGGTCCGGGCGGGTCGTATGACCGGCTCGCGGAGCGCACGCCGGACCCGTGACGATCCGCGGGGCGGGCGCGGCGGGATCGCTCCGGCCGTGGCGCGTGCGTCGGCGCTCGACGAGGAGCGGCGCTCCCTGCTCGAGCGCCTGATCTCTGCCCAGGACGAGGAGCGGCGACGTCTCGCCCGCGAGCTGCACGATCAGGCCGGCCAGGCCCTGGCGGCGCTGGTCGTCGGGCTGCGGCGCGTGTCGGACGCCCGCACCCTGCAGGAAGCGATCGGGCACGCGAGGAAGCTGCGGCGGAGCGTCACCGGCGCGATGGTCGAGCTGGGGCGGATCACCCGCGGGCTGCACCCCGGCGTCCTCGACGACCTGGGCCTCGGGCCGGCACTCAAGCGCCACGCCGCCGACACGGCCGAATCGCTCGGCATCGCGGTCCGGGTGCGGATCTCGGGCTTCGGCCCGCGCCGCCTTCCCCTGCCGCTCGAGATCGCCCTGTTCCGCATCGCCCAGGAAGCGCTCACCAACGTCGGGCGGCACGCCGGGGCGCGCCGGGTGGAGATCTCCCTGGCGCGCTCGGCGTCCGCGGTGCGGCTCGCGGTCTCGGACGACGGGAAGGGTTTCGATCCCGGAGCCCGCGCCCGCCGCGCCCGCCCGGTGCGCCGCTTCGGCCTGCTCGGCATCCGCGAGCGCGCCACGGCGCTCGGCGGCACGGTCGACGTCGCATCGGCGCGCGGTCGCGGCACCACCGTCGCGGTCTCGCTGCCCCTGCGCCCGCCGGCCCGCGCGCGCGCGGCCGGCGGCCGGGAGCGCGAGCGATGACCGCCAAGCTGCGCGTGCTGGTGGCCGACGACCACGCGATCCTGCGCTCCGGCCTGCGGCTCCTCATCGACGGCCAGCCCGACATGGAGGTGGTGGCGGAAGCGGCGGACGGCCGCGAGACCGTCCGGAAGGCGGCCGCGGAGAAGCCGGACGTGGTGGTGCTCGACCTCACGATGCCGCGCACCAATGCGCTGGAGACGATCCGCCACGTGACGCGGGCGCGGTCCCGGACGAAGGTGGTGGTGCTGACGATGCACGAGCTCCCGGCCTATCGGGACTCCGCGGTCGCGGCGGGAGCGTCGGGCTACGTCGTCAAGCGCGCGGCGGACACCGAGCTGCTGTCCGCCATCCGCGAAGCGCGCCACGAGGCGGCCGCGGCGCCGGTCCCGCACCCGGAAAGGGGCGGCGGCGCCCCCGCGGAGGGTCGAGCCCGGACGCGGGCGGCGCTGAGCCCGCGCGAGGCCCAGGTGCTGCGCGCCCTGGCCGTGGGATACAGCAATCGGCAGATCGCGGCGCAGCTGAAGCTCAGCGTGAAGACGGTGGAGACGTTCCGCACCCGGCTGTCGCGGAAGCTGGGGCTCCGCGGGCGGGCGGCGCTGGTGCGCTACGCCCTGCGCACGGGGTTGGTCGCGATCGAGCCCCTGTCCGCCGAGGGAGAGGACGCCGCAACGTAGCTCTGCACCGCGATGCCGGGCGGCAAGGTGCGCCGCGCCCCGCCGCATTCCGGAAGGATTTGCTCGGCAAATCGCTGCGGAACCCTTGACGCCAGCTTGACGCCGGCGGATCAGCTTGACCGGCACACCCAGCGCGGAGGTGCGCCGTGAAGTCCATCGCCCTGTTCGCCCTCATCGGTCTGGCGGCCGCTGCCTGCCGGAGCGATCGGATCGCGAGCCCGTCCAACTCGAGCGTGGCCACCGTCGACGAGACGCTCGCCGCCAGCCGCGACGGCGACGCCCTGCCCCCGCCCTGGGCTCCCGGGCTCCGGGTCATGCAGTACAACCTCTACCTGGGCACGAACTTCACGCCGATCTTCCAGGCGCAGGGCGACGCGGCGATCGCGCAGGCGATCGCCCTGGCCTACGCCGAGCTGGTGCAGACCAACTTCCCGGAGCGCGCCGGGAAGATCGCCGCCCAGATCGCCAAGGTGCGGCCCGACGTGATGGGCATCGAGGAGGTCGGGCTGTGGAGCGTGTCGGCGGACTACACGGCCGGCGCGCCGCCCAGCAGTCCGTTCGTCGTGCAGTACGACTTCCTGCAGCTCCTGCTCGACTCGCTCGCCGCCCGCGGGCTGACGTACGCGGCGCCCGCCGTGGACACCACCAGCAACGTGATGGTCCCGGTGTTCATGGCCGTGAACGCCTCCGGCGTCCCGACCGGCATCCTGGTCAGCTTCCAGGACCGCGACGCCGTCCTGGTGCGCGCGGGCGTGCACTACCGCGACCCGCAGCACGGGGTGTACGCGGCGGCGGTGCCGCTGAGCCTCGGCGGCCAGGACCTCGCCATCAAGAACGGCTGGTCCTCGGTCCTGGTGACGCACGGCGGCCGGACGTTCCGGTTCGGCACGACCCACCTGAACGCCGAGGCCGCGGTGGTGAACTACGCCCAGGCCCAGGAGCTGATCGCCGTGCTGAGCAAGGTACGCGATCCCGTGGTCTGGGTCGGCGACTTCAACAGCGGCCCCGGCATCGTCGGCGACTTCGCCGCGACCTACCCGCTGTTCACGGCCGCGCACTTCACGGACCTGTGGCCGCTGGCCCACACGCACGACCCGGGTCTCACCAACGGCCCGCTGGACGGCGTCGGCGCCCTGGACGCGTCGGGCGTGCTGGTACCCTATCCGACCCTGACCTTCACCACGCGCGTGGACCTGGTGTGGCTGCGCGACCGGTTCGGCCGCGCCGACGACGTGCACGCCGCGATCTTCGGGAACCTGCAGAGCGACCGCACGGCTTCGGGCCTGTGGCCGTCCGACCACGCGGCCGTGGGGATGGTGTTCGAGCTGACCGGGCACCGGCACGCGGAGCACCGCGACCGCTGGTAGCCTCACCGGATGCGGAAGACCAGGGGGGAGCCGGGTTGGCCGACCGGCTCCCCCCTTTCTATACTAGGCGGGCCCCTCCCAGACGGGCGGCACGTGGCCGACTTCATCCGGGACCTGCCCAAGGCCGAGCTGCACCTGCACATCGAGGGCACGCTCGAGCCGGAGCTGATGTTCGCCATCGCCCGGCGCAACGCGGTGCCGCTGCGCTTCGGCTCGGTGGACGAGGTCCGCCGCGCCTACCGGTTCAGGAACCTGCAGGACTTCCTCGACATCTACTACGAGGGCGCGAAGGCGCTGCTGGTCGAGCGCGACTTCTACGACCTCACCTGGGCGTACCTGGAGCGCGCGCACGCCGACGGCGTCCGCCACGCCGAGATCTTCTTCGATCCCCAGACCCACACCGGCCGCGGGGTGCCGTTCGAGACCGTGGTCACCGGAATCCACCGCGCGCTGGCCGACGCGGAGCACAAGCTCCGCATGAGCTCGGGGCTGATCCTCTGCTTCCTGCGGCACCTCAGCGCGGAGGCCGCGGCCGCGACGTTGCGGGAGGCCCTGCCATTCAAGGACTGGATCGTCGCGGTCGGCCTCGACTCGTCGGAGGTGGGGCACCCGCCGGGCAAGTTCCGCGCGGTGTTCGACCGCGCCCGGGAGGCCGGCTTCCTGTCGGTCGCCCACGCCGGGGAGGAGGGGCCGCCGGCGTACGTGTGGGAGGCGCTCGACCAGCTCAAGGCGCTGCGTATCGACCACGGCGTCCGGAGCCTCGAGGATCCCCGGCTCGTCGAGCGCCTGCTGGCCCACCACGTGCCGCTCACCGTGTGCCCGCTCTCCAACGTGAAGCTGCGGGTGTTCGACACGATGGCGGACCACAACCTCCGACGCCTGCTCGAGCGCGGGCTGTGCGTGACGGTCAACTCCGACGACCCGGCGTACTTCGGCGGCTACGTGGCCGACAACTACCGCGCGGCCCGGGACGCCCTCGGCCTCACCCGCGAGGAGATCGTCCACCTGGCGCGCAACTCGTTCCTGGCGTCGTTCCTCTCGCCGATGGAGAAGCGCGGCCGCCTCGAGGACATCGACTTCTTCCTGGCCGACCACCCGGACGCGCGCTAGGCGGAGCGCTCAGTAGAGCGAGTCGGGTTCCGCGACCGCACGCGACCTCCTGCCCGCCGGCGCCGCCCGCAGGTACTGCGGCGGCCAGGCGGACGGGTGCCCCAGCTCGTCGGCCGCGTGCATCGCCCAGTAGGAGTCCCGCAGCATCTGCCGCGCGAGCAGCACGGCGTCCGCCTTGCCCGAGCGCACGATCTCGTCGGCCTGCGACGCGTCGGTGATCAGCCCCACCGCGCCCGTGGCGATGCCGGCCTCGCGGCGGACGCGCTCGGCGAACGGCACCTGGTAGCCGGGAGCGACCGGGATCTGCTGGTGGGCCACCAGGCCTCCGGACGAGCAGTCCACCAGGTCCACGCCCAGCGGCCGGAGTGCGCGCGCCAGCTCCACGGTCTGATCGGCGTCCCACCCGCCGTCGGCCCAGTCGGTCGCCGAAACGCGCACCAGGAGCGGCAGCCGCTCCGGCCAGACGCGGCGCACGGCCTCCACCACCTCGCGCACGAGCCGGGTGCGGTTCTCGAACGAGCCGCCCCA
>DASPSV010000106.1:0-38185 GCA_035623755.1 Gemmatimonadales bacterium
CGCAGATCAAGGCGATGAAGCAGGTCGCGGGGCGGCTGCGGCTCGACCTTGCGCAGTACCGCGAGCTGGAGGCGTTCGCGCAGTTCGGGTCCGACCTCGACCAGGCCACGCTGCGGCAGCTGGCGCGCGGCCAGCGGCTGGTGGAGGTCCTGAAGCAGCCCCAGTACGCCACCATGGACGTCGCCGAGCAGGTCGAGATCATCTTCGCGGCCACCAACGGCTACCTCGACGACGTGGAGGTGCCGGCCATCAAGGCGTGGGAGACGGCGTTCCACGCGTACATGGCGGCCAGCCACGCCGACGTCGCCACGGAGATCCGGACCAAGAAGGTCCTGTCGGACGACCTCACGGGCCGGCTCCGCAAGGCGATCGAGGCCTTCAAGGCGCTCAAGAAGTAAATGGCCAAGACCCGGGCGCTGCGGCGCCGCATCCGCTCGATCGAGAGCACGCGCCAGGTCACCCGGACGATGGAGATGGTCTCCACGTCCAAGCTGAAGCGCGCCCAGGACCGCGTGGTGGCGGCGCGGCCCTACGCCACCGCCCTGGCGGAGACCATCGCCGAGCTGCTGAGCCCGGAGCTGGCCGAGCGGTTCCCGCTGCTGCGCCGGCCCGCGCCGCCCGCGAAGGGCGGCCCGACGCGCGCGGCCGTGCTCCTCGTCACGTCGAACCGCGGCCTCGCCGGCGCCTTCAACGCGAACCTGATCCGCGCCGCGCGCGAGCGGGTGGCGGAGCTCGAGGCGGCCGGCTACGGGGTGGACCTGCTGGTCGTGGGGAAGAAGGCGATCAGCTACTTCAAGTTCGTGCGCCGCCCGCTCGCGCTGGCGCGCCTCGACATCGGCGACCGGCCGACGGCCGCGCACGCCGCCGAGCTGGCGGCGCCGCTGATCGCCCGGTTCGAGGCCGGCGAGCTGGCGTCGCTCGACGTCGTGTACGCGCACTTCAAGTCCGCGCTGGCGACGCCCCCGGTCGTGGAGCGGGTGCTGCCCGTTGAAGCCAGACGGGCAGTGGCACAGACGCCAAGTGGCAAGGCCGCCCCGCCCCTCCCCGAAGGCGCAGGCGCGCGGACGCCCAACTTCATCCTGCGGCCCGGGCCCGTGGAGCTGCTCGAGGCCCTGCTGCCGCTGTACGTGCGCAATCTGGTGTTCCGGGCGCTGGTCGAGACGGCCGCCTCGGAGCACGGCGCGCGCCGCACGGCCATGAAGAACGCGACCGACAACGCCGGCGAGATCCTGGACATTCTCCGGCGGACGTACAACCGCGCCCGGCAGGGTCAGATCACCCAGGAGCTCGCGGAGATCGTGGGAGGCGCAGAGGCCTTGAAAGGCTAAGAGGGTGTAGGGGGTAGGGACCCTTCACCCAGCTGCATGAACATCTGGTATTCACTGAGGCTCAACATGGCTGAGCAGTCCAAGAACGTCGGCAAAGTGGTGCAGGTCATCGGCCCCGTCCTCGACGTGGAGTTTCCGCCCGAGCAGCTGCCCGAGCTGTATACCGCGCTCCGGGTGGACGAGGCGGGTCCGGCGGGCGAGCGGGTGCGCCTGGTGGCCGAGGTGCAGCAGCACATCGGCCGCAACCAGGTGCGCGCGGTGGCGATGAGCTCCACCGACGGCCTGGTGCGCGGAATGTCGGCCGAGGACACGGGCCGGCCCATCGCCGTGCCGGTCGGCAAGCACGCGCTCGGCCGGATCCTCAACGTGCTCGGCGAGCCGGTGGACGGCGGCGCGGAGATTCCGGCGGACGCCGAGCGGTGGCCGATCCACCGCGAGGCGCCGAAGTTCACCGAGCTCGAGCCCAAGACCGAGGTGTTCGAGACCGGCATCAAGGTCATCGACCTGATCGCGCCGTTCGCCAAGGGCGGCAAGATCGGGCTGTTCGGCGGCGCGGGCGTGGGCAAGACGGTCATCATCCAGGAGCTGATCCACAACGTCGCCATGGGCCACGGCGGCCGGTCGGTGTTCTGCGGCGTCGGCGAGCGGACCCGCGAGGGCAACGACCTGTACCTCGAGATGAAGGAATCCGGAGTGCTGCCCTCCACCGCGCTGATCTACGGCCAGATGAACGAGCCGCCGGGCGCGCGGCTCCGGGTCGGCCTCTCCGGCCTGACGGTGGCGGAGTACTTCCGCGACGTCGAGGGCCAGGACGTGCTGGTCTTCATCGACAACATCTTCCGCTTCACCCAGGCGGGCTCCGAGGTCTCCGCGCTCCTCGGGCGGATGCCGAGCGCGGTGGGCTACCAGCCCACGCTCGGCACCGAGATGGGCGACCTCCAGGAGCGCATCACCTCCACCAAGCGCGGCTCGATCACCTCGGTGCAGGCCATCTTCGTCCCCGCCGACGACCTCACGGACCCGGCGCCGGCCACGGCGTTCGCGCACCTCGACGCCACCGTCGTGCTGTCGCGCCAGATCTTCGAGCTGGGCATCTACCCCGCGGTGGACCCGCTCGACTCGGCCAGCCGGATCCTCGACGCGCAGTACCTCGGCGACCGCCACTACAAGGTGGCGACCCAGGTGCAGCAGATCCTGCAGCGCTACAAGGACCTCCAGGACATCATCGCGATCCTGGGGATGGACGAGCTGTCGGAGGACGACAAGCAGATCGTGGCGCGCGCGCGCCGGGTGCAGCGGTTCCTGTCGCAGCCCTTCCACGTCGCCGAGGTGTTCACCGGGCTGCCCGGCCGCTACGTCAAGCTGGAAGACACCATCGAGTCGTTCGAGCGCGTCGTGTCGGGCGAGTTCGACAACCTGCCCGAGCAGGCGTTCTACATGGTGGCCGGCATCGAGGACGTGGTCGAGCGCGCCAAGAAGCTCGAGGCGGCGTGAGGGTGACCGTCGTCTCCCCCGAGCGCCAGCTGTTCGAGGGCGAGGCGACCGCGGTGGTGGCCCCGGCCTACGACGGCCAGGTCGGCTTCCTGCCCCGGCACGCGCCGTTCCTCACCCTGCTCGGCAAGGGCACCCTGACCGTGCGCCGGGGCGGCGAGAGCGAGACGTTCGCCGTCGAGGGCGGCTTCGCGCAGGTGACCGGCCAGCGGGTCCGCATCGTCGTGGAGCGCGCGGAGGTTACCTCGGGCAGGTGAAGCCCATCTCCTGTTGGGCGTCCCGGCGCCGAACGGCCGGGCGTCCTCACCACACAGGAGGGAGGCTGTATGCGAACGCTCTTCGCCCGGGCCGCGATGCTCGCAGGCCTGGCGGCCGCTCCGGCCGCGGGATTCGCGCAGGGGATGTCCGGGATGCCGCACCACGAGCTGGGGGTGGACCTCGCGCTCGTGTACCAGAGCCCGTCCGGCGGCACCGGGGTGTTCCGGGTCATGACGCCGGTCGACGTGCGGCTGGGGTTCGTGTCGTCCGGCAACCTGAGCTTCGAGCCGCGCTTCGTGCTCACCTTCGCGAGCTCGTCCGGCACGACCGTCTACAACATCGGTCCCGACCTGAACCTGCTGTGGAAGCTCGGCAGCGGGCACGGACCGCACAATCTGATGGGCCCCTACCTGACGGCGGGGGCCGGCGTCAACGTCATCAGCCTCGGCACCGGCAGCACCAGCGGCGCGACGTTCACCGTGAACGCGGGCCTCGGGACGCGGGTGCCCTGGGGAGCCGGCGCGTTCCGCTTCGAGGGGTTCTTCGCCTGGACGCCGAAGAACACGTCGCTGGGGACGGCGAACACGCTGTCCATCGGCGCGCGCGGCGGCATCTCGCTCTGGCACTAGGGCGCGGCGCCTCCCGCTGCGGCCCGGACGGAGCCGCAGCGGCCGTGGCCCGCCGGATGTCTCCGGCGGGCCCCGTGCTTTCGGGGCGCACCCCCTGCTATAATACGGCCGCCCGGCGCCACGGTGGCCGGGCACCGAAAGGGAGGCAACGCACATGAGGCGCATCGGCAAGGTGTTGGTCGCAGCGGCGCTGCCCCTGGTCGCGGGTGCGACGGCCGCCCGGGCGCAGCTGGCCGGCATTCCGGTCTACTTCAATCCGAAGGGCGGCACCGGCATCGGCGTGTCGGCGGACCTCGGATTTCCGAACAACAATGCCGGCGGCGGGACGGCGTACGGCGTCGCGGGGAGCGTCGGGGCGGGCCCGGTGACCATCTCCGGCATGGTCGGCGCGTGGAAGCCCAGCGGCGCCACGAGCTCGCAGACCTCGTTCGGCGGCGACCTCGCGTACCGCCTCTACGGCGGCGGGCTGCTGCCGGTGGCGATCGGCGTGCAGGCGGGCTACGGCAGCATCAAGCTGGCCGGTACCACGATCAGCACGATTCCCGTGGGCATCGCGCTGGCGCTCAACCCGCCGCTGTTCCCGTTCAAGCCGTGGATCGCGCCGCACATGGACTTCACCAGCGTCTCCGGCGGCGGCGGCAGCACGTCGAACTTCCACGTGTCCGCGGGCGTCAACTTCAACCTGCTGCTCGGCCTGGGGGTTCACGCCGGCGCCGACTGGGGCAAGATCAAGGGCACCAGCCAGACCAGCCTGGTCTGGGGCGTCGGGGCCCACTTCAATTTCCACGTGCCGGTGATGTAGCCGAGTCGCTCGCACCGGGTGGGCGCGCCGGACGGCGCGCCCACCGGGTCCCGCTTCCCCTCGACCCCGGCACCCGTGACGAACGTACCGCAGCACAACTGGCGCAGCCTCGTGACCGTCCTGGCCCTCTCGCTCGGCGCGGCGGGGTGCGCGATGACGTTCGACGCCTCCAGCCTCGGCGTGAGCGCGAGCATGGCCTCGCCCGCGACGCAGCCCGCGGCCGGCGACACGTTCGACATCCACGCCAAGGCGGTCTACCTGTTCTGGGGATTGTTCTCCAGCCAGCAGCCCAGCCTGCTCCACGTCCTCGAGGGCCAGGCGGCCGGCGCGCGCGCGATCCAGGACCTCCGCGTGCACGTCAGCCGCCGCTGGTCGGACGTGCTCATCACCTGCCTCACGCTGGGCGTCATCTCCCCCGAGTCCGTGGAGTTTCGCGGCGTGATCGTGGCGGGGCCGCCCTAGCCGGCGGCACTTGACGCGCCCGGCGCACGGGCGTCATCGTTTTGGACCTCCCCTGGGCAGGGATCCGGTAGCCCCGTCATGCCCGCAACCCCGTACAGGAGACTCGATCATGGCCGGACGTCTGATGCGCGTCGGGAAGAAAGTGCTGGTGCTCGGCGGCTTCGTGGCGCTCACCGCCTGCTACCACACGATCACCACGACGAACGTGACCCCGGGCCCGACGCACGTCGAGGCGTGGGTGCCGGCGTTCATCGCGGGCCTGGTGCCGGGCAAGGTGGACGCCGCCAAGCTGTGCAACGGCAAGCCGGTGGCGTCGGTGGATGCGCAGGCCAGCTTCCTCAACCTGCTGGTGGGCTTCGTGACGTTCAGCATCTTCACGCCGATGCAGGTGACGGTGACCTGCGCGGGCTGAGACGCGGACGGCAGTCGGGGGCGACGGGGCCGGCATCGCGCCGGCCCCGTCGTCGTTCGTAGGTCAGCGCATCCGCTTGACGTACGCGAGTCCCACGAGGAGCAGCAGCGCGGGCCCCGCGAGGGCGGTCGCGTTCCAGGCGACGTGGGAGGCGAGGCCGTAGACGATCCGGGCGGCGAACAGCACGGCGACGACCACGACGCCCCAGCGGCGCATGGTCCACATGCCGTACAGCGCCGCCACGGTGACGGCGATGCTGGCGAACGCCAGGGCGCGCTGGCCCGCGCCGGGCGGGACGACCCACAGGGCGTCCACGCTGAACAGGACGGCCGTGACCACCGCGGCGAGGCCGCCGAGCAGGCAGACGAGCGTGACGGGCAGGGGGCGTGGAGGCATGCACCAAGCTAGCCGCACGGCGCGTAAGCGGCCAAGAGGCAGGGATTTGCGACCCCGGTCGCGCCGGCGGCGTGATCCAGGTCCCCGACCGGGTAACGGGTGACCACCGTCACTGTGCACCCCGCGGGGTGCCGGGGTATCTTGACGTGGCCCCAGGGCCGGGTCGGGCCCGGCGCCCTCACCCGGGGCACCACCACTCAGGGAGGATAGCGATGTCTCGGATGCACCGTGCGGGTATGGCGGTCGTATTTGGCGTTGTCGTTCTCGGGGCGGCGTCCACGGCGCGCGCGCAGATCACGGGGATGCCACTGTTCACCAATCCCCGCTACGCGACGGGGTTCCGCGTTCACGCCGACCTCGGCCTGCCCACGAGCAAGACCACGAGCCTGGGCGACTACAACGTCATCCAGGGCGGCGTCACCTTCGCCCTCGGCCCGGTGGGCATCGGCGCGAACGTCGGCTCGACCCGCAACGACTTCAAGACGATCACCAGCGGCGGCTCGTCGGCCAACGTCGGCGCGTCCACCAAGGTGACGGCGAGCGCGCTCCTGCAGCTCCGGGTGTACGGCGGCGGCCAGTCGCCGTGGGCCCTGTCGCTGTTCGGCGGCGCGAGCATGGACATCAACGGCTTCACGTTCGCGAACATCGGCTCGCTGCCGACGGCCATTCAGGATTCGATCAAGAGCGCCAACCCGAAGATCCTCACGATCCCGGTCGGCGCGGCCCTCGGCCTCAAGCTGCCGCTCGTGATCGTGAACCCGAACGTGTGGGTTGCGCCGCGGTTCAACCTGACGCGCATCACCAACTGCCCGACCGGCGCCACCTGCAGCACCGACTCCCAGTTCCGCTGGGCGGTGGGCGTGGACGTGCCGATCTTCCGGGTGATCTCGGTGCGCGCCGCGTTCGACTCGGGGAAGATCAAGGGAGCGACCGGCACGCAGACCGTCAACGCGTTCGGCTTCGGTGCCTCGATCGGCATCGGCGGGATGCGGTAAGTACGACGGGGTGTAGGGTGTAGGGTTTAGGGGGTAGGGTTCGGGGGGCGTCGCTCGACCAGGTCGATCACCAGCTGCACCGACCGGTCCGCCGCCCCCCGGCCACGTTCGACGACCGCCCGTGCCGCGCCCGCCGCGGTGGCACGGGCGGTTTCGTCCGTCAGCCAGGCGGTGAAGGCCGCGGCCAGCTCGCGCCGGTCGCGGGCCGCCTTCGCCCCGCCCGCCTCGAGCAGCAGCCGCGCGTCGCGGCTCCCCCGCCAGCGTGGCCCGAACAGCACCGGGACGCCGGCGGCCGCGGGCTCGATCACCGAGTGCAGCCCCTTGTCGTGGAAGCCGCCGCCGACGTAGGCGACCGACGCCATCGTGTAGAGCTCCGCCAGGATGCCGACAACGTCGATCACGATGGCGTCCCAGTTGCCAGACGGCACGTTGCCAGTTGCCAGTGGTTCCACGTTGCCAGTCGCCAGAAGAGCGGACAAGCGCGCACGCCGCATCTCGGCGGGCATGCAGTAGTCGAGCTTGCCGTCCAGGGCCGCCAGGTGGTCGGGGGTCGGCTCGTGCGGCGCGATCGCGAGGCGGAACCGCGCCCCGGCGCGCTGCGCGGCGCGCAGGGCCGGCATCAGCACGCGCTCGTCGCTCGGCCAGGTGGAGCCCGCGACCACGAGGGGACGCGGGTCGCGGCCGTCCCCGCGCAGCGCCGCGAGGTGGGGGCGGGGCGCGGCGGCCGCGAGGGCGGCGAGACGCGCGTGGGCCGCGTCGTGGCGCGTGTCGCCCGTGACCGCGAGGCGCGCGCGGGGCACGCCGGTGCGCTCGAGGGCCGCGGCGTCCGCGTCGTCGATGGCGCCGACGCGGTCCAGGGCCCCGTACGCGCCGCCGAGGAGCCAGCGGGCGGCGGGCCCGCGGCGGCTCGAGGTGGGGGCCATGGTCGCCGACACGACGCCGAGGGCGACGCCGCGCGCCGCCGCCTGGCGCACCAGCTCGGGCCAGACGTCGGTCGCGCTGAAGACCAGGGCGGCCGGCCGCAGGGCGTCGAGCGCCGCGCCGGTCTCGCCCGGCGTGTCGAACGGCACGTAGCCGGCGACGTCCGCCGGCAGGCTGGCCGCCCAGTGCGCGGCCGAGGGCGAGCCGTAGGTGTAGGCCACCTGCCAGGACGGCCGCGCCGCCCGCAGACGCGAGAGCACGGCCTCCGCCTGGCGCCCCTCGCCCACCGAGGCGGCGTGGAACCAGACCAGCGGCCGTGACGGGTCGCGCGAGCGCCGAGCCCAGTCCGCGAGCGCGCGCACCGCGCCGCGACGGCCGCGGATCGCTTCCCCGAGCTTGCCGCCGCCCAGGGCCAGCGCGCCGGCCAGCGGCCGCGCCGCGGCCCATCCGAGCCGATAGAGAAAGGTGCGCACCGGCAGTACGTTACCGCGTGCGATGCTGAAAGACTATCTGCGACGCTCGCGCGCCCCGCGCTACAGCATCCTGTTCGCGCTGCCGCTCCTCGTGGCCTACGAGGGGCTCTCGGCCTTGCTCACGCACTCGGCCGTGGCCGGCGTGCGGAACGGCGCCGACGTGCTGCTCAAGAGCCTGTTCGTCGCGCTCGGCGGACGGGACGGCCTGGTGGCGTTCGGCCTGCTGCTCGTCGGCGGCGGCGGCTTCCTCGTGGTGCGCGACCTGCGCCGCAGCGGCGAGAAGCTCTCGGCCCGCGTGTTCGCCGCCATGCTGGCGGAGAGCGGCGCGTACGCCGCGCTGTTCGGCTTCGTGGTGGGCTGGCTCACGACCCTGCTGCTCGAGGGTCCGCGCCGCCTCGCGCTGCAGGCGAGCGGGGGGGGCGGGGGCGGGGGCGGGGCTGCGCTCGGCCTGCACACCCAGCTGGTGGTCTCGCTCGGCGCGGGGATCTACGAGGAGTTGCTGTTCCGGGTGGTGCTGGTCGGAGGGCTGATGTGGGTCGCGCGCCGGCTGCTCAAGGCGCGTCCGACGCTCGCGGCCGCCGTGGCGGTCGTGGTCTCGGCGCTGGTCTTCTCGGGCTTCCACTACGTGGGCGCGCTGGGCGACCGCTTCAGCCTCGCGAGCTTCACGTTCCGCGCGATCGCGGGCCTCATGTTCAGCCTGCTGTACGTGACGCGCGGCTTCGGCATCACCGCGTGGACGCACGCGCTCTACGACCTGGGGCTGTCGCTGCTGCAGGCGTCCTAGCGCGACGGAGCGGGGTGCGGCGCCTTCGTCCGGATGATGGAGTCGAGGATGGGCCGGAACACGTCCATGGGCTGGTCGCCGGCCATGAGCCCGCCCTCGATGTAGAAGGACGGGGTCGAGTGGGCGCCGGTGCGCAGCGATCCCTCGTAGTCGGCCTGCACCAGCGGGCGGGTCGCGGCACTCTGCAGGCACGTCGTCAGCTCGGCGCGGTCGAGGGCCGCCGAATCCCCCAGCGTCAGGAAGTAGGAGCCCGGCTGGTCGAGGTCCGCCCACTGGGCCTGGTGGCGGAACAGCAGGTCGTGCATCGCCCAGAACTTGTTCTGCCTCGCGGCGCACATCGCCACCTCGGCGGCGGGTTCGGCGTTCTTGTGCAGCGACGTCAGCGGCATGTTGACGAACACGACCTGGATCTTGCCGGTGGCGACGTACTCCCGCTCGATCTCCGGAAACGTCCTCCGCGCGAAGTCCCCGCAGAACGGGCACTCGAAATCGGACATGATGTACATCGTGACCGGGGCGGTGGCGCTGCCCTTGGTCCGGGCCTCGCGGAGGTCCGCGCTCTGGGCCCGGGCGGCCGTGGCGGCCGGGGCGAGGGCGATGGCGCAGAGCAGCCAGGACAGACGGCGAGCGATCACGGCCGGGACCTCGAGCGGTTGGCGCAGGAAGGTCGAAGTCTACGCGGTGCGCCACGGCGGCGGTAGCGGCTATATTCTTGCCTGGGATGCCCCTCGCCCTCGTTCTCGCCCTGCTCGCCCAGCTCCAGCTGCCGGCCCCCACCGGGTACGTCAACGACTTCGCGCACGTGATCGACGACTCGTCGCGCGCCGCCATGGCGGCGGTGATCGACCGGGTCCGCGCGGCGTCGGGCGGGGAGATCGTCGTGGTGACGCTCGCCGACATCGGCGACCGCGCCTCGATCGACGTGGCGCGCGACATCGGCCGGCAGTGGAAGGTGGGCGCGCAGGGCGCCGCCGGCGATCCGCGCCGCAACACCGGCGTGATCCTGCTGCTCGTGCCCGGCGCGCGGCCGGGCGACGGCAAGGCGAAGCTCGCCATCGCGACCGGGGCCGGCGCGGAGGGCTTCATCACCGACGCGCTCGCCGGCAGGATCCGGGACGCCGTCGGACGGACGTCCGTGAGCGCCGGCAGCTACGCGGCCGGGCTGGTGGCCGGCGTGCAGATGCTCGCCGCCGCCTACGCGGGGGAGTTCGGCTTCGACCTCGGCGCCGCGGCGCCGCCGCCGGAGCAGGCTCCGGACAGCGGCCAGCACCGCGGCTCGGGTGCGATCAACCTCGTCTTCTTCCTCGTGCTGGCCATCGCGTTCATCGCGCTGGGCCGGCGCCGCCGGGGCCTGGGCTCCGGCCTGGTGCAGGGCATGATCCTCGGCTCGCTGTTCGGGGGGGGCGGCCGGCGCGGCGGCTGGGGCGGCGGCGGCTTCGGGGGCGGGGGCTTCGGCGGGTTCGGCGGGGGTGGAGGCTTCGGCGGATTCGGGGGCGGCGGCGGGTTCAGCGGCGGCGGCGCCTCGGGAGGATTCTGATGGCGGACAGGAAGCTGGGCCTCGAGGAATTCGCCCGGCGGCTCGAGACGGCGCTCGGCGGCAACCTGACGTCGCTGGTGCTCTTCGGCTCGGCCGCCCGCGGCACCCACGTCGAGGGCCGCTCGGACCTCAACCTGCTGCTGGTGGTGAAGGACGCGTCGGTCGCGGCGCTCCACGCGGCCACGCCGGTCGTCGCGGAGTGGGCGCGGGGCGGGCAGCCGCCGCCGCTGATCTTCGCCGAGGCGGAGTGGGCCGCGTCCACCGACGTGTTCCCGATCGAGCTCGAGGACATGCGGGACGCCCACCGGGTCCTGGCCGGCCGCGACCCGCTGGCAGGCGTGGCCACGAAGCGGTCCTACCTCCGGCTCGAGCTGGAGCACGAGATCCGGGGCAAGGTGCTGCGGCTCCGCACCGAGTACGCCGCGGCGGCGGCCGACGGCAAGGCGCTGGGCCGCCTGCTGGTGCACTCGGCCGGCACCTTCTTCGTGCTGTTCCGGGCGGTGCTGCGCCTCGGCGGCGGCGCGCCGCCCGCCGACCACGGAGCGCTGGTGCGCGAAACCGCGGCGGCCGCGGGGCTGGACGCGGCGGCGTTCGCGTGGGTGCTGACGGCGCTGGAGGGGAAGGGCGCGGCGGACCTGGCGCCCTACGATCCGATCGCGGGCAAGTACGTGGATGCGATGGAGAAGCTGGCGGAGTACGTGGACCGGCTGAACGTCTGAGCGACCGCGGTCCGCCACGCGCGGACCGCGGTCTGCCTTCCGTCGTTACTTCCTGCTGATGGTCACGTCCACGCTCATCCCCGGCCGCAGCGGGTGGAGCGTGTCCACCGGGCCCTCGATGCGGATGCGCACCGGGATCCGCTGCACGACCTTGGTAAAGTTGCCGGTCGCGTTGTCCGGCGGGAGCAGCGAGAACTTGGCGCCGGTGGCCGGGCTGAGGCTTTCGACGCTGCCCGTGAAGACGCGGCCGGCGTAGGCGTCGGCCTTGATCACCGCGGGCGCGCCCGGCTCGATCGCCGCGACCTGCGTCTCCTTGAAGTTCGCCACCACCCACACGTCCTCGAGCGGCACGACGCTCATCAGCGGCTGGCCGGCCTGCACCAGCTGGCCGATCTCCACCGACTTCTTGCTCACCACGCCCGAGACGGGCGCCGTCACGACGGTATAGGAGAGCTGCAGGGCCGCCAGGTCGCGCACGGCGCGCGCCGCGGCCACCCGGGCCTCGGAGCCCGTCAGCGCCGCGCCCGCCGCCGTGACCTGCTCCTCGGCCGCGGTCGCGTTGCGCTGCGCGGCGGTGAGCTGCGCGTCCCCGGCGCGCGCCGCGGCTTCGGCCGCGTCGAGCTGCTGCCGGCTCACGATGTTGCGGGCGCTCAGCGCGCGGTAGCGCTCCAGGTCGTTCCGGGCCTTCTCCGCGTTGGCGGCGGCCTGGACCACCGTCGCCTCCGCGGCGGCGGCCGCGGCGCGGGCCTGGTCGAGCTGTGCGACGGCCTGGCCCACCCGGCCGCGCGAGCCGACGGCGGCCATCAGGGCCGCGAGGTCGGCGTCGGCCTGCGCGAGGCGGGCGCGCAGGTCCCGGTCGTCGAGCACCACCAGGGTGTCGCCGGTGCGGACCTGCTGGTTGTCGCTCACCCGGATCCCGACCACGTAGCCGGCGATGCGCGGCGAGATCGGCGTGATGTGGCCGTCCACCTGCGCGTCGTCGGTCGAGACGTGCGTCACCGCGAACCACACGGCCCGCGCGCCGAGCGCCAGCACGATCACGGCGATCGCGACGCCCAGCCAGAGGACCCAGGGCCGGCGGCCGCCGTTGGCCCGGCCGTTCTCCCCGGGCGGGGCACCGGCGTCGTTCGGCCGCGGCGGGGCCGCGCTCTGCGGTGGGGGTGGGGCCGTCTGCGTCATCGTAGCCATCCGTCGCCTCTCACAGTCTGGTCCAGGAACCCTAGTGAATCGTGTCCGCGACCCCGGTCGCCCACGCCAGGCTCACCCGCGCCGCGGCGGTGGCGTACCGGGAGTCGATCTCGGCGTCCCGCGCGAGATTGAGGTTCGCCTGGGCGTTGATCACGTCGATGTTGCCGGCGACCCCGCTCGCGAACCGTTCCCGCGCCTCGTCCAGCTCCTCCATCGCCAGCGCCAGCCGCTGCGCGGCCACGCCGTGCTGCTCGATTCCGCTGCCCAGGTCGAGCAGTGCCGAGCGCACCTGCGCCGCGATGCGGCGCCGCAGCTCGGCCGAGCGGGCATCGCTCTCCTGCTCCGCCGCCCGCTGCTCGCTGGTGCGCGCCTCGCGGCGGAAGCCGTCGAGCAACGGGATCGACACCACGAGCGCGATGTCCTGGGTGGCGAGCACCGACGGCACCGTCTTGCCGTTCGGCCCGTAGTCCGCGGCGAAGCCGATCCGCGGCAGCCGCTCCATTACGATCGACCGCCGCTCGGCCCGCGCCCGGTCGCCCGCGGCCGTCTCCGCCGCCAGGTCGGGCCGGCGTGCCAGGGCGAGCGCCAGCGCCGGCGCGGTGTCGGCCGGCGCCAGGGACGCGCCCAGGTCGGCGGTCAGCGTGTCGGCCAGCGCGTACAGGGTGCCGGGATCGGCGCCGAGCGCCACCGCGAGGTCGATGTCGGCCTTCTGGCGCTGGTTGCGGGCGACGATCAGCGCGCCCTGGGCGGCCACCAGCTGGGTCCGCGCCCGCGTCACGTCGAGCGGGGCGCTCACGCCCGCCTGGACCTGTGCCTGCGCGAGCGACAGCAGCTGGGTCGCGATGTCCAGGTCGGCCTGGCGCGCCTCCAGCAGGGACGCCGCCCGCACCGCGCGCAGGTAGGCCCGCGCCGCGGCGCTGTCGGCCGCCTGCACCGCGGCCGTGCGCAGCGCCGCGCTCCCTGCGGTCTGATACCCCTCGGCCCGCAGATGCTGCCAGCTCGAGAGGTCCAGCACGGTCTGCGAGAACGCGATCCGCCCGTCCAGGTTGTCGAACGGCGGGACGAAGTTGGGGAAGCCCGGGATCGAGAGCCCGAAGGCCGCCAGGTTCTCCGAGCGGTTGAGCCACGTCCCTTCGACCGACAGCGAGGGCAGCAGGCGCGAGCGCGCCTGGCCCTCCCGCGCCCGCGCTTCGTCCACGCGGTAGCCCGCGGCCGCGACGCCCGGCGCGCTCCCGCTCGCGCGCTCCACGGCGCCGGCGAGCGTCAGCGTCGGCGCCTGCGCCGTGCCCCGCGAGGGCGCCAGCAGGGCCAGCGCCACCAGGATCGCCGCCGGACTACGCATGTCGAGACTCCTTGCCGCCCGCGGGCGGCACGGCGATGCCCCGCAGATAGATGTCCACCACGGTCCCCAGGTACGGCTCCACCGCGAACCCTTCCCGCTCGCAGGCGTGGAACGAGTGTTTCCAGATCGCCGCCATCAGCACCGGCGCCAGGATCATGCGCACGGCCAGGTCCACGTCCACGGGGCGGAACTTCCCCAGCTCGATGCCCCGCGCGAGCACCCGCGCGAAGATACGCCGCCCCCGCAGCACGACCTCCCCGTACCAGAACTGTGCCAGCTCCGGGAAGTTCTCCGCCTCCGACATCACCAGCTTCGGGAGGCCGCCCAGCCCGGACGGTCCCATGGCCCGCCACCAGTCGGTCACCATCTGCCGCAGCTGCGTCTCGGGGTCGGCCGACCGGTCCGCCGCGAGCTGCTCGGCGGAATCGAGCATCGGCACGACGTTGGCCCGGACGACCTCCTTGAACAGGGCTTCCTTGCTCTCGAAGTAGATGTAGAGCGTGCCCTTGGTGATGCCGGCCCTTCGGGCGACCTCCTCCAGCCGCGTGGCCGCGTAGCCGTGCTCGACGAAGGTCTCCAGAGCCGCGGCCAGGATCTCGCTCGGTCGTGCGTCCTTGCGGCGCTGCCAGCGCGGAGCGGGCGTCGTGGCAGGCGCGTCGCCGACAACCATGCAGCTCCCCCTGTGCGACAGTTAATAACTAACCAGTCGGTAAGTTCATATGCGCCTCACCGGGTGTCAATTGGCACCGACCGGCGCCCCGGGAACGTACGGATGGCCTGGACGCTCGACGATGTCGGGATGCTGTTCCCGCGATGGCCGTGGCCGTCGTTCCCGCCGCCCTGCCGCCCGGCGTGCGGCGGTCCGGCCGGAGGCTGGTTATCTTGAGCCGCCGACCCGACCGGGGCGGTCGCGGGTCGAACGGCGCGAGCGCGGACCCGGGGAAGCGGTCGGAAGCCACCGACGCCTTGATGGAGGGACCGAGGGATGAAGCGGGTGTTGTTCGCAGCGGCCGCGGTGCTGCTCGCCGGGTGCGGATACAACAGGATCCAGACGCTGGACGAGCAGGCCAACGCGTTCAAGAGCCAGATCGAGGTCCAACTGCAGCGCCGGGCGGACCTGGTGCCCAACCTGGTCGCGACCGTGAAGGGCTACGCGCAGCAGGAGGTGACGATCTTCACCGCCGTCGCCGACGCGCGCGCCAGGCTCGGCGGGGCGGTGCAGAGCGGGGACCTGCAGCAGATGTCGCAGGCCAACCAGGGCCTGACGGGCGCCCTGGGCCGGCTGCTGGCGATCTCGGAGAACTATCCCCAGCTCAAGTCGGACCAGAACTTCCGGGCGCTGCAGGACCAGCTCGAGGGCACCGAGAACCGCATCTCGACGGCGCGCGGCGACTACAACGGGGCCGTGCAGGCGTACAACACCTACATCCGGCGGTTCCCCCAGGTCATCACGGCCAAGGTGATCGGGAAGCACGAGCGGGACTACTTCGAGCTGACCAGCCCCGCGGCGGCGGCGGTGCCGACGGTGGATTTCTCGGCGCCGGCGAAGAAGGCGCAGTAGATCTCTGCAGAAGAAAAGGCCCCGTCGCGGTTCCGCGGCGGGGCCTTTGATTGCTCAGACCTGTCCGTCAATCCGTAATGGCGTCCGGCAGAATGTACCGCAGCGGATCCACCGGCCGTCCGTTGACCAGGACCTCGTAATGCAGGTGCGGGCCGGTCGAGAGCCCGGTGCTGCCGACCCAGCCGAGCCGGTCGCCGCGCCGCACGTACTTGCCGACCGTGACGGCGGTGCGGGACATGTGCGCGTACCGGGTCTCGAGCCCGTAGCCGTGCTCGAGGACGACCATCAGGCCGTAGCCGTTCTCCCAGCCCACCTTGATCACGCGGCCCGCGGCGGGCGCGATGATCTGCGTGCCGTACGCGGCCGCGATGTCGACGCCCTCGTGGGGGCGGTTCTCGAGCAGGATCGGGTGGTAGCGGATGTAGGAGAACTTGCTGGTCAGGAAGCCCGTCGTGGGCGTGATCGACGGCGTGGCCGCGAGCTGCTGCGCGTGCGAGGACAGGCTCTCGGCCGCCTCGCGGAACGACGTGGCCAGCACGTTCGCCCGCCGGATCAGCGCGTCGAGGTCGAGATGGACGCTGAGCGCCTCGCGACCGGTGACGCCGCCGTCCGCCAGCAGGTGCTCGCGCTCGGGCCAGGCGCCGGTCGGGCCGCCGATGCCGGCGCGGCGGACCTCGGGGCTCAGCGGCTCGAGGCCGGCCACCAGCCGGACCTCGTCGTCGCGCCGCGAGATGATCGCGAGGGTGTCCGAGAGCGCGCTCACGCGCTGGCCGAGGACCGCGACCTCGCTCGACAGGGCGCGGTTGGTCTTCTCGAGCCGCTGGCTCTTCGACAGATCCACCGCGTGGGTCACCACGCCGTAGCCGGCCGCGAGCATCGACGCGAGCGCGACGGCTCCCACCCCCGCGGCCAGCTTCAGCACGGTCGTCGATACGGACACCGACCGTGTGCCCCCTGAGCCGTGCGGGACGACGAGAACCGTCAACCGGCGACTTGGCATCGGACTCCAAACCCGTGAGACAACAGAACTTCCCGGCCGCGGATCCCGCGCCGGTCGAGGGGGGTCATGCAATGCGTGCCAAGAGTATCACCCCCGGGCGGCCTGCGTCAAGGAGTGAGATGCCACATCGTAAGGTGTTGCCGTGGCGCGCCTTACTCTATGCTGTGACTTTCTCCAACTTCGGGAACAGCGGCGGGATCTTGTGCGTGGCGGCGCCGGCGATGTCGGGCCGCTGGGCCAGCGTCCAGGCTTCGCGGGTCTCGGGCGACCCGTTCTGGCCGAGCGCCGACCACAGCGCGCCGGCCGCCGCGGGGATGAACGGACCCGCGAGGACCGCGAGCCGGACGAGGCTCCTGGCCAGGGCGGCGAGGGTGGCGTCGAGGGCGGCGGCGTCGCCGCTCTTGGCCTGGGCCCAGGGTGCCTGCCGCTCCACGAAGGCGTTGGCCTCGCTCACGAGGTCCCACGCCGCCGCGGCTCCCCGGTGCAGCAGCAGCGCGTCCATGGTCTCGGCGTAGCGGGCGAGCGCCGCTTCGCCCGCGCGGTCGAGCGGGGTCGTCTCGCCCGAGGCGGGGACCGCGCCGCCCCGGTAGCGGTCGAGCATGGCCAGCACGCGCGAGGCCAGGTTGCCGAAGGCGTCCGCCAGCTCGGCCACGTAGCGCTCGTCGAACCGCTCCAGCGAGAAGTCGCCGTCGCCGTCGAACGGGATCTCGCGCAGCAGGAAGTAGCGGAACGCGTCGGCGCCGTGGCGGTCGACGGCGGTGCCGAGGTCCAGGCGCACGCCGGCCGACTTGCTGAATCGCTCACCGCCGAAGCCGATGAAGCCGTGCGCCCACACCCGCTCCGGCAGCGCGAGGCCCGCGGCCTCGAGCATCGCGGGCCACACGGCGCAGTGGTGCCGGGTGATGTCCTTGCCGATGATGTGCAGCTGCGCCGGCCAGCGCGCCTCGTAGCCCTCGGCGGGGTACCCGGTCGCGGTGAGGTAGTTGGGCAGCGCGTCGAACCACACCCACGTGCCCTGCTGCTCGCCGTCGGCGGTCTTGCGCGGGAAGGGGATCGCCCAGGCGAGGCGGGCGCGGCTGACGGGGATGTCCTCGAGGCCGCGCTCGAGGAGGCCGAGGATCTCGTTGCGGCGCGTCTCGGGCTGGAGGAACTCGGGCCGCTCGCGCAGCAGCCGCTCGAGGAAGGGCGCGTACGACGACAGGCGGAAGAACCAGTTGCGCTCCGCGCTCCGCACCAGCGTGCGGGTGGGGTGGAGGACGCACTTGCCGTCCACGATCTCGTCGTCCCGCTTGAAGGTCTCGCAGCCGACGCAGTACCAGCCCTCGTAGCCGTGCTCGTAGAAGTCGTCGGGCCGCCGCGCGAAGATGCGCTCGATCAGCGCGCGGACGCCGGCCTCGTGCGCCGCGTCGGTGGTGCGGATGAACTGGTCGTGCGAGATGCCGAGCCGCCG
This sequence comes from Gemmatimonadales bacterium, assembly GCA_035623755.1. Taxonomy (GTDB): domain Bacteria; phylum Gemmatimonadota; class Gemmatimonadetes; order Gemmatimonadales; family JACORV01; genus Fen-1245. Next base: position 17,749 of record DASPSV010000106.1, read on the forward strand.
CCACGTGGCGCGGAAGCCCTCGGCGAGCTCGTCCACGAGCCGTTGCGGGGCGACGCCCCGCTCCTGCGCGGCCTGGGCGACCTTCTGCCCGTGCTCGTCCATGCCGATGAGGAAGTGGACGTCGTCGCCGCGGAGGCGGCGGTACCGGGCGACCGCGTCGGCGCCGATCTTCTCGAGGGCGTGCCCGAAGTGCGGCTCGCCGTTGGCGTAGTCGATCGCGGTGGTGAGGTAGAAGCGGCTGCCGCTCACGGCCGGCGGCGGCGCCGGCGCCGCCCGCCCCGGCGTCCGCGGCGGCGCTCCCCGGCGCCCGCGGCCGGCGCCTCCGCGGCGGGGGCGGGGGTCGGGGCCGGGGCCGGGGGAGCCGGCGGGGGCGGCGGGGGCGGCGCGGGCTCGGCCACGGCCACGGCGCCCTCGGTCTCGCGCTTGAGCTCGGCGAGCGGCACGGTGCGGGAGGTGCCGTCTTCCGCCTTCAGGGTCACGCGCTCGCGGAAGATGTCGACGCTCACGACCTTCTCGGTCCCGTGCGCGGTGGCCAGCGCCTTGCCCTCCTTGGGGAAGCGCTTGCGCGAGGCCACGTAGAACTCGTGCTCGAAGCGGAGGCAGCAGAGCAGCCGGCCGCACGCGCCCGAGATCTGGGTCGGGTTGAGGCTGAGGCGTTGGTCCTTGGCGATCTGCAGGCCGATCGGCCGCAGCTCCGGGAGCCAGGTGCAGCACAGCTGGCGCCCGCACCGCCCCACGCCGTCGAGCCGCCGCGCCTCGTCGCGCACGCCGATCTGCCGCAGCTCGATGCGGGTGCGGAACACCGAGGCGAGGTCGCGCACCAGGTTGCGGAAGTCCACCCGGCGCTCGGCGGTGAAGTACACGGTGAGCTTGTTGCGGTCCCACTGCCACTCGGCGTCGGCGACCTTCATCTCCAGCTTGTGCGCCGCGGCCCGCTCGCGGGCCTTGCGGCGGACGTCGTCCTCGCCGCGGCGCAGCTCGTCGGCGATCCGCGTGTCGGCCGGGGTCGCCCGGCGGACCACCCGGCGATCGGTCGCGGGGGCCGGCGGCCGCTCGGGGCGCGGCGGCTCGCGGGGCCGCTCGGGCGCGGCGCCCTCCACGCGCTCGCCCGGCTCGGCGGCCGCGGCCCGGAGCGCGCAGCGCTCGCACTTGGTGGCCGCGGTCGCGCCGGTCGACGACACGAACCCGAGGTCCATCCCGCGCTCGGTCTCCACGATCACGGGCTCGTCGTGCCGGAGGGGCTCGGGCTCGTGCCAGCGGTAGAACGCCTTGCGGTTGCCCTTGAAGCGGACTTCGACCAGCTGTGCGGACACGCCTAGGCTTCCTCGAACTTGCCCATCCTCAGGTACTTGTCGGCGCGCCGCGCGAGCAGCTCGTCGGGGGCCAGGCCGGCCAGCTCCGCGAGGTGGCGCTCGAGGGCCGCGCCGAGGGCCTCGACGGCCGCGCCGGGATCCGCGTGCGCGCCGCCCGGCGGCTCGGGCACGATCTCGTCCACCAGGCCCATCGCGAGCAGGTCGGGCGCGGTCAGCTTGAGCGCCTCGGCGGCGCGCTCCTTGAGCGACGCGTCGCGCCACAGGATGGCGGCGCATCCCTCCGGCGAGATCACCGAGTAGATCGCGTTCTCGAGGATCAGCACGCGGTCGCCGACGGCGAGGGCCAGCGCGCCGCCCGAGCCCCCCTCGCCCACGATGGCGACGACGATCGGGGTCCGCAGCACCGCCATCTCCTCGATGTTGCGCGCGATCGCCTCGGCCTGCCCGCGCTCCTCGGCCCCCAGGCCCGGGTGCGCGCCCGGCGTGTCGATCAGCGTCACGATCGGGAGCCGGAACCGCTCGGCGAGGCGCATCAGCCGCAGCGCCTTGCGGTAGCCCTCGGGGTGCGGCATGCCGAAGTTGCGCTTCAGGTTCTCCTTGATGTCGCGGCCCTTCTGCTGGCCGATGACGACGACGCCGCGGCCGCCGAGCCGGCCGAGCCCGCCGACGATGGCGGGGTCGTCACGGTACAGCCGGTCGCCGTGCAGCTCGAGGAAGTCGGTCACCAGGCCGTTGACGTAGTCGAGCGCGTACGGGCGGCGCGGGTGGCGGGCCACCTGCACGCGCTGGTAGGGGGTCAGGTTGCGGTAGATCTCGGTCCGGAGCTCGGCCAGCTTCGCCTCGAGAGGCGCGATCTCGCGGGCCACGTCGAGGGAGCGCTGGCTGGCCAGGCGCTTGAGGTCCTCGATCTGGCGCTCGAGCTCCGCGATCGGCTTCTCGAAGTCCAGCGCGAGTGCTGTCGCCATGCCGGCTACCCCGCCTTCACGAGAGAGACCGCGTCCCGCCCCAGCACGTCCCGCAGTGCGCCCAGCAGGTCCTCCTCCAGCGCGACGCTGTACGCGCGCGAGCGCAGCCGCACCAGGTCGCGGCCGGTGCCGTCCTCGCTCCACTCGACGACCACCGGCGCCGGCCCCGGGTGCGCGGCGCACAGCGCCGCCACCGCGCGCGCGGCCTCGCCGTTCCGGCCCGGCTGCGCGGACCAGCGCAGCGCCACCGCGATGCGGCCGGAGCCCTTGAGGTCCGCGAGCGGCAGCGCGTCCTCCACGATGAAGGGCGCGTCCTCCTCGCCGCGGTCCCGTCCCGAGTAGCCGCCCACCAGCAGGTAGGCGCCGTCGGCCGTGACCACCCGGGCGAGCTTGGCCCAGGCCTCGGGGAACGCCAGGCACGTCGCGGTGCCGTGGAAGTCCTCGATCACGAGCTTCGCCCACTCGGCGCCGCTCTTGCGCGCGATCTGGCGCCGCACCGCGGTGACCACCGCCGCGACCGCGAGCTTGTCGGGCGACCAGCGGCCGAGGTCCGCCGTGGTGTGCGTCCCGAACAGGGCCGCCTCGGCGGCGAAGCGGTTGAGCGGATGCCCGGAGACGAAGAATCCCACCAGTTCCTTCTCGCGCGCAAGCCGCTCGGCCTCGGTCCACTCGGGGACGACGGGCAGCGGGGCGTGGGCCGCCGCGGGAGCGGGCGCGCCGGCCCGGTCCGCGGGGGCCGCCTCGCCGAACAGGGTGCCCTGGCCGGCCGCGGTCTCGGCCTGCTTGAGGGTGGCCTCGGCGAGGACGGCGTCCACGGCGGCGAACCGCTGGGCGCGGTGGCCGCCGAGGGCGTCGGTGGCGCCGGCGGCCACCAGCGCCTCGAGCACGCGCTTGTTGCAGATCCGGTGGTCCACGCGCACCGCGAGGTCGGCGAGCGAGGTGAAGGGCCCGCCGGCGGCGCGCGCGGCGATCACCGCGTCGATGGCGCCCCGGCCCACGTTCTTGATGGCGCCGAGCCCGAAGCGGATCCGCTGGTCGCCGATCACCGTGAAGTGCCACCCGGACTCGTTCACGTCGGGCGGCAGCACCTCGATGCCGAGCGCGCGGCACTCGGCGATGTACGGCACCACCTTGTCGGTGTCGCCGATGGCGGAGCTCAGCAGCGCCGCCATGAATTCGGCGGGGTAGTGCGTCTTCAGCCACGCGGTCTGGTAGGCGACGAGCGAGTACGCCACCGCGTGCGACTTGTTGAAGCCGTAGCGGCCGAAGGTCTGAATCTGCGCGGCGAGCTCCTCGATCACCTTCTTCTTGTGCCCGCGCTCCACGCACCGCGCCACGAACGTGCCCAGCTCCCGGTCGATCAGCTCCTGGATCTTCTTGCCCACCGCCTTGCGGAGCACGTCGGCCTCGGACAGGGAGAAGCCCGCGAGCACGCTCGCGATGCGCATCACCTGTTCCTGGTAAACGATGACGCCGTAGGTGGGCTCGAGGATCTCCTTGAGCTCCGGCAGCGGGTAGCGGACCGGCTCCTCGCCGCGCTTGCGGCGGATGTAGACCAGGTGCATCCCGCTGTCGAGCGGGCCCGGGCGCACCAGGGCGTTGGTGGCGACGAGGTCGTCGAACCGGTCGCACTTCATCCGCTGCAGCGCGTCGGTGGCCAGGCTGGACTCGAACTGGAAGACGCCGGCGGTGCGCCCGGCGCGGAGCATGGCGTACACCGCCGGATCCTCGAGGTCGAGCGCGTCGAGGTCCACGGCGACGCCGCGGCGCTCGTGGACCGTCTGCACGGCGCGGTGCAGGATGGTGAGCGTCGTCAGGCCGAGGAAGTCCATCTTCAGCATCCCGACCTTCTCGAGCCCGACCATGTCGTACTGGGTGATGATCGCGTCGTCCGCCGCGCCCGCGCCGGTGGCCCTCCCGGTCATGGTGCACACGGGCACGTAGTCCGTGAGCGGGCCGGGGGCGATGACGATGCCGGCGGCGTGCACCGAGATGTGGCGCGACAGGCCCTCGATCCCGCTCCCGAACTCCACCACCTTCTGGTAGGTCGGGTTGTGCGCCACCAGCTCCTTCAGCTCGGGCACCTTCTCGGCCGCCTCCCGCAGCGTGAGCGCGTAGGCGGGCCCGCTGGGGATCAGCTTGGTCAGGCGGTCGGCGTCGCCCGGCGGCACGCCGAGCACCCGGGCCACGTCCTTCACGGCGGCGCGCGCCTTCATGGTGCCGAAGGTGACGATCTGCCCCACCGAGGAGCGGCCGTAGCGCTCGCGCACGTACTCGATCACCTCGCCGCGGCGCTCCTCGCAGAAGTCCACGTCGATGTCGGGCGGCGAGATGCGCTCGGGGTTGAGGAACCGCTCGAACAGGAGGTCGAACTTCAGCGGATCGACGTTGGTGATGCCGAGGGCGTACGAGACCAGCGAGCCGGCCGCGGACCCGCGGCCCGGGCCGACCGGGATCCCGCGCTCGCGCGCCCAGCGGATGAAGTCCGCCACGATGAGGAAGTAGCCGGCGTAGCCCACCTTGGTGATCACGCCCAGCTCGTAGTCGAGCCGCTCGCGCACGGCGGGCGGCAGCGGCTCGCCGTAGCGGCGCCGCGTGCCCTCCTCGGCCAGGGCGACCACCAGGTCGTTGTCGCTCGCGTACGCGGCCGGCCGCGGGTACTCCGGCAGGAAGAACCGCTTCTCGAAGTCGAACTCGCAGGTCTCGGCGATGCGCTGGGTGTTGGCGAACAGGTCGTCGCGCGCCGGGAAGGCCCGCCGCATCTCCTCTTCCGACTTGACGTAGCTCTCGGTGCCCTGGAAGCGGAACCGCTTCGGATCGGCGAGGTCCTTGCCGGAGCGGATCGCGAGCAGGACGTCGTGCGCGGCCGCGTCCTCGCGCGTGAGGTAATGGGCGTCGTTCGTGGCCACCACGCCGAGGCCCAGCTCTTCGGCGAGCCGGAACACGCCCTCCTGCACGCCGGGCTCCTCGGCGAGGCCGTGGTTCTGAACCTCGAGCCAGTAGCGCCCCTCGCCGAAGGTGCGCGCGTGCCACTCCGCCGCCTCCTTGGCGCGGTCCCAGGCGCCCTGGCGGAGCCACAGCGCCACCTCGCCGGAGAGGCAGGCCGACAGGCACACCAGCCCGTCAGCGTGGCGCTCCAGCGTCTCGCGGTCGACCCGCGGCCGGCGGTAGTAGCCCTCGACGTAGCCGATGGACGACAGCCGGATCAGGTTGCGGTAGCCGGCCCGGTCGCGGACCAGCAGCACCAGGTGCGCGTAGGCCGCGGGCGCGTCGGCGGGCTTCTCGCGCGCCTGCCGCGGGCCGAAGGCCACGTACGCCTCCATCCCGAGGATGGGCCGCACGCCGGCGGCCCGCGCCTCCTGGTGGAACTGCCAGGCGCCGAACATGTTGCCGTGGTCGGTGATCGCGAGGCTGTCCATCCCCAGCGCCTTCACCCGGGCGATGAGGTCGCTGATGCGGTTGGCGCCGTCGAGGAGCGAGTACTCGGAGTGCGTGTGGAGGTGCGCGAAGGCCATCGTTTCGGGCAAGCTAGCGGCGCCTCCGGGGGCTGTCAAAGACGACCGCGGCCGTCCTTGACAGCGGCTGCCGCGGTCACGACCGTACCCCTGACCTGGTAGGGAGAATCGTGGCTCCAGTGCGGCGCGCCCCGCGCGTCTGGCTCTCGTCGGCCCTGGTGTTCCTCGCCGCCCTCGGCGGCGCGCCCGCGCGGGCGCAGCAGCGCCCGGTGGGGCCGATGGTCCGGTTCCTCGCCGCCCTGCCCCCCGCGGATCAGGCGCAGCTCGTCGCCGACAGCACGGCCGCGCGGCTGGTGGCCGTCACCCGCGACGCCGACGGCACCGCCGTGGCGAACCTGGTGGTGCGCCTGCGCGGCGGCGACGCGGCGGCGCTGGAGCGCCTCGGCGCGCGGCTCGGCACGCGCACCGGCGCGCTGGTGAACGCGCGGGTGCCGCTCGCCGCGCTCGGTCCGCTGCTCGCGGACCGGTCCGTCGCCGCGGTGTACGGCGCGCGCCGCTGGCCGGCGTTCGACGCCCGGGGGACCGCGACCGCGGCGGGCACGGCCAACGACGTGGGGACGGCCGACATCGGCGTCGCGGGCCTGCGGCGGATGCTGGGGCCCGACCGGTTCAGCGGTTCGGTGGGCCGCGGCGTGATCGTGGGCCTGGTGGACACGGGCGTGGACTTCACCCACCCCGACTTCATGATCGATTCGGTGGGCCGCTCGCGGATCCTCTACCTGTGGGACCAGACGCTGCCCGGCACCGGGCCCGGCGTCGTGGGCGGCACGAGCTTCAGCTACGGAGCCGAGTGCGTGCAGGCGACGCTCACGGCGGCGGGCTGCCCCTCGCGCGACAGCGTGGGCCACGGCACCCACGTGCTCGGCACCGCCGCCGGCGACGGCAGCGCGACCGGCAACGGCCAGCCGGCGGGGCAGTTCGCCGGGGTGGCGCCCGGGGCGGACCTGATCGTCGTCAAGAGCACCTTCCTCTCCGGCGACGTCGTGGACGGCGTCAACTACATCTTCAGCCGCGCGGCACAGCTGGGCCGCCCGGCGGTGGTGAACCTCAGCCTCGGCGCGCAGTGGGGGCCGCACGACGGCACGCTGCCCGAGGAGGAGGAGCTCGACTCGCTGGTGGGTCCGGGGCGCATCGTGGTGGCGGCCGTCGGCAACGCGGGCGACAACGCGAACGCCGCGCCGGCCGTGGCCACCGAGGACGTGCACGCGTCGGCGCTGCTCCAGACCGGCCAGCAGGCGGCGTTCACGCTCACGGTGCCGTCTTACGTGCCGGCGCCCGGGCCGGACAACGACTTCGTCGTGCTGCAGCTGTGGTACGCGGGCGCCGACTCGCTGACCGTCGCCGTCGTGCGGCCCGACGGCTCGAGCGTCGCCGCCACGCCCGGCACCACCGTCAACGCGGACAGCACGGACGGGTGGGCGTACGTCGAGAACGGGCCGGGCACCACGATCGCCCTGACGCGCGACAACCTCGCCTTCGTGGTGATCGGCGACCTCGGCGGGGCCGGGACCCATCCGCCGGCCCCGGGCACGTGGACCGTCCGCGTCACCAGCCAGGCGTCGAGCAGCGGCAAGCCGGTTCACCTGTGGGTGGCCGAGGCGGCGCTCGGCGCGGCCGGCACCGGGCAGGGCGTCTCGCTCGGACCGGGGGCGAGCAACGGCTACCTGGTGGCCACGCCGGCCACGGCGGGCCGGGTCCTGGCGGTCAGCGCGTACGTGACGCGGCTGCGGTGGAAGGACGTGAACGGCGAGCCGGAGCAGTACAGCAACCGCGAAGCGGTCGGCGACCTGGCGTGGTTCTCCGGGCCGGGGCCGCGGCGCGACGGGGTGCAGAAGCCGGACATCGCGGCGCCGGGCCAGGGCGTCGCGTCCGCGCTCTCGGGCGCCGCGTCGGTGCCCGTCGGGCGGGTGATGCAGGACGGCCGGCACTGGATCCTCGAAGGCACGTCGATGGCGGCCCCGTTCGTCACCGGCGCGGTCGCGCTGCTGCTCGAGCGCGACGCGAAGCTCACGCCGGAGGCGGCGCGCACGCTGCTCGTGGGCGCGGCGCGCATCGACAGCTTCTCGTTCCACCCCTACGACGGCCGACCCAACGGGGCCCCGAACGCCTCGTGGGGCTACGGGAAGCTGTCCGTGCCCTCGGCGCTCGACGCGCTGAGCGCCGAGATGCTCGGCCAGGGCGGCGAGATCAACCTGTCGGAGAACCCGGTGCGCGGCTCGTCGGTCGTGATCCACGTCGCGGGCGCGGCGCAGCGGGCGGCGGTGTACACCTTCAGCGGCGCGCTGGTCCGCGACCTCGGCGCCGCGCCCGCCGGGCGGGTGCAGTGGGACCTGACCACCGGCGACGGGCGCCCGGTCGTCAACGGCGTGTACATCCTGGTCGTGGACCTCGGCGGCGGGACGGTCCTGCGGCGCCGCCTGTACGTCGCCCGGCGGGGCCCGTGACGCGGCGCGTCCCGGCGTCCCTCGCCCTGGCGGCGGCCCTGGCGGCCGCGGCGGTGCCGCGGGCGCAGGCCCAGGCCAACGGCACGACCTCCGGCGCGGTGCTCGCGATTCCCGCCACCACGCGCGCGCTCGGCCTCGGCGGCGCGTACACCGCCGTCATCGGGGACGTGGGCAGCCTGTTCGTGAATCCGGCGGGGCTGGCGCCCATCCGCACGGTGGCGCTGGGGATGAGCTACCAGCGCTATCTGATGGGCTCGTACCTGGTGAGCGGCGGCGCGGCGTTCGGGCTCGGCCAGTTCGTCGTCGGCGTCGGCGCGAACCTGCTGGACTTCGGGCAGGACACCGTGTACCGGCCGGACCCGGCGTTCGGGGGCGACCGGGGCATCGCGGATCCCACGGGCGCGATGGCGGGGGCCTACAGCGCGGAGGCGACGGGCTCGGTCGCGTACCGGCTCGGCATGTTCGCCGTCGGCGTCAGCGCGAAGTGGCTGCAGGAGCACGTCTCGATCCCGGACACCTCGCTCTACAACGCCTCGGGACTCGGGGTCGACGCCGGCGCCGACCTGGCCTTCTTCGACATCGCCGCGATCGGGGTCGTGGTGCAGAACATCGGCGGCGACCTCACGACCAGCACGCGCACGGGCGCACCGTTGCCGCGCACCGTCCGGGCGGGCTTCTCGCTCAACGTGGTGGACCCGCAGGGCACGCCCCGGCTGCTGCTGGTGGGCGACTGGGTCTCGCCGCGCGGGGCGAGCAGCTACTGGGCGTTCGGCGTGGAGGCGGGTGTCGTGGCGGACGGGATCGGGCTGCTGGGCCGCGCCGGCATCGCGACGGGGCAGGCGCCCACCGACCAGCGGTCGCTGGTGTTCGGCGGGACGCTGGTGTTCCACAACCTCCAGCTCGACTACGGGTACGAGGGCTTCAGCAGCCTGGGCGGCGGCACGTCGCGCTTCGGCGTGAGGTGGTCGCCGTAGGCCGCCGGCTCCGCACGGCCCTGCGCATCGTCGCGGCCGTGCTGGGCCTGGGGGCGGCCGGCGTCGCCCTCGCGTGGCTGGTCAGCCGCGACGTGCGCTACGTCGCGCGCGCGGCGGTCGAAGAGGCCCTCATCCTGGTGCACCGGCGCCCGATCGCGGCGGTGGTGGCCGACCCGGCGACCGATCCCGCGACGCGCGCCAAGCTCCAGCTGGTGCTGGCGGCGCGGGCCTTCGCCGCCGACTCGCTGCACCTCGCGGCGCGCGCCACCTACACCACCTACTCGCGCGTCCGCCGGGACACGCTGGTCCTGGTGCTCACGGCGAGCCGCTCCGACCGGCTGGCCGCGCTGACGTGGTCCTATCCCGTCGTCGGGCGGGTCCCCTACAAGGGCTTCTTCCATCGCGACGAGGCGCTGGCGGAGGCGCGGCGCCTCGAGCGGCGCGGCATGGACACCTACGTCCGCGTTTCGAACGCCTACTCCACGCTGGGCTGGTTCAACGACCCGCTGCTCTCGACCATCGTGCGGGAGGACTCGGTCGACCTGGCCGCGACCGTGATCCACGAGATCCTGCACAACACGGTGTGGGTGAAGGGCAGCGTGCCGTTCAACGAGTCGCTGGCGGACTTCGTGGGCTACCGCGGCGCGGCCGCGTTCTTCCTCGCGCGCGGCGACAGCCTGAACGCGGCGCGGGCGGTAGCGCGGTGGCAGGACGAGATCCGGCTCGAGCGCTTCTACGACTCCCTGGCCGCGCGGCTGACGCGCCTGTACGCCGGGAACCTGCCGGCGGACGCGCTGCGCGGCGCGCGGGAAGCGGTCTTCGACTCGGCGCGGGCAGAGCTGGCCGGACCGGTGGCGCGCACGCTGCGCACGATCGACGCGCGCTGGCTGGCCGCGCGGCCCCTCAACAACGCGGTGGTCATCGCGGCGCGGCTGTATCGGACGCACCTGGACCGCTTCGAGGATCTGCTGGCGGCCGGGCACGGCGACCTGCTGCGGACGATCGCGGAGGTGCGGCGCCGGGTGGCGGGAGCGGCCGACCCCTGGGCCGCGCTGGGAGTGCCGCCGGGCTCCTGAGCGCCGGGGCCCGCGGCGGGCTCAGGCCTGGGCGTCCGACCTCGTCTGCCGGGTGCGCCACCGCGCCAGCGGATTGCCGGCGAGGGCGAGGATCTCGGGGTCGACCGCGCCGCCGGCGAGCGGCGCGGCGAGCGCGTGCGTCAGGTGGCGGCGCAGCGCGGCCGGGTCGCCGGACCACCGCCACGTGCCGATCACGTCCGCCGGATCGCCCGGATCGGTGGACTGCGCCAGCGCAAACCCGTAGCCGCTCTTCCACCGGTCCAGCCGCGCGATCTGGTGCGCCCACTCGCGGCTCCCGTCGTTCCAGGCGGTCACCACCAGCGGGCGGTCCCCGGCATCGAGCGCGGCCGCCGGCAGCTGCTGCGCGCCGATCGCCCGGGCGATCGCGGCCGCCAGCGGCTCGTCGTCCGGTGTCGCGGCGCCGCACACGGCCGGCCGCCACGGCATCGCCTGCACCAGGCCCACCAGCGCGCGGAGGCAGGCCGCAAGCATGGGCGGGGCGCCGTCCGTGCCCGGCGCCGCCCCCCCCCCCGACGGGTCGCCGCCCGCGTCGAGCAGGATGCCCCCCGTCTCGGCGAAGGCCCGCTCGCGCACGGTGAAGCGGCGCGGCTTCTTCCCGCCGAGGGTCGCGGCGCGGCGGGTCGCCTCGACCTCGTGCTCGGCCTCCCGCCGCGGCACGTCGTGCTCCGCCGACTGCCGCGCCCCCTCGAAGGAGACCTCGGCGGCGTCGTACTGCCCGGCCGCGCGGAGGATGTGGCCACGCAGCATCAGCGTGTCGGTGTGGGGCTCGAGCGCGAAGGCGCGGTCGAGCACCAGCAGCGCGCGCGCGTACTCGCCGGCGCGGTACGCCGCGTACGCCATCTCGTGCCAGGCCAGGGCGAGGTTGGCGTCGATCTCGATCGCCTCCTCGAGCGCAGCGATCGCGTCGCGGGTCCGCCCCAGCTCCGCGAGCGCGGCGCCCTTGATCGCCCGCGGCATCGCCGCCTCGGGGCCGAAATGGTCCTCGGCCCGCATCGCCAGGTCGAGCGCGTCGTGGAGGCGACCGTCGCGGCGCAGCAGCTCGAACAGCTCGAGCCAGCCCGAGCGCAGATCCGGATCGGCGGCGAGCGCGGCGCGGTAGGCCTTCTCGGCCTCCGCGGCCTTGCCCTCGCGGCTGTACCAGCGCGCCTTGGCGAGGCCTTCCTCTCCAGGCTTGAAGCGGAACACGGCGTACGACGAGGTGAGGCGCATAGTCGGGCGAGGGAGAAGATACCCGCCGCGGGCGATGCGGCCAGTCCGAGGGCGCGGACGCTGGCGCGGGCGGCTTGGCGGGCGCTACGTTATGCGACGATGACGACCGCACTCGCCGCTTTCGTGGAGCGCGAGCGGGTCCGGCTGCTCGCGGACCTCTCGGAGTGGCTCCAGATTCCGAGCATCAGCGCGCAGCCCGAGCACGCCGCCGACTGCCGGAAGGCCGCGGCCTGGATCGCGACCCGGCTCCAGCGGCTGGGGTTCGCGGTCGAGACGCTGGAGACCGGCGGTCCCCCGATCCTGTGGGGCGTCGGGCCCGAGGTGCCGGGCGCGCCGACGGTGCTGTGCTACGGCCACTACGACGTGCAGCCGCCCGACCCGGTGGGCGAGTGGCTCTCGCCGCCGTTCCAGCCCACGGTGCGGGACGGCAACCTCTACGCGCGCGGCACCGCCGACGACAAGGGCCAGGTCTACACGGTGGTGGCGGCGCTCGAGGCCCTCAAGGCCGTTCGCGGCGCCTTCCCGGTGAACCTCCGCTACCTGATCGAGGGCGAGGAGGAGACCGGCTCGAAGGGCCTGACCGAGCTGCTGACGCGCGAGCCGGAGCGGACCCGCGCCGCCGCGGTGCTGGTGACCGACGTGAGCTTCGTCGCGCCGGGACGGCCGAGCGTGGACGCCGCACTGCGCGGCATCATCCACGCCGAGATCCACGTGCGGACCCTGAAGGCGGATCTCCACAGCGGCACCTACGGGGGCGCCGCCCCGAACGCCATCGAAACGCTGTGGCACCTGCTCGAGCGGCTGAAGGGCGAGGACGGAAGGGTCCGGATCCCGGGCTTCTACGACCGCGTGAAACGACCCACGGCGGCGGAGCTCAAGGCGTGGCGGTCGCTGCCCGTCACCGAAAAGGGGTGGCGGGTCGAGGCCGGGGCCCGAGGGCTCAACGGCGAGAAGAAGTTCGGTTTCCTGGAGCGGATCTGGGCGCGGCCCACGTTCGAGGTGCACGGCATCGTGGGCGGGTACACGGGCGCCGGCAGCAAGACGGTGATCCCGGCCGAAGCCGCCGCGAAGATCTCCCTGCGGCTGGTGCCCGACCAGCGGGGCCGGGAGATCGCGGCCCTGCTGGTCAGGGCGGTCAAGCGCGCGGCGCCGAAGTACGCCGAGGTGAAGGTGACGGTCTTCTCGGCGGTGGACCCGGCGCAGACCAGCCTGGATTCCCGCGCCTACCGGGTGCTCGACCGGGCCTTCCGCGAGGTGTGGGGCCGGGGAATCGCGCCGATCCGCGACGGCGGGTCGATCCCGATCGTGCCCTTGCTGCAGCAGCGCAGCGAGGCCGTGCTGATCTGCGGTATCGGCCTGCCGGACGACCGGCTGCACGCGCCGAACGAGAAGCTCGCGCTGGAACAGATATGGAAAGGCGTCGAGCTGTTCGGGCGGTTCCTGGAACTGATGGGAGAGCAGTAGGCAGCAGCGGCAACTCCCCTGTTCCCTGACCGTCTCTTCACTCCCTACTTTCGGGGCCCTCGGCGCATCCTCGCCGGATCCGGCCGCCCGAAGCGTTCCTCGGTCCACGGGTCGCCGCGCATGTGGTACCCGTTCTGCTCCCAGAAGCCCGGCCAGTCGCCCTCCATCAGCTCCAGGCCGCGCACCCACTTCGCCGACTTCCAGAAGTACAGGTGCGGCACCAGCAGCCGGGCGGGGCCGCCGTGCTCGGGGAGCAGCGGCTCGCCCTCGAAGTGGGTCGCGACGAGGTTGGCGTCCCGGTCCAGGTCGGCGAGCGGCAGGTTGGTCGTGTAGTCCTCCTCCGCGTGCACCAGGACGTGCGAAGCGCCGGGGCGCACGCCCGCGCGCTCGAGCAGCAGCCGCACGGGCACGCCCGAGAAGGTGTTGTCGAACCGCGACCACGTCGTGACGCAGTGGATGTCGCACAGCACGTCGCGCCTGGGGAGGCTTTCGAACTCCGCCCAGGAGATCTCGAACGGGCGGTCCACTTCGCCGAAGACGCGGAAGGTCCACCGCGCCAGGTCGGCGCGCGGCACGCTCCCGTAGTGGAGCACGGGCCACTTCACCGTCTGGATCTGGCCGGGCGGCAGGCGCACCCGGTCGCGGGTGCGGACGTCGAGCTTGTCGGGCATGCTGCAAGATAGCAGGGCCCCGGCGGCGACTCTGCAACCGCGACCCGCGGTGCTAGATTCGCTCGTGCCTCAGCGCGAGCCCCTCTCTCCGCCGCTCCTCGCGATCGCCTGCGCGCTGGCCGCCCTGCCCGCCGCCTGGCTCGCCCTCGCCGCCGACGTCCTGGTCGCCAATGCGGCCGGAGGGCTGCTCGGCTTCGGCTGGTCCGGCTTCGCGCTCTCCCCGTGGTTCACGCCGGTCGCCGCGCGCGGCTGGGACGGCGCGCACCCGCCCGCGCTGTGGGCCCTCGCCCTCCTGGCCGGTCCGGTGGGCGCGGCGCTGCTCGGGCTGGCGCTGCACGCCGCCGTGCAGAGCGTGCGGAGCGGGGCGTGGGTGCGGGTGCTGGCCCTGGAGTGGGCGGCCTTCGCGGCCCTGCGCCTGCCCGCGCTGCTCGTCGCCGGCGTCCTCGCCCGGGCGCCGGGTCCCGTGAACGAGCTCTACCGGAGGCTCGGGGAGCCGCAGAGCGGGCGCGGGGCCCTCGCGCTGCTGGCCGCGCTCGCGCTGTGGGGCGCGGCGGCCGCGGTGGCGCATCTCGCGGTAGCCGCCGGCCGCGGCTGGATGCGCGTGGACGGGCGGGCGTTCCGGCGCCGCCTGGCGCGCGTCGTGGCCGGGTATCCCTCGCTGGTGTCGCTGGCGGGCTGGAGCGCCGCGGCGGCGTGGGCGCCGGCGCCGTGGATGGCCGGGTGGCTGTTGCTCACCCTGGCCGCGCTGCACGTCCTGACCCCCTGAAGACGCGGTGTAACCTTTTGGGGGCCCCGCGCGTCCTATAGGGTGTAGGTCCTCGAGTCGAGCCCGCGGAGGCTCGCGGGCTCCGACTGTCCCTTCAGTAACGCGAGTGGGGCGCCGGCCTCAACCGCCCCAGCCCCACTCGCGCCTCTCTCCTCAGGCCGCGCTCGTCGCCGCGTCGAAGGCCTGGACGCCGCCGAAGCCGAAGGTCCGCACGAAGGCGTCCACCACGGCCTCGCGCACCGGGTCCCCGAGCTCGGCGCCGGCGCGCGCGCCCGGTGCCCCCGTGCCTCCGCGCCCCTGGGCCTCCAGCTCCTTCGCGACACTGGTCATCACGACGTCCGGGATCCCGCACGGCACGATGAGGTCGAAGGCCGAGAGGTCGTCGGTCACGTTGAGCGCGAAGCCGTGCCACGTCACCCACTGGCGGACGTGGATCCCGATGCTGGCGATCTTCCGCCCTCCCGTCCACACGCCGGTGTAGCGCTCCCGCCGCTCGCCGGGGATGCCGAAGCGCCCCAGCGCGGCGAACAGCGCCTCCTCGATCTGGCGCAGGAACCAGTGCAGGTCCTTCCGGTGCGCGGCGAGGTCGAAGATCGGGTAGCCCACGAGCTGGCCCGGGCCGTGGTAGGTGACGTCGCCGCCGCGCTCGATCTCGAACACGTCGATGCCGCGGCGTCGCAGGGCGTCGGGAGCGATGGGGAGGCTGGTCGCGCGCGTGCCCCGGCCCAGCGTGACCACCGGCGGGTGCTCGAGCAGCAGCAGGACGTCGCTTCCGAGCCGGCCGGCGATGCGGTCCTCGGCGATGGCGCGCTGGAGCCGCAGCGCTTCGGCGTAGGGCACCAGGCCGAGTTGCGCGACGGCGAGGCTTCCCGCGCTCACGCGGACGGACCCGTGGCGTCCACGAAGATCCGGCGGGCCACCAGCGCGGCCACCAGGCACAGCGCGGCCACGGCGGCCAGGCCGGCCCGGCCGGCGAGCCGGTGCGCCGGCAGCGTCGCGCCGGCCACCAGGGCGGTGCCCATCACGGCCATCATCGCCAGCGCCGCGCGGCGGAACCCGCCGCCCACGGGCCGGCCGACCGCCCAGGCCACCAGCGCTCCCGCGACCACGCCGCCGAAGCCCGCCGCCGCGGGGCCGACCGCGGGCATGATGGGCTCCGGCGTCGCGGACGGCGTGGCGAGACCGTGGGCGCTCATGGCGAACAGCACCAGCGCGACCACGGCGCCGCCGGTGGCGGAGCCCACCACGATCGCGGCGAGCGCGCTGCCCACGGGCGGCGGAAGCTTCAGATGTGGATCACCCGGCCCATCGCGTCGAGCGCGGCCTCGGCGACGGCCTCCGCGAAGGTGGGATGCGCGTGGATCGCGAGCTCGATCTCCTCGACCGTGTACTCGTTGGCGCGCGCCACCACCAGCTCGTGGATCAGCTCGGTGGCGTGCGCGCCGGCGATGTGGGCACCGAGGATCTCGCCGTACTTCTTGCCGCTGAGGATCTTCACCAGCCCGTCGGTCTCGCCCGCCGTGCGCGCCCGGCCGCTGGCGCTGAACGGGAACCGCCCCACGGCGTACTCGAGCTTGCGCTCCTTGCACTGCTCCTCGGTGAGGCCGACGCTCGCGACCTCGGGGTGGCAGTAGGTCGCGCCGGGCACGCCGCTGTAGTCGATGGGGTGCGGCTTGAGGCCGGCGATGGCCTCGGCGGCGACCATGCCCTCGCGGCTCCCCTTGTGGGCGAGGAGCGGCGGGCCGGCCACATCGCCGATGGCGTACACGCCCGGGGCGGTGGTCCGCATCGCCTGGTCCACCTGGATGAAGCCCCGGTCGGTGAGCTTCACGCCTGCGGCCTCGAGGCCGAGGTTCTCGGTGATCGGCGCGCGCCCGGTGGCGATCAGCACCTTCTCCACCGTCAGGGTCTGCGGCTTGCCGCCCACGGCGTACGTGATCGTCACCCCGCCCTTGCCCTTCTCGGCCTTCTGGATCTGCGCGCCGGCCGCGACCGTGATGCCGCGCCTCTTGAACGCCTTGGCGACGACGTCCGACATCTCCGCGTCCTCGACGGGGAGGATGCGCGGCAGCACCTCGAGCAGGGTGACCTGGCTGCCGAAGGCGTTGAACACGTCGGCGAACTCGCAGCCCACGGCCCCGGCGCCGACCACCGCGATCGTCTTCGGCGCCGCCTGGAGCAGCAGCGCCTCGTCGCTCGAGATCATCGTGCTCCGGTCGATCGTGAGTCCGAGCTGAGGGAGGTCCTTCGGCCGGGAGCCGGTCGCGATCACCACCGCCTTCGTCGCCGTGAGCTCGACCGTGCCGCCCTCGGCCTTCGCCACGGCGACCTTCCGGCCGGGGAGCAGCTTCCCGGTGCCCTTCACCATCTCGATCTTGTGCTTCTTGAACAGGAAGTCGACGCCGCGGGAGTTCTGCTCGGCGACCTTCCGGGACCGGGTCATCGCGACGCCGTAGTCGGTCTGCACCTCGCCGGCGGTGACGCCGAGGTCCTTGGCGTGGCGCATCAGGTTCGCGACCTCGGCCGAATGGAGCAGGGCCTTGGTGGGGATGCAGCCGATGTTGACGCACACCCCGCCCGCCTTGTCCTTCTCGACCACGCCGACGGTGAGCCCCAGCTGGGCGGCGCGGATGGCCGACACGTAGCCGCCCGGCCCGGCGCCGATGATGACAACGTCGAAAGTCGTAGCCACGGAGGCTCCTAGAGCAGCATCGCGAGGGGATTCTCGAGCATCAGCTTCACGGACTGCAGGAACTTCGCGCCGGTCGCCCCGTCCACGACGCGGTGGTCGCAGGACATCGTCACGCGCATGGTGCGCCGCACCGCGAGCTGGCCGTCGACGGCCACGGCCCGTTGCGCGATCCGCCCCACCGCCAGGATGCCGGCCTCGGGCGGGTTGATCACCGCGGTGAACTCGTCGATGTCGAACATGCCGAGGTTCGAGACGCTGAAGGTGGCGCCGGTGTACTCCTCGGGCGCGAGCCGGCGCGCGCGCGCCCGCTCCGCCAGCGCCTTCGACTCGGCCGCGATCTCGAGCAGGCCCTTGCGGTCGGCGTTCCGGATGACCGGCGTGATGAGGCCGTCCTCGACGGCGACCGCCATCCCGACGTGCACGTCGCCGTAGGTGCGGATCCGGTCGTCGAGGAACGACGCGTTCACGGCCGGGTGCTGCCGGAGCGCCAGGGCGACCGCCTTCACGATCAGGTCGTTGAACGAGATCCGGGTCGCGTCGCCCAGGCCGGCGAGGTGCTGCCGCGCCTCCCAGGCCCGCTCCATCTCGATCTCGCTGGTGAGGAAGAAGTGCGGGATGGGGCCGATGGACTCGGCGAGCCGCCGCGCGATGGTCCGGCGCATCGTGGTGAGCGGGACGTCGCGGAACCCGCCCGGCGGCGCGGCGAGCGCGGCGACCACCGCGAGGGCGGGGGCCGCCGGCGCGACCGCGGCCGCCGCCAGGCCCGCGCGCCCCTGCGGCCCCGTGCCCGCCGCCTCGACGTCGCGGCGCGTGACGCGTCCGGCCGGGCCGGTGCCGGCGACGAGGCGCAGGTCGAGGCCCCGTTCGGCAGCCAGCCGGCGGGCGAGGGGCGAGGACCGAACGCGTGAAGGCGTGGGTGTAGGGTGTGAGGGTGTAGGGGGTAGGGTCGCTAGGGTCGCCGCGCCTGGCGTCGGGGCAGCCACGGGCGCCTTCGCCGGAGTTCCACCCGCCGACACCCTCCCCCCCACACCCTGGGGCGGCGGGGCGGCGGCGGCCGGGACACCCAGCTGGCTCTCGATGTCCTCGTCCGCCCCCCCCACGATCGCGACGAGCGCTCCGACGGGGACCGTGCTGCCCTCGGGAAGCACCACCTTGCGCAGCACCCCGTCCTCGCGCGCCACCAGCTCCATCACGGCCTTGTCGGTCTCGACCTCGGCGAGGGTCTCGCCCGACTTCACGGCGTCGCCCTCCTTCTTCTTCCACGCCACCAGCCGCCCCTCCTCCATCGTGGGCGACAGCGCCTCCATCACGACCTTGGTGGCCACGGGGTCAGGAGATGTACAGGACCTGCTTGGCGGCGGCGACGACCTTCGCCGCGTCGGGCTTCGCGAGCTTCTCGAGCTGGCGGTTGTACGGCATCGGCACGTCGGCGCCGGTCACGCGCAGCACCGGCGCGTCGAGGTCGTCGAACGCCTCGCGCTGGATCCCGTCGACCACCGAGGCGCCGATGCCGGCGAGCGGCCAGCCCTCCTCGACGATGACGCAGCGGTTCGTCTTCCGCACCGACGCCAGGATCGTGGGCAGGTCGAGCGGGCGGATGGTGCGCGGGTCCACGACCTCGGCCTCCACGCCCTCCTTGGCCAGCGCCTCCGCGGCCTTGAGCGCGACCGCCACCATCTTGGCGTGCGCCACGATGGTCACGTCCTTCCCCGGGCGCTTGACGTCGGCCACGCCCAGGGGGACGAGGTGCTCGCCATCGGGCACGTCGCCCTTCTGGTTGTACAGCATCTCGCCTTCGATGAAGATCACCGGGTTGTCGTCGCGGATGGCGCTCTTGAGGAGCCCCTTGGCGTCGGCCGGCGTCGCGGGCGTCACGACCTTGAGGCCGGGCACGTGCGCGTACCACGCCTCGAACGACTGCGAGTGCTGGGCCGCCAGCATCAGCGCCGCGCCGCCGGGCCCGCGGAACACGATGGGCATCGGCACCTGGCCGCCCGACATGTAGAGCATCTTGGCCGCGGAGTTCACGATCTGGTCGAGCGCCAGGAGCGCGAAGTTCCAGGTCATGAACTCGATCACGGGCCGCAGGCCGGCCATCGCGGCGCCGACGCCCACCCCCGCGAACCCCAGCTCGGTGATGGGCGTGTCGACCACGCGCATCGGCCCGAACTCCTCGAGCAGCCCGCGGCTCACCTTGTAGGCGCCCTGGTACACGCCGACTTCCTCGCCCATCAGGAAGACGTCCTGGTCCCGCGCCATCTCCTCGCGCAGGGCCTGGTTCAGCGCGTCGCGGTACGTGAGGACCGGCATCAGGACGTGGTCTCGCGGTAGACGTCGGTGAGCAGCGCCTCGGGCGCGGGGTCCGGGCTCTCGTCGGCGAACCGGACCGCGTCGTCGACCTCGTCCGCGACCTCGGCCTCCATGGTCTGCCAGCGGTCGTCGTCCAGCAGGCCGTCGCCGCGCAGCTTGTCGGCGAAGGTGTGGATCGGGTCCTTGGCCTTGGCCTGCTCGACCTCGTCCTTGGTGCGGTAGTGGCCGTGGATCGGGTCCGACATCGAGTGGCCCATGAAGCGGTAGGTGCGGATCTCGAGCAGCGTGGGCACGTAGCGCTCGCGGGCGCGCTGGGCGGCGCGGGCCACCGCGTCCCGCACCTTCAGCACGTCCATCCCGTCCACCACCTCCGCCGGCATGTCGTAGGAGCAGGCGCGCTGCGCCACGTCGTAGATCGCGGAGGCGCGCTCCAAGGCGGTGCCCATCCCGTAGCGGTTGTTCTCGCAGATGTAGATCGCGGGCAGGCGCCACACCGCCGCCATGTTGAGCGCCTCGTGGAAGGCGCCGTTGTTCACGGCGGCCTCGCCGAAGAACCCGACCGACACCTGGTCGCCCTCGCGGTACTTGATCGCGAACGCCACGCCCGTCACCAGGGGGATGTGGCCGCCCACGATCGCGTGCCCGCCGAGGAAGTGGGTGGCGGCGTCGAAGATATGCATCGACCCGCCCTTGCCGCCCGAGCTGCCGGTCGCCTTCCCGAACAACTCCGCCATCACGGCGCGCGAGGAAACGCCGCGCGCGAGCGCCTGCCCGTGCTCGCGGTAGCTCGTCATGATGGTGTCGTCGGGCCGGAGCGCGGCCATCGTGCCGACCGCGACCGCCTCCTGCCCGATGTATAGGTGGCAGAAGCCGCCGATCTTGCCGAGGGCGTAGGCCTCGCCCGCCTTCTCCTCGAAGCGCCGGATGAGCAGCATGTCGCGCAGCATCCGGCGCAGCACGTCCGGCTGGTCGGCGGCGGGCGCTTTCCCGGGCGCGGCGGCGGCGACGGTCACGGGG
>DASPSV010000124.1:0-8994 GCA_035623755.1 Gemmatimonadales bacterium
ACGCGGTTGTAGTGGAAGAAGTCCGGGTTGTCCGCCAGCCCGGCCACGAAGCCGATCCCGGCGCCGGCCCGCATGAGGAAGCCGGGCGGCCGGCGCGCCGCCGAGTCCGCCCGCGCGCGCGCGGCCAGCTCGGCGTCGCTGAGCGGCACGGCGCCGGGGCGCGACCACAGCGAGTCGTCCCGGCGGTCGGCTGAGTCGCGGACCACGATGCGGAATTCTCCCACGCCCGCCGGCGGCTCGACCCCGCCGAACCGGAAGCTGTCGAGGCGCGCCGCCTCCTCGAACAGGACGTGACCGGGGAGCCGCGGCACCGGGATGCCCGCCACCTGCTCCGGCAAGCGCGGTCCCGTGATCCGCGGCCGGGCCTCGCCGCTCAGTCGGATCTCGACCGGCAGCCACCGCCCGCCGCCCACGTCGTCGCCGCGCTCCTGGTAGCGGAGGTTCAGCACCGACGGGAAGCGGACCGCGTCGCTGACGCCGAGGTCCATCGCGATCACGTCGCATCCGGAATCGGCCACCTGCATGGTGCCGACGAACAGCGGATCGGACGCCGAGCGCGGGAGGACGGCGAGCCGGAACACGCGGCGCCCGCCGACCTCGACGGTGTCGAGCGTCCGGAAGTCGTACCGGTCCGCCGCGTCGCGGGCGAGCGGGTAGACCAGCATCACGTCGCCGGCGTCGCCCGCCCCCCGGCGCGACGCCCCGCGCCCGAACGCCACGCGCTCGCCGGGCCCGAAGTCCACGCCGCGGGTGAACGGCACCGCGGCGCGGTCGAAGTCCGCGATGTCGCGGATGCCCACGGTGCCGCCCTGCCCGCCCCCGCCCCCCAGGCCGCCCCAGGGTCCGCCGCCCCAGCGGTGCCGGGCCAGCACGGTCTCCTGCCACTCGCCGGGGTGGCGGGCGTACACCGTGCTGCGGGACGCTCCCAGGAACAGGACCGAGCGCCCGGAGTCGGCCGGGGCGGCCGGGTCGCGAACGACGAGCTTGAGGGAGACGCCGTAGCGGAACGCGCCGGCCTCGCGCAGCACGTCGTGGCGGCGCTCGATGGCGCACCGCGCGATGTCGGCCGCGTCGGCCTCCACCGCGGGGCCCGCGGCGGGCGGCACCGCGGGCGGGGCCTGGGCGACGGCCCTTGCGCCGGCGAGACAGGTTCCCAGGAGCGCGGCCGCGCCCGTCCGGCGGAGATGGCACATGGATGGTGCGCTACCCAGGCCGCGGGGCGAGGTTCCCGCGACCCGCGGGCCCTTGCGGTGCGCCCCCGCCGGGGGCAGGGTTCCCGGTGCACGCGGCCGGCGGCCGCCCTCTGGAGGAGGCAGGTGATGGCAAGCGATCGGCGCTGGGGAGCCCTGGTGACCGCCGTCCTGCTCGCGGGGTGTCATCACGTCCAGAGCGCCGACGACGCGCTGGCCCCGTGCCGGCCGGTCGGCGGGCGCCTCGCCGAGCGGGCCGACACGCGCGAGATGGCGGGCCGCTTCGCGATCACGATGGTCGCCACGTCGGGCGCCATGTCCGGGCGGGCGGCCTCGGGCTCGCTGACGCTCGTGCCGCAGGACAGCGCGCTGATCGATGCCGGTGCCGCGATGCAGCCGCTGCGCGGGACCACCGACATCGCCCTGGACAGTGTGGGCGCCGTGCGGATGGGCGATCCCGGCGCGAACGACGCCTCCGCCCCCGGCGTCGGCGTGTACGCGCAGCGCACGCCGGGCACCGGCGCGCTGACGGTCGTGGTGCGGCTGGGCTCGGGCTCCAACGCCCGCGGCCCGCAGCCGTTCGACGCGGGCCACACCACGCTGTACGTGCAGCGGATCACGCCGGAGGGTTTCGCGGGAGGCTGGGCGAGCAGCGCCGGCTCGACGTTCCCCGTGCGCCGCTCCCAGGGCTACTTCTGCGCCGTGCGCGCGCCGTCCTGAGGCGCGGCGCGCCGCGCGTCAGGGCTGCCTGACCGGCGCGTCTCCGTTCTCGGCCCGGGCCTTGGCGCTCGGATCGGCGCCGATGAGATCCACCACCCACATCGACTTCCCCGCGACCTGTTCCGTGGCGTAGACCACGGCGGTGCGCGTCCGCCCGCCCACGAGCGTGAGCCGCAGCACCTCTCCCACCCGGTAGCGGTCGCGCGCGGTGCAGAAGAAGAAACCGCGCCACGCGCCGAGGATGCTCTCGTGCAAGGAGACCTTGACGGATTCGATCGGCGGGCCGTGCTCGCGCTCGACGCGCGCGATGAAGTCGTTCATGGCCCATACATATCTCCCGCGCGTCAATCCGGCGTCATTCCGGTCCGCCAACACGAAGCCCCGGCAGGCCGCAACCCGCTGGGGCTCAAGTGGATAAAGGTGCGTTCGGGCGGCGCCTCGGCTCACGGGCGAGGCGCGGGCGCTGCGCCGGCGGGCCTAGCGCCCGCCGAGACCGAGCGAAACCTGGATCGCCTGCAGGGCTTCGGACCGCACGTCGTTCTTGAGGCTCGCCTGGTCCACGGCGTACGCGAGCCGCAGGCGCAGCGGCGAGCCGGGGATCTGCAGCGTCACGCCGGCCTCCGCGCCCCGCGCCCCCGAGCCGCCGGGGTCCACGTTCGAGCTCGCGCTCACGGCCGCCCACCCCTCGAGGTACGCCCAGAGCACCCCCGTGATCATCGGCTCGTCGCCGTGGGCGTGGAGCTCCCACATCACCCACCGCTCGGTGCTGCCCGTCGCCGAGTAGGACCGCACGTGCGGGCCGGCCTTGAGGAGCAGCCACGGCGTCACCCGCCGCGAGATCATGACGGAGGCTTCGACCACGCTGCGCGCCGTGGCGCTCGCCGACGAGGACGCCAGGCGGCCCTGGGCGTACGTCACGGCGATGGACACCGGACGGAGGGCGACGCCCGCCTGGCCGTACATCAGCGCCCCGCTCAGCGACTCGCTGCCGCCCTGGAAGTTGGCCGCGAAGTGCTGGCGCGAGAGGCCGAGCTCCGCGCTGCCGACGAACGCGGGCAGCTGCGCGGCGAGCGGTCCCGCCCGCAGCGCGGCGGCGACGAGGAGCGGCAGGACGCGGCGGCTCACTGCAGCCCGATGATCTGCGCCGTGCCGGAGCGGACCCGCAGGCGGATCTCCTGGCGGCGCGAGACGTTCTGGGTGTGCACCGAGTCCACCTGGTGCTGCCAGGCGACCCGGATCGTGCGGTTCGCCGCGATGTTCTCGGGGATCGGCTGCGGGCCGCGCTGGGCGCGGAAGCCCAGGAAGCCGGCGGCCCCGAACCCGGCGGCGACGAGGAGGCGGTCGCCCGACGCCTCGAACTTCCCCGCCACCAGCGAGGGCAGCGCCACCACCGCGAGCACCCCGACCGCGCCGGCGACCGCGCCCCGCACCCCGTTGGTGCCCGGCCGGTGCTCCGGCCGGAACCGCGAGGCGGGCGGCGGCGGCGGCAGGGGGAGCGTGTCGCGCTTCACGCGCGAGATGTCCAGCGGGATCTGCACCGTGCGCACGATGCGGCCCTCGGCGCTGCGCGAGTCCACCTGCAGCGTGTAGCGGCCGCTGTCGGGCGGATTCCCGTCCTGGGCGCGCCCGTCCCACGTCACCAGCAGGCTGTCGCCCACGTTGCCCTGGTACACGGTGCGGAGCCGCGTGCCGTCGAGGCGCATCATCGCCACGTCCACCGGGTGGAAGCTGGCCGCGTAGAGGCGGATCGGCAGCAGATCGCGCGGGGCGCCCATCTCGGTGTCGGCCGGCACCACCACGGTCACCGCGCGCGTGATCGCGCGCACCTGCTGGAACAGGCCCGTGACCTCCGGCGGGAAGACCAGCTGGTCGATGTGGTAGCGGGGGTCGATGCGCAGCGCGCGCCCGAACAGGGCCGCCGCGGTGTCGCGCCGGTCGCGGTACAGCTCCGTCGCGCCGAGGAAGACGAGGGCGCGGACCCGCACGCTGTCGGACAGCGTCGCGGCGCCCGGCGAGGCGAGCGCGCCGCGGAGCAGCACGGCGGCGCTGTCGTAGTCGAGGTTCTGGTAGGCCTGGACGCCGCGCGCGACCTGCGCCGCGAGCACCACGCCCTGGGACGGGGCCGGGGCCGGGGCCGCCGGCGCGGGCGCCTGGGGCGCCGGCGCCGGGGGCTGCGGGCGGGACGGCGGCGACTGCGGACGGCCGGACGGCACCTGCGCGCGCGCCGCCCCGGCGAGCGCCGACGCCAGCGCGAGCGCCCCGGCGAGCGCGCGGGCCGCGGTCACTGGTTCTGCACCAGCACGATGTCGGTGAGCCGGACGACCTGCCCCGCCGCGACCTGGATCGTCTTCTCGTAGGGCTGGTAGCCCTCGCGGAGGACGCGGATGATGTGCGGTCCCGCGAGCACCTGGATGTTGGCCCGGGGCGTGTTCCCGATCAGCGCGCCGTCGACGTACAGCTGGCCCCACGGGGTCGCGCTGACGAACAGCCGCCCCGGCTCGTCCATGCCCGGCAGCGAAGGCTTCACCGGCAGGTTGGGCTTCGGCTGCGGCTCGGGCGTGCGCGTCGGCGCGGGCAGCGGCGGCAGCGACACCAGCTCGGGGTGGCCGTTCGGCTGGAACAGCCGCACGACCACGGGCCGCAGCCACAGCACCAGCGCGATCAGGACGACGACGCCCCCGCCCGCCATGAGCCGCCGGTTGAGCTTCGAGCCCGCCGGCTCGTAGTCGGTCTGGCGCAGCACCACGGCCGAGCCGCGGGTCGACGGCCGCACCTCGGGCGCCGGCGCCGCGTGGCCCTGGAGCGCCGCCAGGAAGTCGAGGACGCCGGTGAACCGGTCCATCGGCTTGGGGCTGAGCGCGCGCTGGATGCTCTGCACGACGTGGCGCGGGACGTCCGGCAGCGAGGCGCGCAGCTGCGCCTCGGTGGCGTTGTCCAGCGGCTGGCCGAGCGGCCCGCCCGTCAGGCACTCGGCCACCACGACGGCGAGGGCGTACTGGTCGGCGTACGGCGTGTACAGGTCCTCGGGCGCCGCGTACGGCGAGCGCTCCGCCGGCGCCGGAAGGGCCGGCTCGCCCTCGACCGCCGGCGCGGGATGGGGGACCGGCGGCGCCGGCGGCTCGAGCGAGCGGGTGACCAGCAGGTCGCACAGGTGCACCCAGCCGTCGCCGTCGACCAGGATGTTCTCCGGCTTCAGCGCGCCGTGGACGATGCCGCGGCGGTGCGCGTAGTCGAGTCCGCTCGCGATCTGCGCGATGACGCGCAGGCACGCCTTGAGGTCCATCGGCCCGCGCTGCAGCAGGAAGTTGCGCAGCGAGCGGCCGGTGATGTGCTCCATCGAGTACCAGTACAGGTGCTCGGTCCAGCCGCTGTCGAACACCGGCACGATGTGGGGGTGCTCGAGCGCCGCGACCTGCTCGATGGCCCGGCGGAACCGCTCGTCCATGTCCGCCCGCTCCGCCGGGCGGGGCAGCACCTTGACCACGATGGGCCGGTTGGAGTGCTGGGCGCGGGCCACGTACACCGCGGTCGCCGCGCCGCGGCCGAGGAAGGTGTCGAGCCGGAACTGGTCGGCCAGCTCCTGGCGCGCCAGGTCGTCGATCGCCTCGCTGCGCGGCGCCTCCACGGCGACCAGCCCCGGAGGCACGTGGCCGCACAGCTCGCAGCGGTTGGTCAGCGGCGAGATCTCGGCGGAGCTGCAGTTGGGACAGATCACGCGGCCCCGGCTCCCTGCGCCGCCCGCGCGTCCGCCCGGCCCTGTCGTTCCATGCCCAAGACTATACCCCGATCGGTTCCCGCCGGTGAGAGGCTCACTGGGTGATCGTGCCCGACGTCGCGGTCGCGAGGCCGGTCGCCGTGAAGCTCAGCGTGAACGAGCCCGTGCCCGTGATGGCCAGGGTGGCGAACGTCGCCACGCCGTTGGTGTCCGTGGTGACCGGGTTGCCGCCGCCCAGCGTTCCCGTCCCGGTGGCGATCGCCGCCGTGACCGACACGCCGGACGAGGTCACCGCGTTGCCGAACTGGTCCTGGACCTGCAGCACCGGCTGGGTGGTGAGCGGCAGGCCCGACCCGCCGAGCGTGCCCGCGGGCTCCGTCGTGATCGCGAGCTTGTTCGCCGCGGCGGCGCTGATCGTCACGGTCTGGCTCCCGGTGATGGTGCCCGTGACCTTGTCGGTCGCCGTCACCGTCTGGCTGCCGGCCGTCTTCAGCGTCACCAGGCTCGTGAAGGTGTGGACCCCGGCGTCGCCGCTCACGAACGCGTAGTCCGCCGGCAGCACCGCCTGGCCGTCGCTCGAGGTGAAGTGCACCGTGCCCGTGTACCCCGTCGCGATGTTCCCCTGCGCGTCCTTCAGCGTCACCGTGACCGTCTGGGCCGCGCCGGCCGTCGCGCTCGTCAGACCGGTGAGCAGCAGGGTCGTCGCCGGACCCGCCGTGACGTTGAACGATCCGCTGATCGCGCCGTTGAGGCCGGCGCTGGTGGCGGCGAGCGTGTAGCCGTTCCCCGCCTTGTCGATGCTCAGGTTCGAGAAGGTCGCCACCCCGCCCGAGGCCGACAGCGTGAGCGTGCCGCTCAACGTCCCGCCGCCCGGGTTGTTGAACAGGGCGACCGTGATGCTGTTCGCGGCCGTCGTCACCAGGTTGCTGAACGTGTCGCGCACCGCGACCTGCACCGCCGGCGCGATCGCGACCGTCGACACCACGTTGGACGGCCCCACGCTGAACCCGACGCTCATGGCGGCGGTCGGGGTCACCGTCACGGCCGGCTGCTGGGTGATCACCACGCCGCCGGCCGTGGCCGTGATGGTGTGGCTCCCGGCCGCGGTGCTGCTGAAGGTGCCGGTCGCCACGCCGCTGGCGTTCGTCGCCGACCCGGGCTGGCCCAGGTTGGACGTCCCGGTGGCCGACAGGCTGACCGTCACGCCCTGGATCGGGTTGCCCTGCCCGTCCTTCACCGTCACCGTCACGGCGTCCGTGATGTTGCCGCTCGACGCCGTCAGCGTCCCCGTGGCGACGGTCACCGTGCTCAGCGACGCGCTGATCGCGCCGGTGCTCACGGTGAAGCTCCCGGAGGCCGGCAGCGTCGTCACGCCGCTCACCGTCGTGGCGGGCGTCAGCGTGTAGGTGCCCGCCTTGTTGACGCTCAGCGAGGCGAACGTCGCCACGCCGCTCGAGACCGTGGCCGGCCCGGGGTTCGAAAGCGTCACGCCCGCGGGCGATCCCGTCACGCTGAGCGTCACCGTCCCGCTCGCCGCGGTGACGGTGTTGCCGTTCGCGTCCTCCACCGTCACCGTGACCGCCGGGCTCATCGTCGCCCCGGCCACCACGTTCGTGGGCTGCTGGGTCCAGGCCAGCTGGGTTGCCGCTCCGGGGCTCACCGTGAAGCTGCCCGAGGCCGGCAGCGTCGTCACCCCGCTCACCGTCGTGGTCGGCGTGAACGTGTAGGTCCCGACCTTGTTGACGCTCAGGCCGGCGAACGTGGCGACGCCGTTCGTCACCGTCGCCGCCCCGCCGCCCGTCAGCGTCACGCCGGCGGGCGAGCCCGTGAGGCCCAGCGTCACCGTGCCGCTCGCCGTCGTGACCACGTTGCCCTGCGCGTCCTCGACCGACACGAGCACCGCGGGGCTCATGGTCGCGCCCGCCAGCACGTTCGTGGGCTGTTGCGTCCACACCAGCTGCGTCGCGGTGCTCGTGCCGACCGTGAAGCTGCCCGAGGCCGGCAGCGTCGTCACGCCGCTCACCGTCGTCGCCGGCGTCAGCGTGTAGGTGCCCGCCTTGTTGACGCTGAGCGAGGCGAAGGTCGCCACGCCGCCGCTCACGGTCGCCGGCCCGCCGCCCGTCAGGACGGCGCCGCCCGCCGCCGTCAGCGACAGCGTCACCGTGCCGCTCGCCGCGGTCACCGTGTTGCCGTTCGCGTCCTCGACGGTCACCGTCACCGCCGGGCTGATGTTCGCGCCCGCCGCCACGTTCGTCGGCTGCTGCGTCCACGCGAGCTGGGTCGGCGATCCGGGGCTCACCGTGAAGCTGCCCGACGCCGGCAGCGTGGTCACCCCGCTCACCGTCGTCGTCGGCGTCAGCGTGTACGTCCCGACCTTGTTGACGCTCAGGCCGGCGAACGTCGCCACGCCGCCCGAGACCGTCGCCGCCCCGCCGCCCGTCAGCGTGACGCCGGCCGGCGAGCCGGTCACGCCGAGCGTCACGGTGCCGCTCGCCGTCGTCACGGTGTTGCCGTCCGCGTCCTCGACGGTCACGGTCACGGCCGGGCTCATCGTCGCCCCGGCCACCACGTTCGTGGGCTGCTGGGTCCAGGCCAGCTGCGTCGCCGCTCCGGGGCTCACCGTGAAGCTGCCCGAGGCCGGCAGCGTCGTCACCCCGGTCACCGTCGTCGTCGGCGTGAGGGTGTAGGTCCCCGTCTTGTTGACGCTCAGGCCGGCGAAGGTGGCGACGCCGTTGGTCACCGTCGCCGCCCCGCCGCCCGTCAACGTCACTCCCGCCGGCGAGCCGGTGAGGCCCAGCGTCACCGTGCCACTCGCGGTCGTGACGACGTTGCCCTGGCCATCCTCGACCGTCACCGTGACGGCCGGGCTCATCGTCGCGGCGGAGACCACGTTCGTCGGCTGCTGCGTCCACACCAGCTGCGTCGCGCCGCCCGTGCCGACCGTGAAGCTGCCCGAGACCGGCAGCGTCGTCACGCCGCTCACCGTCGTCGCCGGCGTCAGCGTGTAGGTGCCCGCCTTGTTGACGCTCATCGCGGCGAAGGTGGCCACGCCGCTCGTGACCGTGGCCGGTCCGCCGCCCGTCAGGACGGCGCCGCCGGCCGCCGTCAGCGACAGCGTCACCGTCCCGCTCGCCGCGGTCACCGTGTTGCCGTTCGCGTCCTCGACGGTCACCGTCACCGCCGGGCTGACGTTCGCGCCCGCCGCCACGTTCGTCGGCTGCTGCGTCCACGCGAGCTGGGTCGCCGACCCCGCGCTCACGGTGAAGCTCCCCGAGACCGGCAGCGTCGTCACGCCGCTCACCGTCGTCGTCGGCGTGAACGTCCAGGTCCCGACCTTGTTGACGCTGAGGCTGGTGAAGGTCGCCACGC
>DASPSV010000128.1:0-24220 GCA_035623755.1 Gemmatimonadales bacterium
GAAGGACCCCGAGGTGAAGGCGATCCACGCCGGCCTCGAGTGCGGGATCATCGGCGAGCGGTATCCCGGGATGGACATGGTCTCCTTCGGCCCGACGCTCGAGGGCGTGCACTCGCCCGACGAGAAGATCCACATCGACACCGTTCCCAAGTTCTGGGATTTCCTGCTGGGGATCCTCAAGGCGGTGAACTGACCAGAGGCCAGTTCCCAGACGCCAAGTTGTCAGTGGTTACCAGCAGGCAGTCGCTGAGAGACAGGACAGGCCCCGGCTCGACACTGAGCCGGGGCCTTTACTCTACCTCGGCTCTCACGTCTCGTAACCGCTCGCAACTCGACGTCTCGCAACTACTCTGACAACTCCTCCCTCCACCGAATTCCCCGCATCGCCGCGACGACTTCATGGGCGCGGACCGGCCGGCCCTGGAGCCCAAGTCCGACACTGACCTCTACCGTAGCGGGCGGTCGTAGTCCCAGCTCGGCGAGCGCCTCCCGGTCGTACAGCAGCTCCCGCGCGCGCCGGTCCGCCACGATCCTTCCCTCCCGCATGACCACCACCCGGTCCGCCGCTTCGGCGACGAACGCGAGGTCGTGCGAGACCGAGAGGACGGTCACGCCCGCCGCCGCCCGCCGACGCAGCGCCGCCAGCACCACGTCCCGCTGTTCGTGGTCGAGGCCCGCGGTCGGCTCGTCGAGCACCAGCAGCGGCGGCTCCATCGCCAGCACGCCGGCGAGCGCCACCAGCTTGCGCGTCGGCGCCGGGACGTCGTACGGGTGCAGGCGCGCCCGCGCCCCCAGGCCCAGCTCCTCGAGCAGCGCGCCCACCGCGGGGCGCCGGCGGCCCAGGCAGCGGGGCCCGAACGCGACGTCCTCCTCGATGGACCGCGCGAACAGCTGCTGGTCCGCGTGCTGGAACGCGTAGCCCACGCGCCGGGCCATCTCGTCCGGCCGCCGGCCCGCGACGTCCCAGTCGCCGACCGTCACGCGGCCGGCGCTCGGCCGCCGCAGGGCCACGAGGAGCCGCGTCAGCGTGGTCTTGCCTGCGCCGTTCGGGCCGAGCAGCACGACCTGCTCGCCGGCACCGACCGCGAGATCGACGCCGCGCAGCGCTTCGCCGGCGCCGTAGCTGTAGCGCACGCCCTCCACGCGGGCGCCGACGCCGTTCATCGCGCGGTGTCCGGCGCGACCCGCCGCCGCAGCGCGGCCAGGTCCATCGGCCAGGGAGGCGGGCACCCCGCGGCGCGCGCCAGCCGGGCGACCTCGGTCCCGGTCAGCACCTTCTCCGGCGCGCCCTCGGCGACGATCCGTCCGTCCGCCATCGCCACCGCGCGGGTCGCGACCCGGGCGGCGCGCCCGAGGTCGGGCGTGGCGAGCAGTACCGCCGCGCCGGCCGCGGCGAGGCCCGGCAGCGCATCGTAGAGCGCGTCCGCGGCTTCGGGGTCCAGCTCCGCCGCCGGATCGTCCAGGGCGAGCACCTCCGGCTCGAGGGCGAGCGCGGCCGCCACCACCACGCGCTGCAGCTCGCCGCCCGAGAGCTGCGCCGGGTCGCGGGCCGCCAGGTGCGCGATGCCCAGCCGCTCCAGCGCGCGCTCCGCCGCCGCCAGCACGTCCGCCCGCGCGAGGCCGCGTGACGCAGGGCCGAACGCCACCTCGTCGCGCACCGTCGGGCACAGGCCCGTGAGCTGGGTCCAGGGGCGCGCGAACACCACGCCGCAACGCGCGGCCGCGATCGTGCGCACGCCGGTCAGCGTGCCGCCCACGATCCGCGGCGCGAACCCCGTCGCCACCAGCAGCAGCGTGGAGGTGCCCGCGCCGGCGGCACCGGTCGCCGCGATCACCTCGCCGGGCAGCACCTCCAGGGACACCGCCTCGAGCGCCGGCCGCTCCGCGCCCGGGTAGCTGAACGACACGCGGTTCAGCGCGACCAGGGCGGTCACCCGCGCATCCTCCAGAACTTCCACGCGTACGCCGCCACCACCAGCAGCAGCAGCGTCCAGCGCAGCGCGCGCTGCGCGGCCGAATCGCTCGGCGGATCGAGCGCGGTGCGGCGCGCGCCGCCAGCCGCGCCCCGCGCGTCGAGCGCCAGCACCTGCTCGTCCACCTCCGCCAGGGCGCCCAGCACCAGCGGCAGAGCGAGCGGGCCGAGCGCCCGCAGGCGCGCGAGCGGCGAGCCCCCGAGCCGGAGCCCGCGGCACTGTTGCGCCTCGAGGATCTGCGCCGCCCGCTCGCGCATGCGCGGCAGCACGGTGAGGGTCGAGGCCAGCAGGAACGCGCGGCCGAACGGCGCGCCGCCGGCGGTCATCGCCTCGACCAGCCGGTGCGGCGAGGTGGCCGCGAGCGCCGTCAGGAAGCCGAGCACGATGGCCGTGACGCGCCCGCCGAGCACCAGCGCCCGCGCCAGGCCCGGCGCCGACAGCGCGAGGGGGCCGAGCGCGACGCGCGGATCGGCGCCCAGCAGGCCGTGGAGCACGAACAGCAGCACCCAGATCGGAAGCGAGAGCACCAGGGCGGTCCTCGCGCTCGATCGCAGCACGCCCCCCACCGCCGCGAAGCCGGCCGCCGCGGCTACCAGCAGCCAGACCTCCGCCGGGCGCGTGAGCGCGAACGCGCCCAGCAGCAGCGCGGCAGCCGCGGCCAGCGTCGTATACGGGTGCGCGCGGTGCAGGGGCGAGTGCCCCGCGACGTAGCCGATCACCGGGCCAGCGCCGGGAACCGCGCCGCCAGCGTCCGCGGCAGCGAGCGGAGCACCACGCACACCAGCGCGCAGGCGATCGCCTTGTCCAGCAGGTCGGTCGCGAAGGAGGCCGACGCGACCGCCACGCCCAGCGGAGCCCCGAGCGCGCGCAGCACGGTCGTCACGGCCGTGACGCCTCCGGCCGTGACGCCGCCGAACAGGAAGTAGGAGATCGGGGCCGAGCACGCCGCGGCCACGAAGCCCATGCCGACGCCGGCCGGCACGGCCGTGGCGAGCCGGCGCAGCAGGCCCAGCCGCGCCGCCGCGGCCGCGTAGAGCGCGATCACGATCTGCACGACGGCGAAGGGGAGCCACGAGAAGTTGCCGGAGAGGACCGCGTTCAGCACCTGGGAGACCAGGCCGGCCACGATGGCGGCGCGCGGGCCGACCAGCGCCGCCACCAGGATGGTGCCGATCGAGTCGAGGTACACCGGCAGCAGCAGCGCGGCGACGATCTGCCCGATCACGAGGTTCAGCGCGACGCCGAGCCGGATCAGCACCAGGTCGCGCAGCGGCGTCCCGCCCGTCACGGCCGGCGCCGCCCGCGCGGGTTCTTGAGGCCGGTAGCCAGTTTGTTGCCGACCTCGCGCACCACCCGCGCGGCGAGGTCCTTCCGGTGCGCCGCGACGAAACGGCGCGCCCCGGCCGGATCGCGCTTGGCGACCTCGCGCAGGGCCCACGACATCGCCTTGACCACCATGTCGTCGCGGTCCGCGATCAGCATCCGGCACACGGCCAGCGTGCGCGGCGTGTCGCCCGAGCCCCCGCGCGCCCGGGTGTTGAGCGGCACCGTGCTCACCAGCGCCGCGCGCCGCCACCACCGGTCCCGCGACCGGGCCCACCGGCGCACCAGGGCGTCGCTCACCTGCCGCTCGCGCCACGCCGGCCCGGCGAGGTAGCACGCGAACATGTCCACCGCGCCCCAGCCGTCCAGGCCCCGCCCGAGCCGCACGAGGCTCGCGGCCCGCAGGCTCCCCAGGGCCCCGCGGTGGTGGTGCACCAGCTCGTAGGCCACCACCCGGCGCTCGATCCCGCCGGCGTCCAGCAGCCGCTGCGCGAGCCGGACGACGGCCGACGGCGACGCCGCGGCGAGGCGCCGGGAGTACTCGCGCCGCAGCGCGCGGAGCGGCGCCGCCCGCGCTCCGCGCATCGCCTCCAGCGCGGCCAGCAGCGCCGCGAGCGTCGCGTCCACCGGGTCAGCGGCCGGGTTGATACCAGTAGCGCTCGGCGACCGCGTCCAGGTCGCCGACACCGAACAGCCGGCCGATCGCCCGGGCGAAGAAGCCGTAGTAGTGCCAGTCGCCGTGCTCGTCGAACTTGCGGGTCGAGGCCACCGCCTTGGCGCGCCGGGCCCGCACGAGCCGCCGGCCGCTGCGGCGGCCGAGCCGCCACAGCGCGAGCAGGAAGGCCACGTCCTCGCCGAAGCGGATCCGCTCGTCGTAGCCGCCGGCGGCCTCGAAGTCCGCGCGCCGGCAGAACACCACCCCGGTGTCGAAGCCCGTGAGCCACACCAGCGGCACCAGCACCGCGTACGTGGCCGCGATCCCCACCGACCACCGGTCCAAGGTGACGCCGGTGGTCCCGCCCACGACGCGCGGCGACGCCAGCAGCCGCGAGATCTCGGCGAAGGTCTGCGGGTGGATGCGGGAGTCGGCGTCCACGAACGCCAGGACGTCGCCCCGCGCGCCGCGCGCGCCGGCGTTCCGGGTCGCGCCGATGGAGCGCGGCGCCGTCGCGACGACCCGGCAGCCGCGCGCGGCCGCGACGGCCGCCGTGCCGTCGGTCGAGCGGTTGTCGGCGACGATGATCTCGAGGCCGCCGGCCGGGAGGCGCGAAGCGGCGACGGCCGCATCCACCGAGTCGAGGAGCCGCGGGAGGTAGCGCTCCTCGTTGAACGCCGGCACGACCAGCGAGATCACGCCCTCACCGGCTCACGGACGCTTCAGCGCCGCCACGTACCGCTCGGCCAGGATCTTCGCGTGGTGACGCTCGTGGCCCGCGACGATGTAGGCGACCGCGCGCACGGTGTACGGGTTCCGGTTCGCCGTGCCCGGCCGCCGCAGCTCCTCGGCGTCGAGTCCGGCGAAGAAGGCCACCGTCGCCGCCCGGACCGCCCGGAATTCGGCGACCAGGCCGGCGAGCGGACGGCCCGCGAACTTCGCGTGGGCCACGTAGTCGTTCTCCTCGAAGCCGGGCAGCATCCCCCGCTCGCCGCGTGCGAAGCACAGCGCGCGGTAGACGAAGATGCGCTCCACGTCGGCCAGGTGCCCGACCACGTCGCGGAAGCTCCACTTCCCCTCGGCGTAGCGGAAGCCGGCGTCGCGCTCGCTCACGCCCGCCAGCAGCGCCGCCGTCTCCTCCACCTGCCGCCGCAGCAGGTCCAGCACGTCGCCGTCCGGGACCTGGTCGATGTACTGCTGGTAGTACGGCGCGTACTCCGACGGCGCCGGACGCTCGATCGTCACGCCGCTCATCGCGTGCCCCGGTCCGCCGCGCGCGCCCTCACGGCTGCACCTGCCAGCGCGCCGCCAGCTCCGTGCCGCCCCACTTGATCCGCAGCACGCCGCCCAGGTCGGCCATGCCGGACGACGGATCCGCGGCGTCGGGCACGAGGTAGACGCTGAGGCTGCCCTCCGGCTCGGCCAGCGCGCGCGCGGTCAGCGGGACGCTGCCGAGGTCCCTGGCCGCGTCGCGGTCCGTGCCCCACTGCCCGGTGCCGCGGTTGACGATCAGCGACCAGCCGTCGCGGGCGTGGAGGACGAACAGGCTGTAGTCGCCCGGCGGAACCGCCAGGCCTCCGAGCCGGAGATCCACGTCGGTGTGCAGCGTGGTCGCGGCGTTGGCGCCGAACCGCCACACGGTGTCGGTCGGGATCAGCCCGCCCTCCACGCGGCGGCCGCGGGCGTGCGGCTGCCCGTAGGTGATCGCGATCCGCGACGGCCCCGAGAGGCCCGCGTCCTCCGCGAACCACTGGCCGGCCGCCTTGCGCGCGTTGAGGTGCACTTCGACCGAGGCCAGCGTGCTGGCGGCGAGACGCAGCGGCGGCCGGGCCGGCGCCTGCGCGTGGGCGGCGCGCACGCCGGCGAGGGCCACCGCCGCGACGAACGCGGCCGCGTGAACGACCTTCATGACGTCCTCCCGGGATCGAGTTCCTTGCTCATGCAGACCGACGTGGATGCGCACAGCTCGCGGTACTCGGTGGTGCCACGGATCGCGGCCGGGGCCCGATCGCGCGGCAGCGGCCGGTACCCCAGGCCGGTGAAGAAGCGCTCGGCCGTCGTGGTCAACAGGTACAGCCGCCGGATGCCCAGCTCGCGCGCGCGCCGCTCGAGCGCCCGCGTCAGCTCGGCGCCGAGCCCGCGCCCCCGATGGGACGGCGCCACCGCCGCGGAGCGCAGCAGGCCGACGTCCCCGTACGGCTCCGCGCCGATGACGCCCACGAGCGCGGTGCCCTCCCGGGCGAGGAGGAAGTGCCGCAGCATTTCCGCCGTGACGTCGCTCGAGGGGAGCCCCGACGCGTCGAGCAGCCCCCGCACGACCGGCAGGTCACCAGGCTCGGCGGGATCGATGTGCGCGCGCATGGAGAGTTGCAAGATAATCCGCCCCGTCACTCGAGCGGCTTGACGAGCTTCCGGACGTCGGCCTGGTAGCCCAGCCGGGCGTAGAACTTCCGGGCGCGGGCGTTGCCGTCGAACACGTGCAGGCTGAGCAGGCGGTACCCGCGCCCGCGCGCCCAGCCCTCCGCCGCCGCCATCAGCGCCTCGCCGACGCCGCGCCCGCGCGCTTCGGGAGCCACGACGATGTCGCTCACGTGCCCGTGCGGCTCGCCCGTGAAGAAGTCGGTCGCGCCGTGCAGGTGAATAAAGCCGAGCCGCTCGTCGCCGGCGCCGACGGCCACGAAGACCTCGGCGCCCGGAGCGGAGCCGGAGAGCGCGCCGTCGATCGAGGCGACCACGGCCCGGTCCATCACCTCGCGGGGCCGGTAGGGCGGCGGCCCGAAATCGTGCAGCCGCGGCGCGTGGCCCAGGATCCACTCCCGGTCCCCGGCCGTCGCGGGACGGATCGTCACGGTCACGTCGCCCATCGGTGCCGTTGACAATGCCGCGCCCGGCGGCGGGGCACAACTGACGGCGTGCCGGGCGGCGCCGCGGCCGCGAGCGCACTTCCGGCCCTCGCCCGCGCCGGGCTACCTTCCGGGCCATGAACACGCTCCGCACGCTCGCTCCGCTCGCAGGCCTGGCGCTCGCCGTCTCCGCGCTGCCGGCGCAGACCGCTCCGGCCACCCACTCGCGCGAGGCCGCCGCGATCCTCACGGACATCCGCTACCTCGCCTCCGACTCGGAGGACGGCCGGCTCACCGGCTCGCCGCAGAACGACGCGGCCGCCGCCTACCTCGCCCGCCGCTTCCGGAGCCTGGGCCTCCGGCCCGGCGGCGACAGCGGCACCTTCCTCCAGCACTGGACCGTGAACCCGACCAGCGCGACCCGGGAAGCTGCCGTCGCGGGGAAGGCCACCGAGAACGTCGTCGCCGTCCTGCCCGGCGCCGATCGCCGGCTCGCTAGCCAGGCCGTCGTGATCGGGGCCCACTTCGACCACCTCGGCAACGGCCCGTTCGGCTCGGCGGCGCACGGGGACTCGGTGCACCTCATCCACCACGGCGCCGACGACAACGCCTCCGGCACCGCGGGGGTGCTCGAGATCGCGCGCCTCCTGGCCGGGAAGCGGCCGCGGCCCGCGCGGACCGTCGTGTTCGTGTTGTTCAGCGGCGAGGAGGAGGGCGCGCTCGGCTCCGCGTGGTACGCGGACCATCCGGTGATTTCCATGGACTCGACCCTCGCCATGCTCAACCTCGACATGGTCGGCCGGATGCGGGACAACCGGCTGCTGGTGCTGGGCGTGCTGTCGGCGCGGGAATGGCAGGGCCTGCTCGACTCGGTGGACGCGCCGTATCACCTCGACGTGCACGCCTCCGGCACGGGCTGGGGGCCCTCGGACCAGAACTCGTTCTACGCCAAGCAGCGGCCGGTGCTGCACTTCTTCACCGATCTCCACGCCGACTACCACACACCCGCCGACACCTGGGACCGGATCAACGCCGACGGCATCGAGACCGTGGCGCGCCTGGTGGCGGACGTGGCCCGCCGGCTGGCCGCGCGCGCGGGCTCGCTCACCTTCGTCAACGCGCCGCCGCCCGTGATGGCGAGCGGGCAGCGCGCCTACCTGGGCACGATCCCCGACATGACCAGCGAGCCGGGAGGCGTGAAGCTCACCGGCGTCACGGCCGGCAGCCCCGCCGACAGCGCCGGCATCCGGGCAGGCGACGTGATCACCGCCATCGCGGGCGACACCGTCGCGAGCCTCACCGATTTCCAGAACGCGCTGGTGAAGCACCACCCCGGCGACACCGTGGCCATCAAGGTCCGGCGCGGAGACCAGACCGCCTCGCTCACCGCCGTCCTCGGCAGGCGGTAGCCTCGCGCGCGGCGACATTCCGCCGGCGCGCACCGTGAGCGCCGCGCCCGCCGAGCGCGAGGGCCGGGTCGCCGGCGCGGGCGTCGAGCTGTACGCGCGGTGGGTGGGCAGCGGTCCGACCGTCGTGACACTCCACGGCGGGCCCGGCGCGTCCCACGAGTACCTCCGCCCGCAGTTCGACCTGCTGGCACGCGGCCGCACCATCCTCTATTACGACCAGCGCGGCGGCGGGCGGTCGCACGTGCCGCGCGACGTGCCGCTCGGGTGGCAGGCGCACGTCGCCGATCTCGCCGCCGTCGCCTCCGCCGTGGGCCCGCCGCTGACGTTGCTCGGCTTCTCGTGGGGCGGACTGCTCGCACTGCTGTTCGCGGCGGAGCATCCCGACCTCGTCGCCCGCCTCGCGCTCGTCGGACCGGCGGGCACGGACGCCGGCGTGCGGGCGCGGTTCGAGCAGACGTTCGCAGAGCGGCAGGCGGCGCCCGCGATCGTCGCGGCGCGCGCCGAGCTCTCGCGCTCCGGCCTCCGCGAGTCGGATCCCGACGCTTTCTGGCGCCGCGCCTTCGAGCTGTCGGTGGCCGGGTACTTCAAGGATCCCGCCCGCGCCCGTGCGCTCACGCCCTTCCGTGTGGCCGCGCGGGCCCAGCAGGAGGTGTGGCAGAGCCTCGCGGGCGCCGACCTGCGACACCGCCTGCCCGGCATCGGGGCGGAGACGCTGATCCTCCACGGCCGGTACGACCCCGTGCCGCTCGACTCCTCGGAGACGCTTGCGCGCATGATGCCGCGCGCGCGCCTGGTCGTGTTCGAGGACTCGGGGCACGCGCTCTACGCCGAGGAGACGGCGCGGTTCGTCGAGGTGCTCGACCCGTTCCTGCCGCGGGCGCCGTGAGCGCGGCCAGGCCGGTCCCGTGGACGGCCCTGCTCGACGCGCTCGGTACGACGCGCTTCGAGGAGATCCGGGCGGCGCTGGCCGCGCGCCGCACCGATCCCGCGGACCGCGACGCGTTCGTCCTCGACGCGGCCGTCGGCGGGGTGCTGCGGGACCTGGTGCCGGCCGACGCACCGGCCGCGGCCGTCACGTCGTACGCCGGGCTGCTCCACCTGATATACCTGCACTGGGCGTCCGGCCAGGCCGTGCAGCAGGTCGATGGGGCCCGGCTCCGGGAGCGCCTCGTCGCGCGGCCCGCGCCGGCAGCTCCACCCCCGGGCGTGGGCTACCTCCAGCTGCCCGAGCGACTGGTGTGGGGCGCCCCGGCCCCTGGCGCCGCCCACGAACCCCTGGACGGCCTGTTCGTCGCCGCGACGGCGGAGCGGGTCCGGATCCTGGCCGTGCTCGGCTTTCGCCCGGAGCGCGACGGCTTCACGACCGTCGAGGCGTCCTCCCCGCTCCCGCCGCCGCGCGCGGCCGCGCGCGAGGACGGCACGGCGCCCTTCGCGACGGTGCTCCCGGGCGGCGAGCGCATGGGCTTCTTCTCGGTCACCAGCGAGGCCGAGCTCGTCGAGCTCGCGCTCCTCGCCCTCCCGGAAGCGGAGCGTTAGTATCCGGGCGGTGGACAAGCATGCTGCCGCGCGTCTCCTCGAAACCATCGCGTCGTACCAGGAGCTGAAGGGGGAGAGTCCCTTCAAGGCGCGGGCGTTCGCGAACGCCGCGCGCACGGTCGAGTCGCTCCCGGGCGACCTGGAGACGGCGCTCGCCTCGGGCGAGCTGGCCGCGACCAAGGGCATCGGGCCCGCCACGCTCGAGGCCGTGCGCGAGTTCGCGACCGGCGGCCGGTCGACCCTGCTGGAGTCGCTGCGCCGCGAGATCCCCGACGGGCTGCTCGAGATGACGAAGATCTCCGGGCTCGGGGTCACCAAGATCCGCGCCCTCCACCAGCAGCTCCGCATCTCGACCGTCGCCGAGCTCGAGCTGGCGGCCCGCAACGGCCGGCTCGCCGCGCTCCCGCGCTTCGGCGAGAAGACCGCCGCCAGGATCCTGCGGGGCATCGAATTCCTGCGCCGCACCAGCGCGTTCCGCCTGTCGCACCACGCGGCGCAGGCGGCCGCGCGGCTGCGCGAGGCCCTGGCCGCCCTGCCCGGCGTCGAGCGCGCCGAGGTCGCCGGCAGCGTGCGGCGGCGGAGCGAGGTCAGCCGCGACCTGGACGTCGCGCTCGCGTGGCGCGCCGGCGGCGGCGACCTGGCGGCCCTGCTGGCGGCGACGGCCTCAGTCGTCGAGGCGAGCGAGACCGGCGAGGGGAGCTTCCGGCTGCGACTCGACGACGACACGCCGGCGGACGTCTACGCGGCTCCGCCGGAGTGCTTCGGCCCCTGCCTGGCCTGGGCCACCGGGAGCGCCGCGCACGTGGAGAAGCTGGCCGCGCGCGCCGCGGCCGGCGGGCTCCGCCTCGCCGCGGACGGCCTGGCGCGCGGCGGCGGCGGCGTGCCGTGCCCGGACGAGCCGTCGCTGTACGCGGCCCTCGGCCTGGCGTGGGTCCCGCCGGAGCTGCGCGAGGGCGGCGACGAGATCGATCTCGCCGCCGCCGGCCGCCTGCCCCGCCTGGTGGAGCGCGGCGACCTGCGGGGGCTGCTGCACTGTCACAGCGTCTACAGCGACGGCGCCAACACCATCGCCGAGCTGGCGGCGGCGTGCCGCGCCGCGGGCTACCAGTACCTCGGCCTGACGGACCACTCGATGGCCGCCGCGTACGCGGGCGGCATGCGCGAGGACCAGGTCGCGCGGCAGCACGAGGAGATCGACGCGATCAACCGCGACGGGAACGGCTTCCGGGTCCTCAAGGGCGTCGAGGCCGACATCCTCGCCGACGGCACGCTGGACTACGGGCCCGGTGTCCTGGACCGGTTCGACTTCGTGATCGGGTCCGTGCACTCGCGGATGGAGCAGGACCGCGCCACGATGACCGCGCGCGTGATGCGGGCGATGGACGACCCGCACCTGACCATCCTCGGGCATCCGACGGGCCGGCTGCTCCTGGGACGCGATCCCTTCCCGCTCGACCTGGATGCCGTCCTCGCGCGGGCCGCCGAGCGCGGCGTGGCGGTCGAGATCAACGGCGACCCGCAGCGGCTGGACCTGGACTGGCGGCGCTGCCGCGAAGCCCAGGGCGCCGGCGTCCGGATCGCGATCGGCGCCGACGCCCACAGCCTGGCCGGGCTCGACAACATGGACTTCGGCGTCGGCATCGCGCGCAAGGGCTGGCTGGAGGCGAAGGACGTGCTCAACACGATGGACGCGGACACCCTGCTCGACTACGCCAGGCGGAGGAGAGGCTGAGATGGCGACGCACCGACGCGCGGCCGCACGGACGCAGCGGAAGAAAGTGGCGCGGCCCGGCAAGGTCGCTCGGGCGCGCCGCGCCGCCAGGCCGGCCGGGGCCGCGAAGCCGTCCCGTGGTCGAGGCCCGGCCGCAGCGCCCGCCGCCGAGCGGATCGGCGAGATCGTGGCCCGGCTGCGCCGGCGCTACCCGGAGGCGCGCTGCTCGCTCGAGCATCGCGATCCGCTCGAGCTCCTGGTCGCCACGATCCTCTCGGCGCAGTGCACCGACGTTCGCGTCAACCTCGTGACCCGGGACCTGTTCAAGAAGTACCGGACGGCGGGCGACTACGCGGCGGCGAATCCCTCGGTGTTCGAGGACGAGATCCGCAGCACGGGCTTCTTCCGCAACAAGACCAAGAGCGTCATCGGCATGGCCCAGGCCCTCCTCGAGCGGCACGGCGGGCGGGTGCCGGACACCATGGATGCGCTCACCGCGCTGCCCGGCGTCGGCCGGAAGACGGCCAACGTCGTGCTCGGCAACGCCTTCGGGAAGGACGAGGGCGTGGTCGTGGACACCCACGTCGCGCGGATCTCCAGGCTCCTCGGCCTCACGCGGCAGACGGACCCGGAGAAGATCGAGCGGGACCTCATGCAGGTCGTGCCCCGGCGCACCTGGACCCTGTTCCCGCACCTCCTGATCCACCACGGCCGCGCCGTCTGCATCGCGCGGCGGCCGCGATGCGGCGAATGCCCGGTCGTCGACCTCTGCCCCTCGGCGGAGGTGTAGGGTGGCCCCCGAGCCCGCGGACGCCCTGTTCGACCGGCTGCGCGACCGCGACGCGGTGGTGCGGCGGCAGGCCGCGCGCGAGATCGGCACCGCGAAGCTCCGGTCCGGCGTGCGGGAGCTGATCCAGGTCCTGGCCGACGACGCGTCCGCCCCCGTGCGGCGCGCCGCCGCCGAGGCGCTGGGCAAGATCGGCGACGCGACCGCCCGCGGGCCGCTGGAGCGCGCGCTGCGCAGCGAGCGCGACGACGCCGTGAAGGGCGCCATCGCCGCGGCGCTCGCGCACCTCGGCGCCGCCAGCGGCGACTACCCGGGCATCCTGCCCGTGAGCGAGGAATGAGCCGCCCCGCGGTGGACCGGTCCGACTTCGCCGAGCTGGTCGCGACCCGGCGCGACCTCCACGCCCACCCGGAGCTCGGCTTCGCCGAGCGCCGCACCTCGGCCCTGGTGGCGGACCGGCTGCGGGCGCTGGGCTACACCGTGAAGACCGGGCTGGGCCGGACCGGCGTCGTCGGCACGATGCGCGGCGGCGCGACCGTGTCCCGGGCGGAGCGGAAGGTGCTGCTCCGCGCCGACATGGACGCCCTGCCCGTGCAGGAGGCCGGGGACGCGCCGTACCGCTCGACCGTGCCCGGCGTGATGCACGCGTGCGGCCACGACGCGCATGTCGCCATCGCCCTCGCCGTGGCCCGGCGCCTGGCCGACGCGCGCGCCGAGTGGCGGGGCATGGTGAAGCTCGTCTTCCAGCCCGCCGAGGAATCCGGCGCCGGTGCGCAGGCGATGATCGACGACGGGGTGCTCGACGCCCCCGCCGTCGACGCGGCGTTCGGCCTCCACGTCATCAGCCATTTGCCGACGGGCACCATCGCCGCCACGGCCGGCGCGGTGATGGGCTCGGTGGACAACTTCACCGTCCGCATCGCGGGCAAGGGCGGCCACGCCGCGATGCCGCAGGACGCCGTGGACCCGGTGCTCGCGGCGGCGCACGTCGTGACCGCGCTGCAGTCGCTGGTGAGCCGCGGCGCCGACCCCTTCGACCAGCTGGTGGTGAGCGTCACGCGGATCGCCGCGGGCACCACCTCCAACGTGATCCCCGAGCACGCCGAGCTCGAGGGCACCGTCCGCACGCTCGGCGGCACGCTGCACGCCGAGGTGCCGGACCGGTTCACCGCCCTGGTCCGGAGCGTCGCCGGCGCGCTCGGCTGCACCGCGACGGTCGCCTACGCCCGCCAGACGCCCCCGGTGGTCAACGACGAGGCGATGACGGCGCTGGTGGCCGGCGCCGCGGCCGGGATCGTCGGCGAGCCGAACGTCCTCCGGAACGCGCGGATGCTCGGCGGCGAGGACTTCGCCTGCTTCCTGCAGCGCGTGCCCGGATGCTTCGCGTGGGTCGGCTGCGGCAACGCCGAGAAGGGCGTCGGCGCGCCGCACCACAGCCCCCGCTTCGACATCGACGAGGAAGCGATGCTGATCGGCGCCGAGCTGCTGGAACGGGTGACGCGGGAGTACCTGCGGTGAACCGGCTCGCCGGCGAGGCCTCGGCCTACCTCGCGTCCGCCGCGCACCAGCCGGTGGACTGGCGGCCGTGGGGCGAGGAGGCCTTCCGCGCGGCGCGCGAGCAGGACAAGCCGGTGCTGCTCGACGTCGGCGCCGTCTGGTGCCACTGGTGCCACGTCATGGACCGGGAGTCCTACGAGGACCCCGCCCTGGCGGCCCTGCTCAACGAGCACTTCGTCTGCATCAAGGTCGACCGCGACGAGCGCCCCGACGTGGACGCCCGCTACCAGCGCGCGGTGCAGGCGCTCGCGGGACAGGGCGGCTGGCCGCTGACGGCGCTGCTGACGCCCGAGGGCGACGTGTTCTACGGCGGGACCTACTTCCCGCCCGAGGAGCGACACGGCCAGCCGTCCTTCCGCGGCGTGCTCGAGCGGGTGCGCGACGTGTTCCACGAGCACCGCGACCGCGTCGCGGGGAGCGGGCGCGAAGTCACCGGCCACATCGCGCGCCTGCTGATCGAGACCGGGCCGGGCGCGCTCGCG
Source organism: Gemmatimonadales bacterium (assembly GCA_035623755.1). Classification (GTDB taxonomy): domain Bacteria; phylum Gemmatimonadota; class Gemmatimonadetes; order Gemmatimonadales; family JACORV01; genus Fen-1245. The sequence goes on from DASPSV010000128.1 coordinate 14,277, forward strand.
CCGAGCGTCCTCGACCGCGGGGCCGAGCACATGCTCCAGCTGTTCGACGAGCGCCACGGCGGCTTCGGCAGCCGGCCCAAGTTCCCGCACCCGGCCGCGGTCGACTTCCTGCTCGCCCGCTGGTGGGACACGGGCGAGGAGCACTGGCGCGCCATCGTCGAATCGACCCTCACCGCCATGGCCTCGGGCGGCATGTACGACCAGGTCGGCGGCGGCTTCCACCGCTACGCGGTGGACGAGCGCTTCATCGTGCCGCACTTCGAGAAGATGGCGTGCGACAACGCGGAGCTGCTCAAGGCCTACCTCCACGCCCACGCCGCCTTCGGCACGCCGCTGTTCGCCCGGGTCGCCGAGGGCATCGTCGGCTGGTGTCTCGACGTCCTGGCCGACGGCGAGCGCGGCGGCTTCGGCGCCTCCCAGGACGCCGACGTCGGGCTCGACGACGACGGTGACTACTTCACCTGGACCGAGGACGAGGCGCGCGAGGTCCTCGGCGCCGACGAATGGGAGGCCGCCCGCCGGCGCTGGGACATCTGGGACCCGGGGGAGATGACGCACGATCCCCGGAAGAACGTGCTCTGGGTCGCGCGCAGCATCGCGGAGGTGGCGGCCGACCTGCAGCGCGACGAGCCGGAGGTGGAACGGCTGCTCGAGAGCGCCCGCGCCAAGCTGAAGCTCGCCCGCGACGGCCGCCCGGCGCCGGCCGTGGACCGGGCGATCTACGTCGGCTGGAACGCGATGATGGCCGAGGCTTTCCTGGAGGCCTCCGCCGTGCTCGGCCGGCCGGACTGCGCGGCCTTCGCGCTCCGGACCCTGGAGCGGCTGTGGGAAGGGGCGATGTCACCGGAGGGCGCGCTGTGGCACCGGGCGGACCGCCCCGGCGGGCCCGTCCTGCTCGACGACCAGGTCCAGGCGGCCTCGGCGGCCCTCGCCGCGTACCAGCACACCGGATCCGCCGCGTGGCTCGACCGCGCGCGGAGCCTCACCGAGAGCTTCCTCGCCCGCTTCGCGGATCCGGGCGGCGTCGGCTTCCTCGACGCGGCGGGGAACGCCGGTATCGGGCTCCTCTCCCGGAGCGTCAAGTCCATCCAGGACGCGCCCACGCCGGCGCCCAACGCCGTGGCGGCCCTCGTCCTTCTCCGCCTCGCGGCGGTGACGGAGGACCGGCCGTTCGCGGACACGGCGGAGCGCACGCTCACCGCGTTCGCCGAGACGGGGTCCAAGGGAGGCCTGTTCGCCGCCACCTACCTCCGGGCGGTCGACTTCCTGTTGAAGAACGCCTGTCGAATAGTAGTTGTGGAGACTACTACTTCAGACGGCGCCGTCCGCGGCGCGGCGCTCTCCGCCTATCGGCCCAGGAAAGTCGTGGTGCACGCCGCCGCCGGCGCCGTGCAGGGCTTCGCCGGACCGGGCGCGCTGGTCTGTGCGGGAACGGCCTGCGCCCCTCCGGCCGCCGACGGGCCGGCGCTGCGCCGGACGCTGGAGACTTTCGGCCGAGCGGGGTAGCATTACCCCTATGCTCGACGACATACGTCGGAAGCTCTCCGACGAGGTCCAGCGGCTCAATCACGAGCTGGCGGTCACGCTGCCCGAGACGCTCAAGCGGGCGCTGCAGATGGGCGACCTGCGCGAGAACGGCGACTACCACGCCGCGCTCGAGCGGCAGGGCTTCATCCAGGCGCGGCTGACGCACCTCAGGTCCCGGCTGTCCAAGCTGTCGCAGATCGACGTGACGAAGATCCCGACCGACCGGGTGGGCCTCGGCTCGCGCGTGGTGGTCCAGGACATGGCCACCCGCGAGCGCGCGACCTACGAGCTGGTGGTGTCGGACGCGATGGATTTCGAGGGCGACGGCGACGGGAACGCCAACCAGATCTCGGTCGCGTCGCCGCTCGGCCGCGGGCTGCTCGAGCACAAGGTCGGCGACGTGGCCGCGGTGCAGCTGCCGGCCGGCCTGAAGAAGTTCAAGGTGGTCGAGCTGACCACGTTCCACCAGCAGCTCGCGGACACCAAGGGGGGCGCGGAGTGAAGAAGCAGGCGACGTTCGAGACGGCGCGCGGCCGCATCGTGGCCGAGCTGTACCCCAAGGAGGCGCCGGGCACGGTGGCCAACTTCGAGAAGCTGGCCAACAGCGGCTTCTACGACGGCACGCGGTTCCACCGGGTGATCGCCGACTTCGTGGCGCAGGGCGGCGATCCGCTGTCGAAGGACCCGAACAACTCGCGGGTCGGCACCGGCGGGCCGGGCTACACGATCAAGTGCGAGACGAAGGGCAACCCGCACAAGCACGTCGCGGGAGCGATCTCGATGGCGCACGCGGGCAAGGACACGGGCGGCTCCCAGTTCTTCATCGCCCACGGCACGCTGACCCACCTGGACGGGGTGCACACGGTTTTCGGCCAGGTGGAGACGGGCATGGACGTGGTGCTCAAGATCAAGCAGGGCGACGTGGTGAGCAGCATCCGGGTCGCGGACGCGTGAACGTCCACCTGGCGCTGGTCTGCGACCACGCCATCATCGACCAGCACGGCAAGCTGTCGGTGCTGGGGATCTTCGACCGCATCTGGGTCGAGCGCTTCCCCGCCATCCACCCGAGGCTCCACCTGGTGCTGCGCCTCAAGGGCCGGCGCACCGAGATCGGCGACCACTCGGTGCTGATCCAGCTGGTGGACGCCCAGGGGCAGGAGATCCTCCGGGGCGAGGGCAACGTCTCGATCGGGGAGCCCGCGGCCGGGGTGGTGGAGATCGAGGCGGCGGCGGTGCTGGCCTTCGACGTCCCGCTCGAGAAGCCCGGCGTCTACACGTTCGAGATCGCGGTGGACGGCGCGCACGCGGCGTCGGTGCCCGTCACCGTGCTGCAGATGCAGGCGCCGGCGCATCCGGCGCCGCCGCAGCCCCCGCTGCCGCCCTCGCCGCCCCCGACGATCAACTAGCCGCGGGGCGGGCCGCGCCCTCACGTCCGGCCCGCCGCCCTGTTATTCCTTACTGACGTCCGGCGGCGCCGTGCGGCGCCGCGTGCCGCCCATCGCTCCCCCTTCACCCCCGACCGCCCATGAACCGCTCCGACGCCCTCGCCCTGATGCACGAGTACACGCCGTCCGACGCGCTCCGCAAGCATATGTACGCGGTAGAAGCCGCGTTGCGGGCCTACGCGCGGAAGGGCGGAGAGGACGAGGAGACGTGGGGCGTCGTCGGCCTGCTGCACGACTTCGACTACGAGCGGTTCCCCAACGCGAGCCGCAGCCCGACGGAGGAGCACCCGTCCGAGGGCTCGCGGATCCTGGCGGCGAAGGGCTATCCCGAGCCGCTGCGACGCGCGATCCTGGCCCACGCATCCTATACCGGGGTGCCGCGCGAGACGCCGCTGGCGAAGACGCTGTACGCGGTGGACGAGCTGTGCGGCTTCCTGGTGGCGTGCGCGCTGGTGCGGCCGAGCCGGAGTCTCGCCGACCTCGAGGTGCCGTCGGTGAAGAAGAAGCTCAAGGACAAGGCGTTCGCCCGCAACGTGAACCGGGACGAGATTCGCGAGGGTGCCGAGGAGCTGGGCGTGCCGCTCGACGACCACATCCGGTTCGTCATCGAGGCCCTGCGCCCGGTCGAGCGCGACCTGGGCCTCGGCGCCGCCGGGTGACCATCCTGCCAACGCCGTCCGTGTTCTCTGCGTAATACACCGTTGGAGCCCGACGCCGCGCTTGCGGCGCAGGCCGCCGCGGGCGATCGGGAAGCGTTCGGCGCGCTGGTCCAGCGCCACCAGGCGGCGGTCCGGCGGCTCACGCGCGCCGTCACGGGGAACGTCCACGACGCCGACGATGCCGCCCAGGACGCGTTCCTGTCGGCCCTGGACCGGCTGGAGACCTACGATCCGTTGCGGCCGTTCGGGCCCTGGCTGATGCGGATCGCGACCAACGCCTCCATCGATCTGGTGCGGCGGCGGGCCGTGCGGCGCTCGGACGCCCTCGACGAGCGGGCGCCCGCGCGCGGCCCTTCGCCGGCGTCCGACGCGGAGGCCGCCGAGATCCGGCAGCGGCTCGGCGTGGCCCTCGCGGCGCTGCCGGAGCGGCAGCGGGTGGCCGTGACGTTGTTCGACGTGGAAGGGTACTCGCACGCGGAGATCGCGGCGGTGCTCGAGATTCCGGAGGGAACGGTGCGCTCCGACGTGTTCCACGCACGCCGCGCGCTGCGGGTTGCGCTGGAGCCGTACGACCCGGGCAAGCGGATGGAGGAACGATGAACGACCTCTTGCGGCGGCTGCTGACGCCGGACGACGACGGCCGCGCGTTCACCGACGCGGTGCTGCTCCGGGCGGCCGGGGCCCTGCACCGGCGCCGGCGGGCGCCGGCCACGGCCGGCCTCGCCTGGACCTGGCTCGAGACGTGGGCGCGCCCCTGGCTCATCGCCGCGATCATCGGCGTCGCGCTGGCGATCGCCCTGCCCGAGCTGCGGCCGGGCACGGGCGGCGGCGCGGCGGCGCCGAGCCTCACGGCGGACCTGATGGGCGCCAGCACGGGCACGGCGTTCGTGCTCGCCGAAACGGTGGGGAACTAGGACGGCGGCATGTTCAACAAGTCGAAGGCCTGGGCGGTCACGCTGCTGGCGGCGGTGGCGGTGGTGGGCGTCGCCGCTGGCGCGGTCGGCAACCGATGGTATGCGGCGCGGCACGGCTGCAGCCCCGACCGCGGCACCTACTCTGGCTACCTGACCGGCGAGCTGAAGCTCGACCACGCGCAGCACGACACGGTGGTCGCGATCTTGCGGCGGCACCGGCCGGAGATGCGGGTGATCATGATGACGGTGCGGCCGAGGCTCGACTCGGTGCGCGCCCGGGTCGCGGACGAGATCCGCGCCATTCTCACTCCCGCGCAGCGGGAGGCGTACCAGCGGCTGCTGGACCGCGACCGGGCCGAGCGCGCCCGGTCCGACAGCGCGGCGGCCGCGCAAGCCACGAAGCCATGATGACGACACGCACGATCACGATCACGCTCGCGCTGGCGGCCGTCGCCGCCCGCGCCGCCGCCCAGCAGCCCACGCCGGCCCCGCAGCCGGCCCCGACCACGCCCGCGGCGCCGCCGCCGGCCGCCGCCCCGAGCGCCGCGATGCCGGCGCCGCCGCCCGGCCCGGCGATGCCGCGGGTGACGCTGGAGCAGGCCCTGCAGCTCGGGCGCCAGTACAATCCCGCCCAGGTGCAGGCGCAGCAGAGCCTGCGGGTGGCCGACATGGGCGTGACTCAGGCGTGGGGCGCCTATCTGCCGACGATCACCGGCACCGGGAGCGCGGCCCGCAACAGCCCGCAGCGGGTCAACCAGTTCGGCTCGGCTCAGGTCAGCCCGATCACCGACAACTCGTCGTTCAGCCTCAACGCCTCGCTCAACCTGTTCACGGGCTTCCAGCGGGGCGCGAACCAGCGGGCCGCCAACGCCAACCGCGACCTCAACCAGGCCGCGCTGCTGGGGCAGGACTACGCGACCGACCTCAATACCAAGCAGGCGTTCTTCAACGTGTTGTCGACGCAGGAGCTGGTGGGCGTCGCCCAGGCCAACCTCGCCCGGTCCGACCAGCAGCTCAAGCTCACGACCGAGAAGCTGCGGCTCGGGGCCACCACGCGGTCCGACTCGCTCTCGGCGAGCGTGGACTACGGCAACGCCGAGGTCCAGCTCATTCAGGCCCGCGCCAACGCGCTCACGGCCCAGGCGACGCTGGCGCGCGCGATCGGCGCCGAGGGCATGGTGGCGGCGGTCCCGGACACCGCGCTGGAGATCCGGCTCAGCGCGCTCGACACCGCGGCGCTGCGCCGCGACGCGGAAGCCACGGCGCCGTCGGTCGCCCAGGCCCAGGCGGGCGTCGCCGCCGCCCAGGCGACGCTGGCGGCGAACCGTGCCCAGTACTACCCGACCCTGAGCATCGGCGCGACACAGACCTGGGCGGGATCGCAGCTCCCGTTCGCCCAGTCCCCGTTGCAGCGGAGCATCATCCCGGACCCCGTCGATGCGACCAAGACCGATACGCTCTACGCCCGGGGCCCGCGCTACACCGGCACGTGGAACGTCGCCCTGAGACTCTCGATTCCGATCTTCAACGGCTTCGTGCGCGAGGCCAGCATCGTCAACGCCGACGCCGGCTACCAGGCGGCCCAGGCGAAGCTGCGCGACGCGCGGCTGGGCCTCGACGCGAGCCTCACGCAGGAGCTGACCGCGCTCGACGCGGCGGCCGCCCAGATCGACGTCGCCCGCACCACCGTCGCCTCGGCCCAGGAAGCGCTGCGGATGCAGCGCGAGCGCTACCGGCTCGGCGCGTCGACGATCGTGGACCTGCTCACCGCCGAGACCACCCTCAACCAGGCGGAGGTCGGCCTGGTCCAGGCGCGGTACAACTACCTCATCGCGCGGGCGACGCTCGAGGCCCTGGTGGGACACACGCTGTGACGGCGACGCTCGAGCTCGAGCGCGCAGTCGACCCGGCGGCGGACGGCGGCGCGATCATCCGGACCGCGCGGCTGACGCGCGACTACGTGCTCGGCTCGGAGACGATCCAGGCGCTCCGCGGCGTGGACCTCGAGATCGGCCGCAACGAGTTCGTCGCGATCATGGGGCCGTCGGGTTCCGGGAAGTCCACGCTGATGAACGTGATCGGCTGCCTCGACACGCCCACGGCCGGAGAGTACTGGCTGAACGGCCAGCGCGTCTCGGACCTCGGCGACGCCGACCTCGCCCGGATCCGCAACCGGGAGATCGGCTTCGTCTTCCAGACCTTCAATCTCCTGCCCCGGGCCAGCGCGCTGCACAACGTCGAGCTGCCGCTGATCTACGCCGGCGTGGCCTCGCGCGATCGCCGCCTGCGGGCCGCCGAGGCCCTGGACGCGGTGGGGCTCGGCGACCGCAAGGACCACCGGCCGGCGGAGCTCTCGGGCGGCCAGCGCCAGCGGGTCGCGGTGGCCCGCGCCCTGATCAACCACCCCAGCATCCTCCTCGCCGACGAGCCGACGGGCAACCTGGACTCGAAGACGGGCGAGGAGATCATGCAGCTGTTCGAGCAGCTCTGGTCGCGGGGCCAGACCATCATCCTGGTCACGCACGAACACGACATCGCCGCCCACGCCCGGCGCCAGATCCACATCCTCGACGGCGTCATCGACCGGGACACGGCACGGGAAGGCTCTTCACGATGAGAACCCTGCGCTCACCGCTGGCCCTGGCCGCGCTCGTCGCGGCCGCCGCCGCCTGCAAGAAACCCCAGCCGGTGCTGCTCTACGAGCCGCAGGCGGTCGTCCGGCGCGACATCGTCGTCTCGGCGGAGGCCAACGGCTCGATCCAGCCGCTGCAGATCGTGGACGTGAAGTCCCGCGCCTCCGGCCAGATCCTCGAGATGCGGGTCGAGACCGGCGACATGGTGCACCGGGGCGACACGCTGGTGAAGGTGGACCGGCGCGACCCGACCACCACCTACAACCAGGCCCAGGCCGACCTCGAGGTCGCGCAGGCGCAGGCCGCCAACGCCGCCGCGCAGAAGACGCGCGCCGACCAGATGTTCGCGTCCGGCGTCCTGAGCGAGCAGGACCACGACAACGCCAACCTGGCCGACGCCAACGCGCGCGCTCAGCTGGTGCGGGCGCAGGCCGGCCTGCAGAGCGCGCAGGACGCCCTCACCGACTGCAACGTGCTCGCGCCGTCCGACGGCACCATCCTGACCAAGAAGGTCGAGGCCGGCGCCGTCATCACCTCCGCCGTGCGCGACGTCTCGGGCGGCACGGTGCTGCTGCAGATGGCGGACCTGAGCACCGTCCAGGTGCAGGCGCTGGTGGACGAGACCGACATCGGCAAGGTGCAGCCCGGCATGCCGGTGACGATCACGGTGGACGCGTACCCCAACCGGCCGTTCCAGGGCACGGTGCTCAAGATCGAGCCGCAGTCCACGGTCTCGCAGAACGTCACGATGTTCGCCGTGCAGGTGAACATCCCGAACCACGAGGGCCTGCTGCGGCCGGGGATGAACGCCGAGGTCGCGATCCAGATCGGGCAGCGCCAGCGGGTGCTGGCGATCCCGACCGCCGCGCTGCGCACCGTGCGCGACGTCGGCTCCGCCGCCCAGGTCCTGGGGATCGACCCGCGGGAGGTGGACCGCCAGCTGGCGGCGCAGGACTCGCTCGCCCGGGGCAGCGCGCCGGCCCGCGACGCCGTCGCCGCCCGCGGCACGGGAACCACGAGCGAGGGCGGCAGCGTGCGGGAAACGGGCACCGGACCCGCCGCCGACCCGAACGGCTCCGGCCCCGACCTGCAGCAGGTGCGCGCCATCTTCGAGAAGCAGCGCGCCGGCCGGCAGCTCACGCCCGCGGAGCAGGCGGTCCTGCAGCAGGCGATGCGCCGCTTCCAGGCGATGCGGGCCGCGGGCGGGAACGGTCAGGCGCGCCGCCGGTTCGGCGAGGGGCAGGCCTACCAGTTCGGCGGCGACTACATCGTGTTCGTGCTGCGGAACGGCCGGCCCGCGCCGGCGCGCGTCCGCACCGGGCTCACCGACATGGACTACAGCGAGATCGTCGCCGGTGTGGGCGAGCAGGACACCGTGCTGCTGCTGCCCTCGGCGTCGCTGGTCCAGCAGCAGGCGGAGATGCGCGACCGGATGCAGCGCTTCGCCGGCAGCGCGGTGCCCGGGATGCGGCAGCAGTCGTCGACCACGACCACCCCGCGGGGCACGACGACGGCGCCCCCGCCGCCGCCCGGCGGAGGCCGGTAGCCGTGCTGTTCCTCGAGATCTGGAAGGTCGCGCTGTCGGCGATCCGCGCCAACAAGCTGCGTTCGTTCCTCACCATGCTGGGCATCATCATCGGCGTCGGCGCGGTCATCACCATGATCGCCCTCGGCGCCGGCGCCCAGAAGGCCGTCCAGGACAACATCTCGGCGCTCGGCACGAACCTGCTGACGGTGATGCCGGGCCAGCAGTTCCAGCACGGCGTGGCGAGCGACCAGCGGGTCGGCCTGACGGTGGACGACGCGACGGAGATCCAGAACACCGCGCGCCACGTCGTGGCGGTCATGCCCGAGATCAACCGCTCGTTTCAGGTGAAGTACCGGAACCAGAACGCCAACATCCAGGTCACCGGCACCACGCCGAGCTACTTCACCGCCCGGAGCTACGTGGTGGCCGCGGGGCGGACGTTCACGGCGGGCGACGACGAGGCGCGCCGCCGGGTGGCGGTGATCGGCTCCGCGGTCGGCGACGACTTCGGCCAGAACGGCGCGGCCATGATCGGCCAGACGGTCGAGATCCGCGGCATCACCTTCGAGATCATCGGCCTGCTGGGGGCGAAGGGGGCACAGCAGGGCTGGATGAACCCCGACGAGCAGCTGTTCATCCCGCTCTCGACCGCGCGTTACCGGCTGATGGGCAGCGACCGGGTGCGGACCATCACCGTAAAGGTGGACGAGGCCCGGAACACCAGCGTGGCGATGATCTCGCTGGAGCAGGCCGTCCGCCGCCGGCACCGCATCCAGCCCTCGGCGGGCAACGACTTCCAGATCCGCAATCAGGCCGACCTGGCGAACACGCTCAACCAGACGACCCAGACCTTCACCGCGCTGCTCGCCGGCATCGCGCTGGTGTCGCTGCTGGTGGGCGGGATCGGCATCATGAACATCATGCTGGTCTCGGTCACCGAGCGGACCCGCGAGATCGGGGTGCGCAAGGCGCTCGGCGCGACCCGCGGCGCGATCCTGTTCCAGTTCCTGGTGGAGGCGCTGGTCCTGTGCCTGGTGGGCGGCGCCATCGGCGTGGTGTTCGGGGGCGGCGGCGCCATCGCGCTGAGCCGGATCTTCCACTGGAACACGCTGATCTCGCCGGTCTCGATCGTGCTGGCCTTCGCGTTCAGCTTCACCGTCGGGATCGTGTTCGGCGTCTGGCCGGCGCGGCGGGCGAGCATGATGGATCCGATCAGCGCCCTGAGGTACGAGTAAGGC
>DASPSV010000134.1:0-2100 GCA_035623755.1 Gemmatimonadales bacterium
CCGCGGTGGCCGCCCGGGCGAACGCACCCGGTGCCACCGCCCGCGCGGCCCCGCCGCGAGGAGTCCCGACCCCCGTCCGCGCGGCCCCGCCGCGAGGAGTCCCCACCACCGCCCGCGCAGCCCCGCCCCGAGGAGTCCGGACCGCCGCCCCCGGATCCGGCGCCGGCGGCGCGCGCCGGACCACGACCCGAGGCGGCGGCGCGGGACCGGGGTAGCGCTCGTTCAAGCGACCGGCGGCGAGCAGCCCGCGCAGCGCGCGCTGCCACTCGCCGGCCGGCGGTCGGTTGACCGCGTCGGGGGCGAGCGCGCGCGCAAGCAGGCCGCGCAACTCCGCCGGCACGTATCGGGTGTGCGGACCCGCCGCCCGCGCGTCGTGCGAGCGCGCGAACAGCCGGAGGACGACGAGCCCGAGCTTGTAGCCATCGGCGGCGCGCGTGTTGGGGGATTCGCCGTACGACGCCGGCAGCTCCCAGTCGCCCGTCTGGACCGAGGTGAGCGCCTGACGTCCGTGGAACACCATCGAGTCACAATCGATCAAGCAGACCTCAGGTTCGTCGCCGACGCCGAATCGGACCAAGATGTTGTTGGGGGCGATGTCGCTGGCCACGATCGCGTGCCGGTGGAGGAACGCGAGCGCGTCACTGATCCGCTCGGACACCTCCGCTCGGGTGAACGTGTCCAGCCGGACTCCGAGGCCGCGCATCTGCAGGTAGTCGTCGGCTCCGAGCAGGTGCTCGAGCGTGAGCAGCACGCGCTCGCGGCGGCCGCTCGGCATCACGAACGGCTCCGAGAAGCGGCCGCCGACATCGTGCATCGCTATCCCGGCGGCGACGTCGCCCGCCCGGACGATCGCCAGCGGCCACGCCGTGACCCGATCCAGAGCCGTCCGCTGATCGGGCTCGAGCAGGTGCCCCCAGGCGACCATCTCGCTCAGCACATGCCCGGCGCCGGCCGGTGGCGCACGCCGGTACAGCTTGACGACGACGGGCCCGGCGCCCAGCCCAGCAGGGATGACCGCCGGCCGGTAAACCCGGCCCTGGCCACCGAAGCGGGAGATCGGCACGAGCTCGCCGAACTCCTGCACCTCGAGCGCGCGGCGCTCGAGCCCGGCGTGCAAATCGACCAGCGCGCTCACCGAGCCGGCCCCCACACGGCGATCAGGCTCCGGTCGTCGTCGTAAGTGCTGCGGCTGAAGTCGAGCAGCCGCGCGAAATCGACGATGTCAGGCGCGCGCGCGAGCTCGCGGGCAAGCGTGGCCCCGACCTCGCCGCTCCCGCCGGCGAGCGGCATCGCCAGCCCATCCGTGCACAGCAGGAGAACGGCCCCCTCATCCATCGAACACCGACCGACCTGCACGGCGCCGGGGGATCGGGGAAGCGCGTCCACCCCGCCCCCTACCAACCCGTCGAAGCGTTCAGGCTCGGCCACGACGGCATCGTAGTGCTTGCCCTTCAGCAGGAACGCGGGCGAATCGCCGACCGCGGCCACGTCCACGTCCGAACCGCGAACCGCCGCGACCAGCAGCGTCGTGGCCAACGAGCCAGAAGCCTCCTCCACCCCGGCGCCGGCATCGCCGCAGGCGCGGCGATGCTCCTCGACCAGGGCCCACGCGGCCTGTTCGAATACCGGACGCCAGTCGACCGATTCGCGACCATCATCGAGCTGTCGCGCAACCCCCGCCGTCGCGTAGCGCACGGCCAGCGCCGCCCCGAGGTCGGACCTCACAGCCGCCGACACGCCATCCGCGACCGCGGCGATCAGCGTGCCGGAGTCGTCGTGCAACCGCAGGCAGATGTCATCCTGCCGCGGGCCGCCGGTGTACCGCTTGTAGAGGCCCCTGACCGAGGCGGCCCTGACCGTCAGCCCGAACGCGGTGCCGCCGTCCGCGATCGTGTCCGGACGGTAGGGCTCGGCCGCCGCGAGCCGCGCCTCGATCGGCGCGGCCGGCTCGCCGATCGTAACCGGCCCGCGCGCCAGCCGGACCCGACGGCGGACCGACGCGGAGCCGACAGCAGTCATGCGTTCGACGCTACACAAGCGGCGCGTCGAGCTGGACGAACCCCTCCGGCTTCTCGAACTCGATCGTGTGCTCGCCGCGGT
>DASPSV010000138.1:0-4994 GCA_035623755.1 Gemmatimonadales bacterium
ACGCGGTGCGCTTCGTCCCTGGCCCGCTGCATCAGCCTGAGCGAGGGGCTGCGGCGGGAGAGCCGCAGCGGCTCGGCGCGCGCGGGCAGGTACACCTCCTCGTCGCGCTTGGCGAGCGAGGCGAAGGCGAGCTTGTCCGCCAGGCCGAGGGCGCCGGCGGCCCCCAGGGCGGCGTTGAGCTGGCCGCGGCCGCCATCCACCAGCAGCAGTTCGGGCAGCGCGCGGCCTTCGTCGGTGCGCCGCTTGAGCCAGCGCGTCACCACCTCCCCGAGAGACGCGAAGTCGTCCTGGCCCTCGACCGCCTTGATCTTGAAGGTGCGGTACTCGCTGCGGCGCGGGCGCCCGTTCTCGAACCACACCAGCGAGCCCACCGTGTCCCGCCCCTGCGCGGTGCTGATGTCCACGCACGCCATCCGGCGCGGCACCGCGGCGAGCCCGAGGTCGCGCCCCAGCGCGTACACCGGGTCCTCGGCCCGCTCCGCGCCCTCGAACGTCTCGAGGCGCAGCGTCTCCAGCAGGTGGCGCGCGTTCTGGTCGGCCAGGTCCACCAGCCGGCGGGGCGTGCCGCGCGAGGGGACCGCCCAGCGCGCGTCGCCGAACGCCTCGGCCAGCGCGGCTTCGTCGGCCGGCGCGCACGGCAGCCACGCGACCGGAGCCCGCCGCTCCCCGGCCAGGTAGGTGCGCACCAGGAACGCCGTGAGGATCTCGTTCTCGGGCACGTTCTCCACGCCGACGAGGAAGGTGTGCTCGCTCGCGACCAGCTTGCCGTCCCGCACCCGCAGCACCACGGCGCAGGCGTCGTCCTCGTCGCGCGCCACGCCGATCGCGTCGCAGGTGCCGCCGCCCACGCGCTCCACCGTCGGCGGCTCCTCGATCTGGTCGATGCGCTTGAGGGCGTCCCGCAGCTCCGCCGCCAGCTCGAAGTCCGTGGCCGCCGAGGCGGCCTGCATCCGCTCCCGGAGCCGCTGCCGCACCTCGAGCGTCTTCCCCTCGAGGAACAGCAGCACGTCCAGGATCATCCGGCCGTACGCCTCGCGGGTCTCCCATCCGACGCACGGAGCGTGGCACTTGTGAATGTGGTAGTCCAGGCACGGCCGGTCGGGCGCGTCGGCCGGCAGGTCGTAGCTGCAGGAGCGCACGGTGAAGATGCGGCGGATCACGCGCAGCGTCTGCCGCAGCGCGCCCACGTCGGTGTACGGCCCGAAGTAGCGCGCGCCGTCGTCGCCCCCGCTGCGGGTCACCAGCACCCGCGGGAACGGCTCCCGCACCGTCACCGCGAGCCACGGGTAGCGCTTGTCGTCCCGCAGGTCCACGTTGAACCGCGGGTGGTACTCCTTGATGAGGTTGTTCTCCAGCAGCAGCGCCTGCGACGGGCTCGGCGTGACGATGGTGTCGAGGTCGGCGATCCGCTGCCGCATCAGCTCGAAGCGCGGGTTCGCGGCCGCCTCGTCGCCGAAGTACCAGCGCACCCGGCTGCGGAGGCTGTTCGCCTTGCCGACGTACAGCACCGTGCCGGCGGCGTCCTTCCAGAGGTAGACGCCGGGTGCGTCGGGCAGCGCGTCGAGCTTGCGCTGCAGGGCCTCGGTGGACATCGGGCCGGGGGCGGATCGAGCGGGCGTCCCGACGGAAAGCTCGCGCCCGTTCCGGCCCGCGTCCGGCGCGTCAGGCACGCCCCGGCCTCCACGCGGCGACGGCCCGGGCGGTCGGGATCCCGAGCGCCAGCGTCAGCGCGCCGTAGAGCAGCGCGTACGGCACCAGCACCACGGCGCCCGTGGCCACGGGGCCGATCCCGGCGGCCGCGCGCCACAGGCCCACGGCGGCGGCGCCCGCCACGAGCGCCGAGCCCCACAGCTTGGGCAGGTACCAGGGGGCGAAGTGCGTGGCGCCGATCCGCGCGGCCAGGGCGCGCCGGAGCAGCGCGAACTCCACCCAGGCCGAGAAGCCCGCGCTCGCCGTCAGGCCCACCGCGCCCCACTTGAGCTCGACGCCCAGGAGCCCCGGCAGCGGGACCGCGCACAGGAAGCCGAGCCCGGTGGTGAGGGCCACCCGCACCGCCGCGTAGCGGAGCGGCGTCCGCGTGTCGCCGAGCGCGTAGAAGGTGGACGCCGACAGCCGGCTCAGCGTCGAGGCCAGGAGCCCCACCGCCGAGCCGGCGAGGATCGCCCACACGTAGCGGCTGTCCACCGCGCGGAACCGCCCGCTCTGGAACAGCGTCCCGACCAGCACCTGCCCCAGGGCGAGGAACGCCATGGCGCACGGCACGATGAAGTACGCGATCCGGTGCAGGCCGTCCTCGAGCTGCGCGCGGAGCGCCGCGTGCCGCTCGGCCTCGCTGCCGCCCGTCGCGGACATCTCGGGCAGCGCGGCCGCGGAGACCGACATGCCGAACAGGCTCACCGGGAGCGTGTAGATGAGCTGCGCGTTGGCCAGCGCGCCCACCGGGTCGTCGCCCAGCAGGCTGGAGATCACGGTGTCCACGAACGCGCTGATCTGGTTGACGCCCCGCCCGAGCAGCGCGGGCCAGAAGTTCCGCACCACGGTGCGGACCTCGGGGTCCGCCGTGCCCGCCGTGAGCTTCAGCCCGCGCACCAGCGCGAGCACGACCGGCAGCTGGACGAGTACCTGCAGCACGCTGCCGGCCACCGCGCCCCACGCGATGATCACGGCCAGCCGCTCGGCGCCGGCGTGGCGGCCGGCCAGCGCCGCCGCGATGATGGCGGCGTTCCAGACCACCGGCGCCGCGTACGAGAGGAAGAACTTCCGGTGGCTGTTGAGGATCCCCAGGCACCAGGCCGAGAACACCAGGATGCCGGTCGCGGGGAACAGGATCCGCACCAGCGCGATGGTGAGCAGCCGCTTGTCGCCGCCGAAGCCGGGCGCGAGCGCGCTCACCACCAGCGGGGTCGCGCCGACGCCGAGGGCCACCAGCACCGCCACCACCAGGCCCAGCAGGCCCGCCACGGCGCCCGCCACGCGGCCCGCGTCGCGGTCCCGGCCCTGGCCCAGCAGCCGGGCGTAGACCGGGATGAACGAGGCGGAGAGCACGCCCTCGCCGAACAGGTTCTGCAGCAGGTTGGGGATGCGGAACGACGCGCCGAGCGCGTCGGCGACGGCACCGAGCCCGAAGTAGTGGCTGAAGACGCGCTGGCGGACGAAGCCCGCGACGCGGCTGAGCAGGATCCCGGCGGCGACCAGCGCGGAGGAGCGGCCCCTCCCTGCCCCCCCCCCTCCGGTGGCCCGCGGCACGGCTACGAGCCGGATCGGGGCAGTGACTTCGGTGCGGCCGACCGGTGCGCGGGGTCCTCCAGCAGCCGCTGCATGTACTGGTGCTCTTCCTGGATCTGCGCGAGCTGGCGGGTGACGGTCTCGAGCTCGGCCTCGAGCACGCCGACCTTCTTGGACAGCTCCTTGAGGTCGGCCCCCTCCTCGAGCTTGCCGCCCTGCATGCGCTCGACCCACGCCCGCACCACCGGCGAGTCGAGCACGATCGCGGTGAGCGGGATCATCAGCGCGAAGGCGATGAGGACGATGACGGCCGCGCCCATCCGGGAAACCTAGGCCCCGCCCGGGGCGGCTTCAAGTAGCCGTCCCACGTGCGCCCGCGCCGCCTCGTGCAGCGTGCCCAGCAGCGGGCGCCCGTGCCGCGCCAGGTAGCTCGCCGCGGTGAGGATCCGCTCCTGCGGCTTGCCGTCGGGATAGAGGTTGGCGCGGGCCCGGGACAGCTGCTGCACCGCGGTCTCGTTGCTCCGCTTCAGCGCCGCCACCAGCCGCTTCTCGATCTCGTCCACGCCGTGCAGCGCCTGGTTCCGGGCCGTCTCCACCGGGCGCTCCAGGGTCCGCTCCAGCGCGACCGCCGCGGCGCGCACCGCGGACCACCGCTCCCCCAGCGCGCCGCGCAGCGCCGCGAGCGCCTGCGCCGCGTCCGCCGGCAGCGCGTCCTTGAACATCGCCGTGGCCAGCTCGCCCTCCGGCCGCTCCAGCGCGGCGAGCGGGAGGCCGAGGCGCTCCAGCGCCTTCTCGATCTTCGCCTCCACGACGAAGCCCGAGAGCCGCGGCGTCGCGACCGGCCGCGGCACCCCCAGCCGCGCGAACAGCGGGCCTACCTGGGCGAGGTACCCGAGCTCGGCCGGACCGCCGACGTAGGCCACGGTGGGCAGGACCTGGGCCTCGACCACGGGCCTCAGCAGCACGTTGGCCGAGAGCCGCTCGGGCTCCGCGGCGAGCAGCTTCTCGACGTCCGCGAGCGCGAACCGCTCGCCCGAGCGGCGGGTCACGAAGCCCGCGCCGTCGATGCGCAGCCGGTCGCGGCCCCCGGCGGCCTCCACCATCACCAGGCCGAGCCCCTCGCCCACCGGCACCGGCGTCTCGCCGCCCGCCGCGCGGATCCGCGCGGCCTCCACGGCCAGCGACTCGTCGAGAGCCTTCGCGGAACGCAGCGCCTCGAGCAGGACCTTGCCCGCGGCCTGCTTGAGGCCGCCGTCCCAGCCGCGGCAGACCACGACGCCGAACGGCGCGAGCAGGTCCGCCAGCGCCGCCGCGTGCGCCTCCGCCATCGAGCGCTCCGGCCGGTAGGCCGCGCCCAGCCAGCGCAGGGTGTCGCTGCGGAAATCGCTGGGAGGGAGCGCCTCCTCGAGCGCCGCGAGCGCACGCTCGACGTCGGCGCCCACGGTCTCGCGGAAGGCCGGCCGCATGACGGCGTCCGGCGGCCGCTCGCGCAGCGCGATGGTGCGGACGGCACCGTCGCCCGCGATCACGGCGCAGTGGTTGATCTCGGCGAAATCGTGGTCGTCGCCGGCGACCCAGAAGACCGGCACGACCGGGCGGGACCAGCGGGCCTGGAGGGCCTCGGCCAGCGCCGCGGCGGTGAGCGCCTTGTAGACGGTGTAGAGCGGTCCGGTGAACAGGCCCGGCTGCTGGCCGGTGGTGACCGCCAGCGCGCGCCCGGCGAGCAGCGCCTCGCGGGCGCGCCCCGGGGAGGCGTCGCCGGCCTCGTC
>DASPSV010000146.1:0-2711 GCA_035623755.1 Gemmatimonadales bacterium
TCCTCCGCCGAGCCGCCGGCGCTCGCCAGCTGGTCGGCCTTGATCTTGGATGGGTCGAACTTGAGCGCGGACGCGAGCATCTTGTCCACGGTCTCGTCGAACTCCGCCTTGGCGCCGCGCTGGAACCGCAGCGGGTTCACGCGCGCCACCACGAACGCCTTGAGGTACGGGCTTTCGAAGCCCCGCGCCTTCAGCGCCTGCACCGCATCGCTCACCGCCGCGTCGAGCTTGATCAGCTTGTCGGCACGCTCGCGGCGGATCGCCAGGGCCTTCGACAGCGGGTGCGGCAGGAAGGCTTCCACCCGCTTCAGCACCGGGTGGTACGTGCCGCCGGCGAACCGGCCGTCCTGCCGGTAGCACATCCCGAGCGTGAGCAGCGACGGCTCCTCGAACTCGGTCTCGAACTCCGGCTCCGGGCGGTCGTCGAGCGCCACCAGCGCCTCGGCCAGCCGGCTCACCTCGAGCGCCTTCTCGCGCAGGTTGTGCGCCTTCTCGGTGTTGAGCGCGAGGATCCGGCGCGCCACCTCCGCCTCGGGCACCACCAGCGCCGTGACCGAGCGCGCGCCGAGGCGCTTGAGGGCCGCGAGGCGGTGGTGGCCGTTCGGCGTCCAGTAGCCGCCGGCGCCCGACGGCACGGCGATGATGGGATCGAGGTAGCGGCCGAGGCGGTCGATGGCGCTGGTGAGCCGCGCCACGTGCGTGTCCGACAGGTCCCGCTGGTAGGGCGTGGGCTCGACCTTCGCCACCGGCAGGCCCGCGAGCACCTGCCACTGGCCCCCCAGCGGATCGCGGAACACGGCGAGCACCGCGCCGCCGTCCCGGCGGATCGCGTCCGCGAGCGCGGCGGCCGCGGGTCCGGGCGTGCCGGCGCCCAGTTCCGCGGCCGCGATGCCGCGCGAGTCGGGCTCGGCGCCCTTCTTCCGGCGGCGCGCGCCCTTGGCCGGCGCTGCCTTCTTCGCCTTCTTCTCCGCCACCCGTCCCTCCTCCGCCGCGAGGTTGCGTGCCCCGCGCCGATGACACGACCGGGGGTCCAGCACATAATACAGGCCTCGCCGGGCGGCGCCAGCGTGCCGCACGGCCGCGAGAGGAGCGGGCACGTGAGCGTGGCGTCCACCCCGAAGGTCGCACCGGCCGGCTCCCCCGCGCCGCCGGCGGTCCTCGCGGCCGAAGGGCTCCGGAAAGCGTACGGCGCCCTGGTGGCGGTGGACGGCGTCTCTTTCGACGTGCGCCACGGCGAGATCGTCGGGCTGCTCGGGCCCAACGGCGCCGGCAAGACCACCACCATCAACATGGTCCTCGGCGTGCTGGCGCCCGACGCGGGCCGCGTCACGGTCGAGGGGCTCGACCTCGCGGCCCACCGCACCGAAGTCCTGGAGCGCATCAACTTCGCCGCCGTCTACTCGCCGCTGCCCGGCAACCTCACGGTGGCGCAGAACCTCCGCGTGTTCGGCATGATCTACGGCGTGCCGCGGCTCGCCGAGCGCATCGAGGAGCTGCTCGGGCAGTTCGACCTGACGCGGTTCCGGGACACCAAGAGCGGGGTGCTCTCCTCGGGCGAGCAGACGCGGCTCTCGCTCGCCAAGGCGGTGATCAACCGGCCGCGCCTGCTGCTGCTGGACGAGCCGACGGCCTCGCTCGATCCCGCGGCGGCGCGCGACATGCGCGAGCGGATCCGCCGCTTCGCGACCGGCGGGACCGGCGGCGCGCTGTGGACCTCGCACAACATGAACGAGGTGGTCGAGGTGTGCGACCGGGTGCTGTTCCTGTCGCGCGGCCGCATCCTGCTCGAGGGCGACCCGCGGCGGCTCCCGGCGGAACACGGCAAGGCTACCCTCGAGGAGCTGTTCATCACGGTCGCGCGCGAGCCGCTCTCGCTGGAGCAGGGATGATCTCCGTGCGCCCGGGCCGGGTGGCCGCCGTCGTGCTGCGGCACTTCTACCTGATCCGCGGCAGCCTGTCGCGCGTCTTCCCGCTGTTCGTGTGGGTCGGCATCGACATGGTGCTGTGGGGGTTCATCAGCCGCTACCTCGCGGGCGCGGGCGCGTTCCGGTTCAGCCTGGTCACCGCGCTGCTCGGGGCGGTGCTGCTGTGGGACTTCCAGGCGCGGGTGATGCAGGGCGTCACGATGGCGTTCTTCGAGGACGTGTGGTCGCGGAACTTCCTCAACGTCTTCGCCTCGCCGCTCCGGCTGTCGGAGTACCTGGGCGGCCTGGTGCTCTCCAGCGTCGCCACCAGCGCGGTCGGACTGGCGGTGATGCTGGTGGTGGCGGTGGCGGCCTTCGGCCTGTCGTACGCGCCGTACGGCGTCCTGCTGGCGGCGTTCCTGCTGGTGCTGTTCCTGTTCGGCATCGCGCTCGGCATCGTGGGCGCCGGGATCGTCCTGCGGCTCGGGCCCGCCGCCGAGTGGTTCATCTGGCCGATCCCGGCGGTGCTCTCGCCGTTCGCGTGCGTGTTCTACCCGCTGGCGACGCTGCCCGGCTGGATGCGGCCGGTCGCCCGGGTCCTGCCGCCGTCGTACGTCTTCGAGGGGATGCGCGCGATCCTGGCGGGCGGCCACCCGCCCCCCGGCGCGCTGGCGGCGGGAGCCGCGCTCGCGGCGGCGGACGTGCTCCTCGCCTGCTGGTTGTTCCGCGCCATCCACCGCTACGCCGTGCGCACCGGCCTCATCGCGCGCTACGCCGCCGAGACCGTGAGCTGAGCCGGGGCCGCCG
>DASPSV010000176.1:0-2161 GCA_035623755.1 Gemmatimonadales bacterium
CGAAGTCGAAGCCCTTGAGCGCGGCCCGCGCGCTGCGGCCGATGAGGCGCTGGATCTCGTGGGTGCGGCCGCCGGCGCCCTGCCGCTCGCGCGGCGTCCGTTCGGTGGTCGCGCGCGGCAGCATCGCGTACTCGGCCGTCACCCACCCCAGCCCGCTGCCCTTGCGCCAGCCGGGCACGCCGGCCTCGAGCGACGCCGTGCACAGGACCAGCGTGCCGCCCATGCGCACCAGGCACGACCCCTCGGCGTACGGATTGGCGCCCCGCTCGAGTGCGAGCGGCCGGAGGTCGGCCGCCCCGCGGCCGTCAGGACGCGCCATGCTTCACCTTCGCGATCAGGCCGGTGGTCGAGAACCCGGACTCGAGGGGCACGCGCACGACGCGGCCGCCGCGCGCCGTGACCACGTCGGCGCCGACGATCGCCTCGGGCGCGTAGTCGGCGCCCTTCACGAGCACGTCGGGCTCGAGCGCGGCGATGAGGCGCGCGGGCGTGTCCTCGTCGAACAGCACCACCGCGTCCACGCAGGCGAGCGCGCCGAGCACGTACGCCCGGTCGCGCTCCCGGTTGAGCGGCCGCTCCGGGCCCTTGAGGCGCCGGACCGACGCGTCGCTGTTGAGGCCCACGACCAGTGCCGCGCCCTCGGCGCGCGCCGCCACCAGCAGCGCGACGTGCCCGCGGTGCAGCACGTCGAACACGCCGTTGGTGAACACGACCGCGCCGCGCGCGGCGCGCCGCCACGCGAGCGCGGCGTCGAGGCCCAGGAGCTTGGCGGAGGGATCGGGCCGGGCGGCGCCGCCCGGCACTACAGGGCCGCCTTCGCGCTCGGCGCGAAGTGGAGGCGGACCACCTTGCGCCAGACGACCAGCCGGAACACCACCGAGTCGTCGTAGGCGGCGCGGATGACGATCTCCCTCGGCTCGGAGGTGCGGTGGATGTACCACTGCCGCGGCCCCAGCGGGATGCCGAGCGTGTCGGCCATCGCCACCAGCCGCTCGAGGATCACCTTGTCGGTGAGCGCCGGCGCGAACGAGGCCTGGGTCTTCACCTCGTCCTGCATCTGGTAGGCGCGCCAGTACACGGGGACCAGGGTGACGCCCGCGTACACGGCGGCGGCGACCAGGAGGATGCCGGCGAGGCACCCCAGCCGGAGCTTGCCCGCCTCTCGGGGGGAGGGCGGCGGCGCGGCTACCATTGCGACTGCGCTCCTTCCACGACCTGGGTGACGAGCTTGGCCAGGGCGGTCTTCCGCCCGTCGGTCTCGGCGGGCGGGTTGTACTCCCCGTCCACCGTCAGCCCGTTCTGCCGCCACAACGGCTTGCCCTGCCTGGTGTCGTAGATCTCGACGTTGATGGTGATCTGCACCCGGCGCCGGGTGACCTCGACCTGGCCGCCCGCCGCCGACTGGTAGGACAGCGGGATGTCGGGCTGGTAGGACGTGATCTCGCCCCGCACCAGCGCGTCGGCCTGGGCCTCGTTCACCTGCCGGAGCCCGAGCCGGCCCGACACCGCGTCCTGGAGCGCGGCGTAGACCTCCTGCGTGAGCGCCGGCTCGCCGGTCCGGTTGTCGAACGGCAGCACGGCGACCGTCTTCACGTCCCCGGGGAGGCCGCCGCCGTGGAAGGTGTAGAGGCAGCCGCCGGCCGCCGCCAGCAGCGCCAGCGCGAGCGCGCTACGGACGACGCCAGATGTCACTGGGGAACGCCCCTCCGCTCTCCCGCCGGTCCACGTCCATCACGAACCGGATGCTGTGCTCGAGGTCCACCGTCTCGGCCCGCACCACCGCGCCGGTCGAGTCCCGCGTCAGGGCCAGCCGCCCGATGGCCCGCTCGCCGCGCGCGGCCGTGGCGCCGAGCAGCGTGTCGCCCCGCAGCTGGAGCGTGGTCACCACGCCCTCGCCGTCGGTGACACGGAACGAGCGGTGGTCCGCCGCGTCGCTCCGCTCCACGGCGGCCACGGAATCGGGCGGCCGCACCACGCCGAGCATGGCCCACACCAGCGACCGGTTCGGCAGCACCTGGCGCACCAGGGACCCGGGCTTCGACCACGCCGAGTCGCCGGCGAGCACGAGCGTGGCGCGGCCGACGACCGGGACGCCGACGTCGAGGCGCAGCGAGTCCGGCGGCGCCAGGCGGACGGCTCCGCGCCCCGTGACCGGGGTGTC
>DASPSV010000206.1:0-6640 GCA_035623755.1 Gemmatimonadales bacterium
GCCTGTGCGGGACGCCGGGGACGTGGTCCCTGAAACGCTGCGCGGGCTGCGGCCTGCTGATCCTCGATCCGCGGTATCCCGTCGCGCACATCGCGAAGGCGTACGAGAACTATCCGTTCAACCTGTCCCTGCCGGTCGCACGGCCGGCGCCGCGCGGCCTCGCCCGGGTGGTGCCGCTCGCCTACCTGGCCAGCGCGTTCGGCTACGAGGACGGCCTCACGCGCTGGCAGCGGGCGCTGGCGTTGCTCGCGGTGCCGTACCCGGAGGGCGCCGAGGCAGCCGGGTTCTCGGTCATGTACCTGCCGCGCGTCGCCGGGGGCGAAGTGCTGGACGTGGGCTGCGGCGGCGGAGCGTTCCTGGAGCGGATGCGCGAGCTGGGATGGCGCGTGGTGGGCGTGGAGCCCGATCCCCGCGCCGTGGAGGTCGCGCGCGCGCAGCGCGGCCTCGACGTGCGCGCGGGGACGCTGGAGCAGAACCGCTTCGAGGACCGTCGGTTCGACGCCGTCGCGTCGAGCCACGTCATCGAGCACGTGCACGACCCGCTGGCGTTCCTGGTGGAGTGCGCCCGCATCACCAGGCCCGGCGGCCGGATCGTGGTGGTGACGCCCAACACGGAGAGCCTGGGCCGCCGGTGCCTGGGGACCGGCTGGATCGGGCTCGATCCGCCGCGCCACCTGCACCTGTTCTCGCGCGCGGCGCTGCGGCGTCTGGCCGTGCGGGCGGGCCTGCGGGTCCTGACGGCGAGGAGCAGCGTGCGCAACGCGGAGTTCTCGTGGCTGCTGGCGCGCGGCCGGCTCCCGGCCTGGCCGGAGCCGGGCCAGCGGCCGCCGGGCGGCTGGGCCGGCCTGCGCTCGCGCGCCTTTCAGCTGGCGGAGTGGGCGCTGACCCTGGTGGGCGTGCCCGCGGGCGAGGAGCTGGTGCTGGTGGCGACGAAGCCGTGACGGCGCCCGTCCCGCGTGCGAGCGTGGTGATCCCCACCTGGAACGGGCGGGCGCTGCTCCAGGCGGCGCTCGGCTCGCTGCGGACGCAGACGTTCCGCGACTTCGAGACCGTGGTGGTCGACAACGGGTCGCGGGACGGGACCGTCGAGATGCTGCGGGGCGAGTTCCCCGAGGTGGTCGTCGTGGCGTTCCCCGAGAACCGGGGGTTCGCCGTGGCGGTCAACGCGGGCGTCCGCGCGGCGCGCGGGCGCTACGTGATGCTGCTCAACAACGACGCCGAGGCGGACCCCGGCTGGCTCGAGGCGCTGGTCGGCGTGCTCGAGCGGCGGCCCGACATCGGCTCGGTGGCGTCCAAGATGGTCACGGCACGCGACCCCGCGATCCTCGACTCCGCGGGCGCCGCCATGGGCCTGTTCGCCTACGACATGGGGCGCGGCCGGCCGGACGGGCCGCCGTTCGACCAGGGGCGGGAGGTGCTGTGCGCGTGCGCCGGCGCGGCGGCGTACCGCCGGGAGCTGTTCGAGGCGATCGGCGTCTTCGACGAGGCGTTCTTCGCCTGGTTCGAGGACGTCGAGCTGGGGATCCGCGCGCAGCTGGCCGGCTTCGCCTGCTGGTACGAGCCGTCGGCGAGGGTGCGCCACCACGCGCACGCGACGGCCGGCCAGCTCAGCATCCCGAAGGCGGTCTTCATGGTCCGCAACGCGCTGCTGCTGTTCTTCCAGACCATGCCGCTGCGCCGGCTGGTGCCCTGGGGCCCCGTCATGCTCGCCTGGCCGTTTCTCGACCCGCTGTTCAGCGGGTGGCCGTGGCGCGCGACCGTCCGCGGCTGGCTGCGATTCTGGCCGCTGGTGCCGCACGTGCTGCGCGCGCGGCACCGCACCTACCGCGGCCGCCGCGTCCCGGTCTCGCGGCTGACGGCGCTGCTGGAGGACGCGAGTCCCGACTTCGGCCGCGCGCTCCGCCTCCTGGCGGCGAGGCTTCGCGGCGCGAAGCCCGCGAGGGCCGCGTGAGCTCGCGCCGCGCGCTGTGGCTCGTCGTCCTCGCCGCGCTGGCGGTCCGGCTGGTGCTGCTGGTGGCCCGCGGCGACTACATCGTGTACGACGAGGGCTACTACCTCCTGCTCGCGCGCAGCCTGCGCGCGGGCCACGGCTTCGCGCTCAACGGTCTCCCGCACGTCGCGCTCTCGCCGCTCCAGCCTGTGCTGGTCGCCCTCGTGTCGGCCACCGGCTTCCCCGACCTGTGGGCCTCGCGGCTCCTGGCCGCCATGTGCGGCAGCCTCCTGGTGCTGCCGGTCGCGGACCTGGCCCGGAGGTGCGGCGGGACCAGCCTCGCGCTGGCCGCGGCCGTGCTGACGGCCGCCAGCCCCGCCCTGATGAGCTTCGTGCCGTTCTTCCCCGGGCAGAGCTGGAACCTCTACTTCGGCAGCGAGCCGCTGTTCCTGGTGCTGGCCTTCGGCGCTGCGGCCGCCGCGGCCCGCGCGGTGGACGGCGGCTGGCGCTGGTGGGTCGCCACCGGGCTCCTCGCCGGCGGCGCGTACCTGGCGCGGATCGAGGGCGCGGTGCTCGGGGCGGCGCTGTTCGTCACTCTGGCGGCGGTGCTGATCGCGCGCCGCCGCGGTGCGAGCGCGTGGCGTCGCTTCGCGCTGGCGGCCGTCACGGCCCTGGCGGTGACGGCGCCGTACTTGGGGTACTTGCGCGTCACCCTCGGACGGTGGGCGCTGAGCGGGCGCGTGCAGGCGGCCGCGGCGGCGTCGGGCGCGGAGCTGCCCTCCGCGGTGCAGGGCGCGCGAACCGGCGGGCAGGTGCTCGAGGCGTTCGTCTGGCAGGGACAGCCGGACGCGTTCCTCCAGGCGCTCTACGGCCTCGACGCGTCCGGCGAGCGCATGGCCTCGCAGTACTGGGGCGTGCGCCGGGACACCGCGCCGGCGCGCGCGAGCCCAGCGACGTCGCCGGCACGGCCGGATTCGGCGTCGTCCGCCGCGCCGGCGGCCGCGCCCCGAGGCACCCTGGGCATCTGGGGCCGCGGACTCGCCGCGGTGCTCCCCTGGTGGCTCGCCGTGCTTGCGCTGGCGGGCGTCGCGATCGCGCGCGGCGGCACGCTCTGGGCGGCCCCGCTCGCGGTATGCGCCGTGCTGCCGTCGATGCTCGCGTACGTCGAGCCGCGCAGCCTGCTGCCCCTGGCTCCTCTCGCCGCGGCCTACGCCGCAATCGCCGTGCTGTGGATCGCCGCGAAGGTCCCGCTGCGCTGGCGCCGCTACGCGCCCCACGCCCTCGTGGCCGCGACGGCGGTCGTCCTCGTGGAGCCGGCGGCGCGCGACCTGGCGCGCGCGTGGCCGCAGACGACGCCGCTCCAGCAGGTCGCGAGCGCGCGCCGCGCGGTCGGCGAGTATCTCGCGGGTCACCTGCCCCCGGACTCGATCGTGATGAGCTGGCATCCGGCCGTGGCGATCTGGGCCTCCCGGCCGTGGCGGGTGCTGCCGTACGCCTCGTTCGAGCGGACCGTCGGGTACGCGCGCGCCCAGCACGCGGCGGCGATCGTCTTCTCCCGCTTCGAGCCGTCGCCCATCCGCCAGCCGCCACGCGCCTTCACGATCGTGCTGCCGGGGGAGGGCGCCGCGTCCGGCGCGAGCGTCCAGCTGCAGCCGGTGGACGAGACGCCCCTCCTGTTCGTCGGGCGCGTGGCCGGCGGCCCGGGAGCGGCCCCGTGAGCGGCGGTCGTTGGCCCTCGGCGGTGGTTCCGGGTGCGCTGGTGCTCGCCGCGGCCTGGTCCCTGATCCCGCTCGGCGCGTGGATGGCGGACGCGAGCCTCGGGTACTACGCGACGACGTGGCAGGCCTGGTTCTGGGGCACGGTCGTCGCCGGCCTGGCGGCCGCGGCCGCGCTGCTGCTCTCGCGCGGCGCCGCGGCGACGTGGCTGCTCGACGGGTGGCGCCGGCTCGCCGGGCGGCCGCGCGCACCCTGGTTCGTCGCCGTCGTGTCCGTGGTCCTCGCGGGAGCCGCCCTGGCCACCTGCCTGGTCGCGTTCTCGGGCAACCCGCGCAACGTGGATGGATTCGCCCAGCTGTTCCAGGCGCGGATCTTCCTCGCGGGCCGCCTGTGGGCGCCGCCGCCGCCGCCCGCCGAAATCGCCAACTTCGCCACCCTGCACGTGATCATCGGCCCCCGCTGGTTCTCGCAGTACCCGCCGGGCCAGTCCCTCGTGCTCGCGGCCGGCCTCGCGGCCGGAGCGTGGTGGCTCCTGAACCCCGTGTTCGCGGTGGCGCTCGTGGCCGGCACCTACCGTGTGGCGCGCTGGTGCGCGGGCGAGACCAGCGCGAGGCTCTCGGCCGTGCTGCTGTGCCTGTCGCCGTTCGTGGTCGCGGTCTCCGGCAGCGAGATGAGCCACCTGCCCGCGGCAGCCCTCGGGGTGCTCGCCGCAGCGTCCGCGGCGGGCGCCGAGCGCCGATGGCGCCGGTCGGCGGCCGTCGCCGGCGCGCTGCTCGGCGTGCTGGCCGCGGTCCGCCCGCTGGACGCGGTGTCGGCGGCCGTCCCCGTGGCCGTGATCCTGCTGATGGCCGCTCCGCCGGGGCGCCGCATCGCCGCCCTCGGCGTGACGGGGATCGCCGGCGCCCTGTTCACCGTGCCGCTGCTGTGGTACAACGCAGGCACCACCGGCTCCTGGCACGAGCTGGGCTACATCTACCTGTGGGGGCCCAACCACTCGCTCGGTTTCCATCCGGTCCCGTGGGGCATCCCGCTCACCCCGGCGCGCGCGGTGGGGCTCACCAGCCTCGACCTGCACCAGCTCGACGCGTACCTGTTCGACGCGCCG
This sequence comes from Gemmatimonadales bacterium, assembly GCA_035623755.1. Lineage (GTDB taxonomy): Bacteria > Gemmatimonadota > Gemmatimonadetes > Gemmatimonadales > JACORV01 > Fen-1245. The sequence goes on from DASPSV010000206.1 coordinate 4,752, forward strand.
TTTCCGGTCCTGGTGCTGGTCGCGGTCGCGTTCGTCGCGGCGCGCCGCCGGCTCGGGGAGCGGGACGCCGTGCCGGTCGTCGGGGCGGGGGCGCTCGTCGGGCTGCTGTTCTTCTACTGGCATCGCGACGTGTTCTACGGGCCGCGGTTTCTGTTCACGGCCGTGCCGTGGCTCGTGATCCTGGTGGCCCGCGGCCTGGTCCTCCTGCGCCGAGTGGGTCGCGACGTCGCGCCCGGCGTCACCGCCGGGCACGCGGCGGTGTTCGCGTTCGCCGTCGCGATGGCGCTGGGGCTCGCGACCGTGACGCCGGGCCGCCTCGCGGCGTATCGCCGCGCGACGCCCGTCTTCGACCTGCACCCGGACCGGGACGCGAAGCGGGCGGGCATCCACCACGCGGTGGTCGTGATCCCGGACGGCTGGGGCACCCGGCTCATCGTGCGGATGTGGGCGCAGGGCGTTCCCGCGCCGCGCTCCACGCGCCTCTACGCGGCGATCGACGCGTGCAGCCTCGAGCAGGCGCTCGACCGGGCGTCCGCCGCAGGGACCGGCGGACCGCCGCTCGTGGCCGGGCTCGATTCGCTCGCGTCCCTGGGCCGGCCCGGGATCCGCACCGGCGCGACGCTCGACCCGAACCTGCGCCTGCCGGCCTCCGGCGCGCTGGCCCCCGAGTGCCGCGCGGAGCTGGCGCGCGACTCGGCGGGCATGCTGGCGTTCGCGCCGTTCCTGTACCTGAACCGGCCCTCGCTCGACGGCGACGTCGTCTGGGCGCGCGATCTCGGGGCGGGCAACGCGGCGCTGTTCGCGCGCTACCCGGACCGCGCCCGATACCGCTACGCGCCGCGCGAGGCGGGCGGCGAGCCGGTGTTCACGCCGCTGGATCGCACGGTCGAGGCGCGTGCCGTCCGCTAGGGCCTTTGGCCTGGCGCTGGCCGTCGCACTGGCGGCCTCGGGCACCAGCCTGCTCAACGGCTTCGTGTACGACGACGTGGAGGTGATCGAGAAGGACGCGCGGATCCACAGCGTCCGCGATCTGCCCGCGCTCGCCGCCGTGCCGTTCTGGGGCGTCGAGTACCGCAACAACGCCTACCGGCCGGCCACGACGCTCGCCTTCGCGCTCGACTGGGCCGCGGGCCGCGGCCGGCCGTTCGTGTTCCACGCCACCAACGTCGCGGTGAACCTGGTCGTGGTGGCGCTGGTGCTCGCGCTCGCGTCCCGGGTCGTCTCACCGGGGGGGGCGCTGGTCGCCGCGCTGTGGTTCGCGGTGCATCCCGTGCACGTGGAGGCCGTGGCGAACGGCGTCGGCCTCGCCGAGCTGCTCGCCGCGGCGGGCTACCTGGGCGCGCTGCTGGGGTACCTCGCCGACGGGGCGGCCGCCGCGGCCGGCGAGCGCGGCGGTCCGCGCCGGGCGTGGCTGACGGTGGCCGTGCTGGCGTGTGCCGCCGTCGCGTTCGGCGCCAAGGAGCACGCCATCACGCTGCCGGCGGTGCTGGTGCTCGCCGACGTGTGGCAGGCGTCGCGGTCGGGGCAGGGCGTCCGCGCCGTGTTCCGGCGCCACGCCCTCTTGTGGCTCGGCGTCGTGGTGCTGGCGCTCGGTTACCTCGCGGCGCGCGCGCACGTGCTCGGACCGGAGTTCAGCGGCGGTGCGGTGGCCTCGGGCATCGAGGGCGAATCGCCCGCGGGGCGCGTGCTGATCATGGCGCCGGCGGTGCTGGTGTGGCTGCGGTGGCTGATCTGGCCCGTGCACCTGTCGGCGGACTACCTGCCGGACGCGTTCGTCCCCGCGGCGCGGCTCGGCCTCGCGCAGGCGGCGGGACTGGCGGCCCTGGCGTCGGCCGTCGTCGCCGCGTGGATGATGCGGCGGCGCCTGCCGGGCGTGACCGTCGGCATCG
>DASPSV010000212.1:0-2420 GCA_035623755.1 Gemmatimonadales bacterium
GCCTGTGCCACGCCTCGCGGGGCACGGGCGACGAGGCGGAGCTGGTCCGGTCGCTGGAGCGCTCGCGGGCGAGGGACTTGGCGCGGGGCACCACGTCGGTCGGCCCGCATCGCGACGACCTCCGCCTGCTGCTGGGCGGGCGCGACCTGGGGGTGTACGGATCGGCCGGCCAGTGGCGTACCGCGGCCCTGGCGCTGCGGCTGGTCGCGGCCGAGACGCTGGCGGCGCGCGGAGCGTCGGAGGGCTCGGGCGGCGACGGCGGCGGCGGCGGCGGCGGCGGCGATCCGCCGGTGGTGTGCCTGGACGACGCCTTCGCCGAGCTGGACGCGGAGCGCAGCGCGCGGCTCGGCCGGCTGGTGGAGGCGCTGGCGGCGCGCGGCAGCCAGGTGTTCGCGACGGTGCCGCGCGAGGGCGAGCTGCCCGGGGCGGTGAGCGGGCTGGTGCGCTGGCGGATCCGCGACGGGCGCGTCGAGGGGGGGGCGGCGTGAGGGAGAGCGCGTGACGGAACGGCGCAGGTCACGACCCACGAAAGTCGGCGACATCCTCGGCGGCGTCCTCAAGTCGGCGGGGCTCGCCGACCGTCTCGGCCAGGCGGCCGTGGTGGCGGCGTGGCCGGAGCTGGTGGGCGAGCGGATCGCGGGCGCGGCGGTGCCCGAGTCGGTGGCGGCGGACGGCACGCTGTTCGTGCGCGTGAAGTCGAGCGCCTGGCGGCAGGAGCTGTCGCTGATGACGCCGGAGGTGCTCTCGCTGCTGAACGACGGCCGCGCGACGGGCAGGATCAAGCGCATCCGCTGGCTGGTGGGCGAGGAGACCCACGAGCCGACGGGCCGCTACGGCGCGGGCCCGCGGCGGCGCGGGGGGAGCCCGCGGTGAAGGCCGCGCTCACGGCGGCGCGCGCGCTGACGGTGCGCGAGGCGGCGAGCCGCATCGTGGCGCGCCAGGTGCGCGAGCTGCTGCGCTGGGAGAAAGCGGCCGGAAGCGGCGACGACCCCGAGGCCGTGCACCAGATGCGGGTGCAGGTGCGGCGGCTGCGCGCGGCGCTGGCGCTCTTCTCGTCGGTGATCCGCCCGCCCAAGCGCGCCGGCCGGGCGCGGCTGCGGTGGCTGGCGCGGGCCCTGGGGCGGGTGCGCGACCTGGACGTGGTGACGGCGCTGCTCGAGGAGGGGCACCTGCCGCACCTCGAGGGCGTCGAGGCGGCGCGGCTCGAAGACCTGCTCGCGGCGCTCAAGGAGCGGCGCTGGCGCGCGCAGCGGAAGCTGACGGCGCGCCTGGAGCGCGGGCGTTACGCGAGGATGGAGCGGGCCCTGCGCGACTTCGCCCGCCGGCCGCGGTTCGTCTCGCGGGGCGGCGAAGAGGCGATGGCCGCGCGGCACCTGACCGAGGTGATCCACCGCGAGGCGCGCCGCCTGGCGATGCGCCCGGGGATGACCGAGCGGCGTCCCGCCCCCGCGGAGCTGCACGCGCTGCGCATCGACATCAAGCGGCTGCGCTACGTGCTCGAGTTTCACGCCGAGACCTGCGGGATCGCGTTCGACGAGGAGCGGCGGCTCACGCGGCTGCTGCAGGACTGCCTGGGCGCGATCCACGACCACGACCTGCTGCTGGCGTGGCTCGGCGGCGAGCGGCACGGGCCGCCGACGCCGGTGGAGGCGGAGCTGTTCGCCGGCGCCTGGCGCGTGCTGCCCGAGCGCCTGGCCGCCGAGCGGGCCCGGCTGGAGCGGCGGTTCCTGCGGCTCCGGCGGCAGTGGCTGGCGCGCACCGAGCCCCAGGGGCCGGTGGTGGCGCTCGAGCCGCCGCGGTTCGTGCGCCTCGAGGCGGCCCCGGTGCAGCTCCGGCTGGCGCCGGCGCAGAAGACCGTGGCGTCGCTCCAGATCGTGCGCTGAGCGGCGGCGCGAATCGTGACTGAGTAGTCGGAGGCGGGGCGTGGGGCCTGACACCCTACACCCCACACCCTACACCCTGTCTTGTCAGGTGCCATGACCAAGGACCAAGCCGCAAAGGCCTACGACGCCGAGCAGATCCAGGTCCTCAAGGGCCTCGAGGCCGTGCGCCGCCGGCCGGCGATGTACATCGGCTCCACCAGCTCGCGCGGGCTGCACCACCTGGTGTACGAGGTGGTGGACAACTCGGTGGACGAGGCGCTGGCCGGGTTCTGCGACCGGATCGACGTCGCCATCCACACCGACGACAGCGTGACGGTGAAGGACAACGGCCGCGGCTTCCCGGTGGACATCCACCCGACCGAGAAGATCCCGGGCGTCGAGCTGGCGCTGACGGTGCTGCACGCGGGCGGCAAGTTCGACCGCAACACCTACAAGGTGTCGGGCGGGCTGCACGGCGTGGGCATCTCCGTCGTGAACGCGCTGAGCGAGCGGCTCGAGGTGCTGGTGGACCGCAACGGGCAGCGGCATCACATGCGG
>DASPSV010000216.1:0-39809 GCA_035623755.1 Gemmatimonadales bacterium
AACGTGCTGAATCCGGCCGACATCGAGAGCATCACGGTGCTGAGGGACGCCGCGGCGGCCGCCATCTACGGCGCCAACGCGACCAACGGCGTCGTGCTGATCACGACGAGATCCGGACGCGGCGAGCCGCAGATCGAGTACGGCGCCAGCATGTCCTCCTCGGACGCGTGGCGCTTCACCCCCGTGCTGAATGCGTCCCAGCTCCGCGCGGCCGTCCAGCAGTACGCTCCCCAGAGCCTGGGGCAGCTCGGGAGCGCGAGCACCGACTGGTTCGGCCAGATCTCGCGCAGCGCGTTCGGCCAGGCGCACGATCTCGCCGTGTCGAACGCCTGGCAGGGCGGAGCGTACCGCGTGTCGGTCGGCTACCTGGACCAGGGCGGCGTAGTCCAGGGCTCCGCGGTCCGGCGCCTCACGCTGGGGCTCGGCTTCGACCAGCGCCTGTTCGCCGATCGCCTGGACGTGCGGGTCAACGTCCGTGGGGCGCGCCTCGAGGACCAGCTCACCCCGGCCGGCGTCCTCGCCGGCGCCGCCGCCATGGCGCCGACCCAGCCCGTCCTCGACCCGAGCGCGGCCACCGGCTACTACAACTGGCCCGGGACCGCGCCGTCCGCGGCCAACCCGGTGGAGATCCAGAAGCTCGCCGTGGCGCAGGCCACCACCTGGCGCGCCCTGGGCAACGTCCGGGCGGACTATCGGCTCCCGTTCCTCGACGCGCTCAGCGCGCACCTGAGCCTCGGCTACGACATCACCAAGGACTCGCAAGCGTCCTTCTACCCCAGCGACCTGCACGGCCAGATGCTGGGGAGCCAGGGCCTCGAGTTCCTCGCGACCCCGCGCCAGAGCAGCTCGGTGCTGGAGGCGTGGCTCGGCTACGCGGCGCCGCTCGGCATCGCGCCCGGCCGCGCGGACGTGACCGCCGGCTACTCCAACTGGCAGCTGTCCACGCGCTACCCCGCGGTGAGCCTCGCCGGCTTGAGCACGAACCTGCTCGGCATCAACGGCCTCCCGCCCGCCACGACCTTCGTGAACGGCCTGTTCCTCGAGGCGAGCCACCTCGTCTCCTGGTTCGGGCGCGTGCAGTACGACCTGGCCGACCGCTACAGCGCCACCTTCAGCCTCCGGCGCGACCACTCGTCCCTCTTCGCGCCCGGACGTGGCAGCGGCACCTTCCCCGCCGCGGGGCTCACGTGGCGCATCTCGCGGGAGCCGTTCCTGGCCTCCCTGGCGCCGCGGGCCGACCTCGCGCTGCGGGCGTCGTGGGGCAAGACGGGCAACCAGTCGCTCGGCGCCCTGCCAGGCGCGCCGCTCCAGGCGCCGGCCCTGGATCCGAACCTGACGTGGGAGACCACGACGTCCTGGAATGCCGGCCTCGACTTCGGGCTCCTGGGCGAGCGGATCCGGGGTTCGGTGGACTGGTACACGCGGCGGACGGACAACCTGATCGTGGTCGTGCCCGTGGCCGCCGGCGTGAACTTCTCGAACTACCTCGCCGCCAACGTCGGCAGCCTGCGGAACCGCGGACTCGAGATGAGCCTGAGCGCGCGGGTCCTCGGCGGAGCACCCCGGAGCCTGCATTGGACGGCGTCGTTCACGGCGACCCACCAGGCGAACGAGCTGCTCGACCTCGGGACCGGCGTCTCGTTGCTGTCGACGGGGGCGGTCGCCGGCGGCATCGGGACGACGATCCAGGTCCTCGAGCCCGGCCAGCCGGTGAACGCGTTCCTCGTCTGCCAGCAGGCGTACCAGGGCGGGAAGCCGGTCGAGAACGCCTACGTGAGCGCGACAGGCGTCGTGCAGGGTTGCGCCACCGCCGGCCTGCGCGCGTATCACGATCCGGCGCCGAAGTGGATCCTCGGCCACACGTCGACGGTCACGTGGGCCGGAGCGGACCTCACCGTAACCCTCCGGGCGTGGACCGGCAACTACGTCTACGACAACGTCGCGTCGAGCGCGGGCAACTACCGTGCGCTCGGCGCCGGGACTCCGTTCAACCTGAGCGCGGACGTCCTGCGATCGGGGTTCGTCACCCCGCAGCTCCTCTCGGACTACTACGTCCGCGACGCCGCGTTCCTGCGCATGGACGAGGTCACGCTCGGATACTCGTTCACGGTGGCGGGCCGGCGCTGGCGGGTGTACGCGACGGTCCAGAACGCCTTCACGATCACCGGCTACCGGGGCGGCGATCCGGCCGCCGCGGGACTCACCGGCATCGATGCCGGCGGCTACCCCGCCTCGCGCACCGTCACCGGCGGGCTGAACGTCCGGCTCTGATCCCGGGTCGACGGCGGTCCGGAGGGGCGAGGTCCACGCGCCCCGCCGGGCGCGCCAAACCAGACCCATCTAGTCCCATTTAACGACGGAGCGGAGCGGCCAAAGGTCTCGTTTCCGGTCCTGGTCCGGTCGCCCGAGTGCCTCCGCGCGACCTTCGATCGTCCGGCCCTCGAGAGAGCCTCCAGGTCACCTCGACCAGGGCACGCCGGGGCATCGCGCTGCCTCGCTGCGTCCGAGCCGAAAGCCGAGCCTTGCCGCAGACTAGGCGCGCGCTCCTGAGACCGTGGTGGCGGCGCGGCGTCATGCGCCGTAACTGGTTGCGCGACATGACAGTAGCCACCTGCTGACGGCCGCCGCACAATCCGTCCGGGAGCCCAGCGCGGAACCCGCACTGTCATCTGCGGTGGGCGACGGCGGGCAGTGATCGTATGACAAGCACACTACTTGCAGACCCCCGGTGTGACGTCATGTTGACAGAAATGTGGCCGGGCGTTACCTGAATGGCGTTATTGGACCCGAGTCCACGGCATCCAAGTCCACCAGCGGGAACACATTTGACGAAGCGGTACGGCGGCATGCACGGCCTCGCATCGCGGGTCACCCGGCTGATGTCCGGGTGCGCCCTGCCGGCGATTGCTTTCAATGGACGCCCCGGCTCGAATTCCTCCGAGCCGGCAGCGTCTTCTGTTCGCCCCGGACCCGTCATTGGCCCGGGGCGTTTTGTTTGTCCAACAGCCTGAGGAGACGCGTAATGACAAGACTCCGGTTCAGCATCGGTGCGCTCCTGGCAGTTCTCCTGGCGGCGCCGCTCGCCGCGCAGGAGACCGGCAGGATCCGCGGACGCGTCGTGGATGACGCGACCAAACAACCGCTCCAGGGAGTCACCGTATCCTACGGTGCCCGTGGAGCCCAGACCCTGTCCGACGGCTCGTTCATCATCACGGGCGCAGCGGTCGGCACGGACACCCTGCGGGCGAAGATCCTCGGCTACGCGCCGGGCGCGCAGGCGGTGACCGTGACGGCGGGTCAGGTGACGATCGCGGCCGACTTCTCGCTGGTCCAGCAGGCGGTCGGCCTGTCGGCGATCGTGGTGGTGGGCTACGGCGAGCAGCGGGCCGGCGACATCACCGGCGCCGTGCAGCAGCTTTCCGTAGGGGACTTCAATCCCGGGCCGATCGTCAGCCCCGCGGCCCTCATCACGGCCAAGGTCGCCGGCGTCCAGACCCTGGACAACAACCAGCCGGGCGGCAGCCTCACGCTCCGCATCCGCGGCGCGACGTCCGTCAATGCGAGCAGCGATCCGCTGTACGTGATCGACGGCATGCCGGTGAGCACCGGCGCGGGCGGCGGTCTGTCGTCCGGCCGCGATCCGCTGAACTTCCTGAACCCGAACGACATCGAGAGCATCACGGTGCTGAAGGACGCGTCGGCGGCGGCCATCTACGGCGCCAACGCGGCCAACGGCGTCGTGCTGATCACGACCAAGTCGGGCACGGGTGGCGGTCGTCGCGGGACGACGGTCGAGTACAGCACCAGCGCCTCCGCGTCCTCGGTGACGCGCGTGCCCCAGGTGCTGAACACGACCCAGTTCGTCGCGGCGGTGAACCAGTACGCGGCGACGAAGGCGAGCCAGCTGGGCACCGCGTCCACCAACTGGTTCAACCTGATCGACCGCACCGGGTACGGCCAGGAGCAGAACGTCTCCGTGACCGGCACGGGCGAGAACACCTTCTACCGGGTGTCGCTCGGGTACCTGGATCAGCAGGGCGTCCTGCAGGGCTCGTCCACGCAGCGCCTGTCGCTGGGCTTCAACTACGACCAGCACCTGTTCAGCGACCGGCTGGGCATCAAGGCCAACATCAAGGGCTCGCGCTCCTTCGACCAGTTCCAGGCCGGCGACGTCCTGGGCAACGCGGTCACCATGGCGCCGACCCAGCCCGTCTACGATCCGACCAACCCGACCGGGTACTGGGACTGGCCGGGCAGCACGGCCGGCTCGAGCAACCCGGTGGCGAGCCTGAACCGGTCCGTCAACACGGGCTACACCTGGCGCAGCGTCGGCAACGTGCAGGCCGACTACAAGCTGCCGTGGGTGGACGGCCTCAAGTTCAACGTCAACCTCGGCTACGACGTCACCGCCATCGACCACTCGATCTTCAATCCGAACAACCTGCGCGACCAGGCCGTCGGGACGCTGGGGTTCCTGAGCTTCGCGAACAACAACCAGACCAGCGAAGTGGGGGAGGCGTACCTCAACTACGCGGCCCCGCTCCAGGTCGTGCCGGGCACCATCGACGTCACCGGCGGCTATTCGTACACGCAGTCGCACAGCGAGGCCCCGTACTTCCAGGAGACCGGGCTGCAGAGCAACCTGCTCGGGATCAACGGCGTGCCGGTGGCCACGAACGTGCAGAACAGCAACTACATCGTCGACTACAAGCTGATTTCGTTCTTCGGCCGGTTCAACTACAACCTCAACGACCGCTATCTGCTGGCGGCCAGCGTGCGCCGCGACGGGTCGTCGCGGTTCGGGCCGGGCAACCAGTGGGGGACGTTCCCCTCGGTGTCCCTGGCCTGGCGCATCTCGCAGGAGTCGTTCCTGAAGTCGCTCACGTTCCTCAACGACCTCAAGATCCGGGCGTCGTGGGCGAAGACGGGTAACCAGGCGTTCGCGGACTACCTCGCGTACCCGACGTACACGTACTCGAACAACCTGGCCCAGTACTACTTCAACGGCCAGTTCGTCACGACCATCCGGCCGAGCGCGGTGGACCCGAACATCCACTGGGAGTCCACCAACTCGTACAACGCGGGCCTGGACTTCGCGGTCATGAACAACCGGGTCAGCGGCAGCTTCGACTGGTACACCAAGAAGACCTCGGACCTGATCTTCACGGTGCCCGTCGCGGCCGGGACGAACTTCTCGAACCTGGTGACGACGAACATCGGCTCGATGCGGAACCAGGGGGTGGAGCTGACCCTGTCCGCGAAGGTGCTCGAGGGCCTGCACAACGGCCTGGGCTGGACGGCGGACTTCACGGTCGCCCACAACTCGAACGAGCTGACGAGCATCAACGGCAGCAACGGCGTCACCCAGATCCAGGTCGGCAACATCAGCGGCGGCACGGGCAACACCATCCAGGTGCTGCAGCCGGGCTACGCGATCAACTCGTTCCTGGTCTGCCAGCAGGCGTACACCAACGGCAAGCCCGTGCAGAACACGTACGTGTTGCCGAACGGCACGACCACGACGAACTGCACCGGTGCCGACTGGCGGCCGTACAAGTCGCCGTGGCCGTCGCTGGAGCTGGGTCACACGTCGAACTTCACCTTCCGCAACTTCGACCTGAGCTTCACGCTGCGGGCGCAGACGGGTAACTACGTCTACAACAACATCGCGGCGAACACCGGCTCCTACCAGATGATCACGGCCGGCAACGTGACCCCGTCGAACATGGACAAGTCGGTCCTGAAGACCGGGTTCACGGCCCCGCAGTGGCTGTCCGACTACTACGTCCAGGACGCGTCGTTCCTGCGGATGGACAACCTCACGCTGGGCTACTCGTTCAACGTGGCGGGTCGCCGCTGGCGGGTGTACGCCACCGCGACGAACGTATTCACGATCACGGGGTATCAGGGTGTCGATCCGACGGCCGCCGAGGCCGGTCTGGGCATCGACAACAACATCTATCCGCGCTCGCGCACCTTCACCGGTGGCCTGAGCGTCCGGTTCTAATACAGGGCCACGGATACGAACTCTCGAGAAGGGACCGAGACATGAACCTAAGGACACTCAGGGTCCTCGCGGTCGCCGCCCCGTTCCTGGTGGCCGCGGCTGCTTGTACGGACCCGACGGTGGCTCCGAAGAGCACCGTCACCGGCTCCAACATCTGGAACGACCCGAACGCGTACGCCCAGTACATGGCGAAGCTGTACGGCGGGCTCATCCTGACCTCGCAGATCGGGCCGAACGCCCCGTCCCAGGGCCAGGGTGACATCCCCACGGAAGACGAGGGGACCTCGGAGTACCTGCGCGTGATGTGGTACCTCGAGGAGCTGCCCACCGACGAAGCCGTGATCGGATGGAACGATCCCGGTGTGCCGGATCTGAACCTGTGGAAGTGGTCGGCGACCAACGCGATCGCCAACTGCATGTACTACCGCGTCTATTTCATGGTCAGCCTGGCCAACGAGTTCCTGCGTCAGACCACGGCGCCGTTGCTGGCGTCGCGCAACGTGAGCACGGGGCTCAAGGTCCAGATCCAGCAGTATCGCGCCGAGGCGCGGTTCCTCCGGGCGATGGCCTATTGGAACGGCATCGACTTCTTCGGTGCCATTCCGTTCGTGACCGAGGCCAACCCGGTCGGCGGCCCGCCGCCGCAGCAGGCGCCGCGTGACAGCATCTACCGCTACGTCGTGAGCGAGCTGAAGGCGATCCAGGACTCGCTGCCCAAGGCCGGCGGCCCGGGTGTCGTGTCGATCGTCGGCCGCGCCACCGCGACCACGGATCACATGCTCCTGGCGGAGCTGTACCTGAACGCGGGCGTGTATACGGGCACCCCCGACTACGCGGACGCGCTCACCGAGGCCAACACCGTCATCACCCAGGGCGGCTACTCGCTCGCCAGCCACTACCGGTACAACTTCACGGCCGACAACCGGACGGCCTCGCCGGAGATCATCTTCGCCGCCGTTCAGAACGGCAGCTACACCCAGACCTGGGGCGGCATGACGTTCGTCGTGCACGCCGGGTGCGGCGGCAGCATGCAGGCCGCGTGGTACGGCATCGACTACTGCTGGGGCGGCTACCGGCTGAAGCAGAACGTGTACCGGTTGTACGACGCGGCGGACGGGCGGCGCTCGTTCTTCTACGACTCCGCGGCGGCGGTCGTGAACCACGACACCACGGTGAACAACACCGTGGTCGGCCTGGCCAACTTCAACTGGGGAGTGGCCGCCCCCAAGTTCACGAACCTGACGTCCACGGGCGGCGCCGGTTCGCAGACGACCATGGTGGACGCGTCCTTCCCGGTCTTCCGTCTCGGCGAGGCGTACCTGATCTACGCCGAGGCCGCGCTGCGGACAGGCACCAACGTCGCCCAGGGCGTGGCCTACGTCAACGCCCTCCGCGACCGCGCTTTCGGTGCCGCAGCTCACACCGCGCTAACGCCCGGTACCATGACGCTGGATACGATTCTGGCCGAGCGCGCGCGTGAGCTGCTGTTCGAGAGCCGGCGCCGGACCGACCTCATCCGGTTCGGGCAGTTTGCCGGGCCGACCGCCACGATGGTCTGGGCGCTCAAGGGTGGCGTCACCGCCGGCGCTCAGGTGTCGAATGCGAACTTCAACCTGTACCCGCTGCCGGCCAACGAGCTGACGGCGAACCCGAACCTGAAGCAGAACCCGGGCTACTAAGCCCGGAGGGTCTTCTCGTCCTTCCTGCCCGCCGCTCCACCGCTTCGGCGGTGGGGCGGCGGCTCGTTTCGGAGCCGACGCCACGTGCCCGCTGACCGCCGCCTCGCCCTCGCCGCCGTGCTCGCCCTCGCCCTGGCGTGCCACGAGTCCACCGCAGGGCCGCCCGCCGTGGGGGGAGGCCCACCGCCCCGGCCCACCCTGAGCCCCGACTACCGGCCGAGCGGCCACGCCGCCGCCGGCGACGTGGCCGTCCACCTGTTCGAGTGGCCGTGGCCGGACGTCGCCACCGAGTGCGAGCAGGTGCTCGGGCCCGCCGGATTCACGGCCGTCCAGGTCTCCCCGCCCGAGGAGCACAGCCTCACGCCGACGCACGACTGGAGCGAGCGCTACCAGCCCGTGCGGTACAGCATCGCGCGCAGCCGCTCGGGCGACAGCGCGCAGTTCGTGGACATGGTCAACCGCTGCAAGGCGGCGGGCGTCGGCATCTACGTGGACGCCGTCATCAACCACATGACCAACTTCCCGAGCCCCGGCACCGGCAGCAACGGCAGCGCGTACTCGAAGTTCGTCTACCCCGGCCTGTACGACTCGACCGACTTCCACTGGCCGGAGTGCACCGTCACGGACTACACCGACGCGGCCAACGTCCAGGACTGCGAGCTGCTCGGCCTGCCGGACCTCAACACCGAGCTGGCGGCGGTCCGGGACACCATCGCCGGCTACCTGATCAGGCTGGCGCGCCTCGGCGTCGCCGGCTTCCGCATCGACGCCGCGAAGCACATCCAGCAGGTGTCGCTCGACGACATCCTCGCGATCGTCGATTCCACGATGAAGGCCGAGGGGCGCCAGCTCCCGTACTGGTACCTCGAGGTGGTCGGCGGCGGCGCGGGCGACGCGCTCCACCCGAGCGACTACTTCGGCGAGGCCTACGGCTCGGGCGGCGCCGCCGACATCACCGAGTTCACCTTCAGCGGCGTGCAGGACAAGTTCCTGAGGAACGGCGGGCAGTACATCGCGCAGCTGAACCCGAACGGGCCGGCGGGCAGCCAGTTCTCCCCGGGGGCGTGGGGCCTGATCCCGCCCGACAAGGCGGTCGTCTTCCTCGAGAACCACGACACCCAGCACAACACCGGCCAGATCGGCTACCGCGACGGCAACGTGTTCCGGATCGCGAACGTGTGGATGCTCGCGCAGCCGTACGGCTACCCGTCCATCCTGTCGAGCTACGCCTTCAGCCGGCCGGCCGAGAATGCGATGGGCCCGCCCTCGGACGGCAGCGGCTGGACGCTGACGCCCGTCACCTGCGCGGCGAGCTGGGCCACGGCCGCCGACGACCAGTTCCTGTGCGAGCACCGCGACCCGTACATCCTGCGCATGGTCGCCTTCCGCAAGCTGGTCGCCGGCTCGGACCAGAATCACTGGTGGGACGACGGCGCGAACGCCATCGCGTTCACGCGCGGCACCAAGGGCTTCGTGGCCATCAGCCGCGAGGACACCGCGGTGGCCGCGCCCGTCGCCACCGGGATGCCGGCGGGGATCTACTGCGACATCCTGACCGGCGGCCTGGTGGCCGGCGCCTGCACCGGGGCCACCGTCGTGGTGGACTCGACGGGCACCGTCCAGGTCCGCCTCCAGCCCGTCTCCGCCATCGCCATCGACGCCGCCAACCGGACGCCCTGATGAAGACCATCGTGCTGCTCTCGCTCGGCGCCGCCCTCGCCGGCGCGCCGCTCCCCGCCCCCGCCCCCGCGCAGGCGCCCGCGCGGATGCCGCCCGGCGCGGTGTGCTACGAGGTGTTCGTCCGCTCGTTCTACGACTCCAACGGCGACGGGATCGGCGATCTCGAGGGCCTGATCGCGAAGCTCGACTACATCAACGACGGCAACCCCGCGTCCACCACCTCGCTCGGCGCCTCCTGCATCTGGCTGATGCCCGTGGCCGCCTCGCCCAGCTACCACGGCTACGACGTCGCGAGCTACTACCGGGTCGAGCCGGCCTACGGGACCAACGCGGACTTCCGCCGCCTGGTGGCCGAGGCGCACCGCCGCGGCATCCGCGTGCTGGTGGACATGGTGCTGAACCACAGCTCCGACCGGAACCCGTGGTTCCAGGCGGCCCTGAACGACACGGCGTCGCCGTACCGCCGCTGGTACAAGTTCTCGCCCACCCCGCTGGGCAAAGGCCCGTGGGGCGAGGTGGCCTGGCACCACTCGCCGGTGCGCGACGAGTACTACTGGGGCGTCTTCTCGAGCCGGATGCCCGACCTCAACTACGACACGCCCGCGGTGCACGAGGAAGCGAAGAAGATCGCGACCTTCTGGCTCCGCACGATGGGCGTGGACGGGTTCCGGCTCGACGCCGTGCCCTACCTGGTCGAGCAGGGGAGCTGCCTCATGGGGTGCCCGGGCACCCACGCCTTCCTGCACGAGTACGCCGCGCACGTGGACAGCGTCGCGCCCGGCGCCTACACCGTCGGCGAGGCGTGGGGCAACATCGACGCGCAGCTGCCGTACTACCCGGACCAGCTCACGTCGTACTTCACCTTCGAGATCGCGGACTCGCTCCTGGCGGCCGTGCGCCGGGACTCGGCCGGCGGCCTCCTGGCCGGGTACCTTCGCCTCCAGGACACCCTGCCCTGGTACCGGTGGTCGCCGCTGCTGAGCAACCACGACGGCACGCGCACCATGACCGTCCTGCGCGGCGACGTGGCCCGCGCCCGGCTCGCCGCGACGCTGCTGCTGACGCTGCCGGGACTGCCCTTCGTCTACTACGGCGAGGAGATCGGGATGACGGGCGACAAGCCCGACCCGCGCATCCGGACGCCGATGCAGTGGAGTGCGGGGCCGGGAGCGGGGTTCACCACCGGGACGCCGTGGGAGAGCCCGCAGCCCGATGCGCCGACCACCACCGTCGCGGCCCAGGACCACGACCCGGGATCGCTGCTCAACCTGTACCGGCGCCTGATCCACCTGCGCGCGGGCAACACCGCGCTCGCGACGGGACGGCTGGTGCCGCTCACGACCGGCGATCCCCGCGTGGTCGCCTACCTCCGCCGCGATGGCGACCACGCCGTGCTGGTCGTGGCCAATCTCGGCGCCGCGCCCGCCAGCGGCGTCGCGATCGGCTCCGGGGCGGGCGCGCTCGCTGCCGGCGCGTACGCGGCGCGCGACCTCCTCACCGGCTCGCACGCGGGGGCGCTCGTGGCGGGCGCCGACGGACGCTTCGCCGGCTACGTCCCGGCGGCGACGATCGGGCCGCGGGAGAGCCTGGTCCTGGAACTCGCCCGACGCTGAGGCGCCCGGCAACCTTGCGCGCGAGGCGGTGTATGCGGGAGCGGTGAACGACGAGGAACCCGATGGGAGGCTCTGTGAAGATGCGTTTCGCGCTGGTGCTGGTGGCGGTCGCCGCCCTGGGCTGCGACAAGACCGGGACGGGCACCCAGACGGGCATCAGCAGCACGTGCTCGGTGACGCTGTCGGGCTCGGTCTCCGGAACCTACGACTGCCGGCCCGCCACCACGCTGTGGTCGAACGCCGACAACAAGGGCGATTTCTCGTTCGGCGTGACGGCCTCGGGCACGCGGCCGGCCATCTCGGTCGCCATCCTGTGGCCGGGCCAGCCGAGGGACACCGCGTACACCAGCGCCGACTCCGCGGCCCAGGCCGCCATCTCGGTCACGACGTCCGCGAACCAGGTCTGGCAGGCGGCGGTCGGCCAGGGGGTGGCGGCGACCGGCAGCTACAACCTGGCGTTCACCTCCCTGGTCGCGGGGAGCACCAACGCGACCGGCATCGGCTACTCGGCCGACGGCACGCTGCAGGCCACGCTGACGGCGGTGACCGCCTCGGGGGCCAGCGGCGTCGTCATTCTCACTGCGACCTTCTAGCCGGAACGACGGCGCGCGCCCCGGGGCTCGAGGGCGCGCGCCGGACCGCCGCACGGCCCTGCGGCGCCCGCCTCACCGCTTCAGCACCATCACCCCGTAGGCCGGCAGCGCGAGCGTGTCCCCGCGCTGCGCCCGCCCGGTCAGCAGGTCGCGCGTGCCGGCCACGTCGAAGCCGGTCACGGTGAACCGCGCCCCGTGGCTCCGCACGTTGGCGAGCACCAGCGCGTCGCCGCGCGCGTACGCGATGACGTCGGCGGAGTCGCTGCCGGCCACCCGGTGCAGCTCGCCCCGCAGGAACGCCGGATCGGTGCGCGCGAGGTGAACCACGCGGGCGTACCAGGCCCGGGCCTCCGCCGCGTGCGGCTGGCTCCAGACGATGGGCTCGCGGGTGAAGATGCTGTCCTTCTGCGGGCTCTCGACCTCCTGCCCGTTGTAGAGCAGCGGGCGGCCCGGCATCAGCGCCATGGCGACGAAGGCGGCGCGCGCGCCCTCGGAGCCGCCGAACAGAATCACCGGTGGACGGTCCCACGCGGTCTCGTCGTGGTCGGTGGTGAAGCGCATCCGCATCCCGCCGGCCGGCATCGCCTGCTGGTCCGCCATCACGCCGATGACGAACGAGTCCGCAGGCGCACCCCGCCACACGCCCTTGAGGCGGCCGTAGCCGTCCCAGCCGTACGTGAGGTCGAAGCCGGCGCGGTGCATCTCCAGTCCGCCCGCCTCGGCCAGCATCATCAGGGGCCGGTGCACCGCCGCGCGAAGCGTCGTGTTGGCCTCGGACCAGAAGTCGAGCGGGATGAAGTGGGCGACGTCCTGACGGAAGCCGTCGAGGTCGTACGTCACGAGCCAGCGGCGCAGCTCGGCGATCATCGCCGCGCGCATCGCCGGATTGTGGTAGTCGAGCTGGACGACGTCCGTCCAGTCGGTGAAGTGACCCTGGAGGTCGCGCGGCACCAGCGGATGGCCGGCCGAGTCGCGGTAGTAGAAGTCGGGGTGCTCCTTGACCCACACGTTGTCGGGCGACGTGTGGTCGGGGACCCAGTCGAGGATGACCTTCATCCCACGCGCGTGCGCCGCCCGCACCAGGGCGCGGAGATCGGCCGGCGTACCGAGCGCGGGGTCGAGGGCGTCGTAGTCGCGGGCCGCGTACGGCGAGCCGACCGGTCCCTTCCGTTCCGCTACGCCGACCGGGTTGAGCGGCATCAGCCAGATGACGTCGGCGCCGGTGGCCTGGATGCGGCCCAGGCCGGCGGTCACGCCGCGCAGGGTGCCCTCGGGCGAGAAGTCGCGGACGAAGACCTCGTACAGGGCACTGCGCGTCACCCACGAGGTATCGGGCGCGAGCGCCGCCGGGGCCTGCGCGCGCGCGGGCGCCGGCTGAAGAGCGACCGCCGCCAGGGAGAACAGTGCCGCGAGGGCGGCGCGATGGTGGGCCTTCTGCCTCATCCGTATCACTCCTGCGTGAAGGAACCGGGGATCCGGCGCCGGCCAATGTAGCGCGCACCACGTTCTTGCGGCCACCTCGGTGTCGGACCTAACGTACGGCCCCGACGAGCCGCATGCACGCACTCGCGCACGACGCACGGAGTCACACGATGCCCACGCTGCGCAGCTCCTCCCCGATCCTCCTCGCGACCCTGCTGGCGCTCGCCGCCCGCCCCGCCGCGGCCCAGCGCCAGCGGTTCTCCATGGACCCGGGCTGGCGCTTCGCCCTCGGAGACTCGTCGGGCGCCGAGCGGCCGTCGTTCGACGACCGGGCGTGGCGCCGCCTCGACCTGCCCCACGACTGGAGCATCGAGGGCACGCCGCAGCGCGACGCCCCGGGCGGCGGGCGCATGGGTTTCTTTCCCTCGGGGACGGGCTGGTACCGGAAGGCGTTCCGCCTCCCGGCGGGCGCGAGGGGCCGCGAGGTCTGGCTCGAGCTCGACGGCGTCTACATGAACGCCGACGTCTGGCTGAACGGCTTCCACCTCGGCCGGCGGCCCTACGGCTACAGCAGCGTCGCCTACGACGCCACGGCACACCTCGTCCCGGGCGTGAATGTGGTCGCCGTCCGCGTGGACAACTCGCTGCAGCCCAACTCGCGCTGGTACACGGGCAGCGGCATCTACCGCCACACCTGGCTCACGGTGGTGGATCCGCTCCACGTCGCCCACTGGGGCACGTACGTGACGACGCCGCGCGCCGACTCCGCCGGCGCGCTGGTCGTGACGCGAACGCGCCTCGAGAACGCCGGCGCCGCGGAGCGGCAGGCCGTGCTCCGCTCCACCGTGGTCGATCCGGCGGGGCGCGATGTCGTGCACGCCGACACCTCGGTGCGGCTAGCGCCCGGCACGACGCTCGAGGTCGAGCAGCGGCTCGCCGTCCCCTCGCCGCGGCTCTGGTCGGTCGGATCGCCGAGCCTGTACGCGCTCCGCTCCGAGGTGCTCGACGGCCGGCGCAGCGCCGACACGACCACGACGACGTTCGGCATCCGGACCATCGCCTGGGACAAGGACCACGGCTTCCTGCTCAACGGCGAGCGCGTGAAGCTGAAGGGCGTCAACCTGCACCACGACGGCGGCGGGTTGGGCGCCGCCGTGCCCGAGCGGATCTGGGAGAGCCGGCTGCTGATGCTGAAGGCGATGGGCGCGAACGCCATCCGCACTTCGCACAATCCGCCCGCGCCGGAGTTCCTCGACCTGTGCGACCGGCTGGGGTTCCTGGTGATGGCCGAGGCGTTCGACGAGTGGACGGTCGGCAAGGTGCCGCACGGGATCCACGAGTACTTCGCCGACTGGAGCGAGCGCGACCTGACCGACTTCATCCGCCGCGACCGCAACCATCCGTCGATCGTGATCTGGAGCGCGGGCAACGAGATCGGCGAGCAGTCCACGACGGACGGCGCGCAGGTGCTGCGCCGCCTGGTGGACGTCTTCCACCGCGAGGACCCGACCCGGCCCGTCACCACCGGGAACGACAACATCGTCGCCGACGGCCATCCCGCGACGCTCGCGTTCCTCGAGACCGAGGACGTGGTGGGCTACAACTACGTGGACCGCTGGCACGAGCGGCGCGAGCTGTTCGCCGAGCAGGACCGGCACGACCATCCCGACTGGAGGATGGTCGGCACCGAGAGCGGCACCGTGTTCCAGTCGTTCGACGGCCGCCCCTCGCTGGGCAACGACTCGACGGCCGTGCACGCCAACTACACCAGCGGGATGATGGAGGCCGAGCGGCGCTGGAAGTGGATCGCGATGCGCGACTGGTTCGCCGGCGACTTCATGTGGACGGGCGTGGACTACCTGGGCGAGAGCTTCTGGCCGTTCATCGGCTTCGGCTCCGCGCCGCTCGACATCACCGGCCATCCCAAGGACTCGTTCTGGTTCTGGCGGAGCTGGTGGACCGACCAGCCGGTGCTGCACCTCCTGCCGCACTGGAACTGGCCCGGACGCGACGGGCAGACGATCCCGGTCCTCGCCTACACCAACTGCAACACGGTGGAGCTGTTCCTCAACGGACGATCCCTGGGCACGAAGAGCCTCGAGTTCCCCGCCCAGGGCACGTCGGGCGGCTGGAACACCTACGCGCAGCCGGTCGTCCGCGCGACCACCAACGACCTGCACCTGAGCTGGGACGTGCCGTACGCGCCCGGCCTCCTGCGCGCCGTCGGCACGCACAGGGACGGCACCGCCTGCGCGGTGGCCGAGGTGCGCACCGCCGGCCCGGCCGCGGCGCTGCGGCTCGCGGCGGACCGCGATACGGTCACCACGGCGCCCGGGGACGTCGCGCAGCTGCGCTTCGAGATCGTGGACACGGCGGGGACCGTGGTGCCCGCGGCGGACAACGAGGTGCGCTTCGCGGTCACCGGCGGCAGCCTGCTCGTGGTCGAGACCGGCAACCTCCAGGACCACGATCCGTTCCAGGCCGGCCGGCGCCACGCCTTCGAGGGGCGCGGGCTGGCGATCCTGCGCACGCCGCAGGCCGGCATGCTGCGGGTGACCGCGAGCGCGGACGGGCTGCGGGAAGCGACGGTGACGGTCGTGGTGCGGGCCGCGGCGCCGGCGCCGGCCATCCCGGCCGCGCGGTAGGGCGCCGGCCGGCCGCGCGTCCGCGGTTGCCTACGGGGCGCTGAGCGTGCCGAGCTTCGTCCGCTCGGCGAGGTGCGCGCGCAGGTCGATCAGGGTCTTGAGGGCGATCAGGAAGACCAGCGCCACCACCGGCGCGCCCATCGCCTTGGCCGCGAAGCCGCCGAGCAGGATCGTCACGTGGAGGACCATCACCCGGGCGTAGGGCTGGATCATCAGCTGCGGGAGCGTCGCACGGCGGAACTCGCCGCTCGCGAGGTAGTTGTGCGCGAACGAGAAGCCGTGGCTGAGGACGATCGCGAGCAGGCCGAACCCGACGCCCGCGCCCCGCACGGCGGCGACGAACCCGGCCGGGCTCGGGGACGCGTGCCCCGCGGGCCCGAACAGGACCAGCACGAAGATGCCGTGCACCATCGTGAACATCCCGTAGTGGACCATGAAGAACGGGACGAAGAACAGCTTGGCGGCGTCGCTGGCGACATCCTGGGGGCTCGCGAACAGCATCCGCAGGACGTTGAACACCCCGACGCACACGTTCTCGCACCAGTAGAGCAGCACGACCTGGAACACCGTCCAGTGCGATCCCAGCACGCCCAGCAGCGGCACCAGGTTCGCCGCCACCAGCACCAGGACGGACGGCGGCAGGCCGGGACGGCTGCCGGCGGGCGTGTCGCCGGGCGCAGGTTCGGTCACGGGCGGTCCTCCCGGTGTGGGCGCGCCGCGGGAGGCCGGTCGGCCCCCGGGCGGCGGAGCGAACAATAACGCGCGCCGCCGGCGGCCGGGGCGCACCCCGCCGCGCGGCCTCTTGACGCCGGGCGTACATTACTACATAGTTATATAGTAATGGTGGTTCGCGGCGGCCGCGGTCGGCCGCCAGTCGCACGAGGTGAGACGGCCATGAACGAACCCGCCGCCGATTCCGCCCCCGCCCCCGCCCCCACCCGCCCGCGGCGTCCCGCGCTGCTGACGGCGACCGAGGCGGCGCTGTGGGTGCTGGTCGCGCTGCTCCTCGCATGGCGGCTCGCGCCCCGGGTGCGGGCCGCGCTCGGCTGGGGCGCTCCGGCCGGCGCCGCACCGGCGCTCGCGCTGGACATGCTGGACGGCAGGCCGCTGGCGCTGAAGGACCTCCAGGGCCAGGTGGTGCTGGTCAACTTCTGGGCGTCCTGGTGCCCACCCTGCCGCGCGGAGATGCCGGGGTTCCAGAAGGAGTACGACGCCCGGCGCGGCCAGGGCTTCACCGTGGTCGGGATCTCGACCGACGAGATCCCGCGCCCCAAGGTGGCCACGTTCCTCCGCGAGCACGGCATCAGCTATCCCGTGGCCATGGCGACGCCGGAGGCGGTCGCCGCGTTCGGCGGCGTGGCGAGCCTGCCGACCTCGTTCCTGATTGACCGGCGGGGGCGGCTGCGCTACGCGGTCCACGGTCTGTTCGCGCCCGCGGCGCTGCGTGCCGCGGTCGACCGGCTGCTGGCGCCATGAACGCGAACGACGTTCCGCGCATCGCGGCGCCCCTGCTGCTCGCGGCCGCCATCCTGGTGTCGTTCCGCCTCGAGAAGCCCGCGGGCCCGGTGGAGCTCCCGGGCGGCGACCTGCCGATGCCGTCGGCCGTGGAGATCCGCGCCTCGTGGGAGCAGGCCATCGCCCCGAGCGGCCCGGGCTTCGACCGCGGCGCCACGCGCGCGCGGGTCACCGTGCTCGAGTTCGCCGACTACGGTTGCCCCTACTGCGCCCTGTTCGCGTCGGCGGTCTACCCGACCATCGCCGCCGAGTACGTGACGACCGGCCGGGTGCGCTGGAAGAACGTGCCGTTCGCGCTCGGGATGTTCACCAACGGCAGCGACGCGGCACGGGCCGGCCTGTGCGCCGGCCGCCAGGGTCCCGCGGCGTTCGGGCGCATGCACGACCGCCTGTTCGCCACCCAGGACGCGTGGCAGCGCGCCCGCGACCCCGAGGGCGCGTTCCGCTCGCTCGCGGTCGCCGCGGGCCTCGACGCGGCCCGCTTCGCCGCCTGTTACGGAAGCACCGCGACCGATACGGTCCTGCGCGCCGCCAACGACCTGGCGGACCGCATGGCCGTGCGGGCGACGCCCACGTTCTTCGTCAACGGCCGGCGCGTCCAGGGCGCGTTGCCGGTCGAGGAGTTCCGGGACGTCCTGGACGACGCGCTGCGGCGGAGCCGCAGCTTCTAGCGCGCGCCGTGCGCCGGCACCGCCTCCCCGCCGCGCTGCTCGACCGGCTGGCGGACCGCTTCAAGGCCCTGGCTGAGCCCAACCGCCTGGCCATCCTCTCCGCGCTCCACGGCGGCGAGCGGAGCGTGTCCGAGCTGGTGGTCGAGACCGGCCTGGGCCAGGCGAACGTGTCCAAGCACCTCGACGTCCTGCGCCGCCACGGCTTCGTCGCGCGGCGCAAGGACGGGCTCAACGCTTTCTACCGCATGGCCGATCGCGAGGTGTTCCGGATCTGCGACATCATGTGCGGATCTCCCGCATCCTCCTGAGGCGCGGCACCGTCGCCGCCACGACCCCCACCACCGCCAGCGACGCCACGCCGCCCAGCACGACCGCGGGCACCGCGCCCAGCAGCCGGGCCGTGACGCCGGACTCGAACGCGCCGAGCTCGTTGGACGACCCGACGAAGATCGAGTTGACCGCGATCACCCGGCCGAGCAGCGCCGGGGGCGTCAGCACCTGCAGCATCGTCTGCCGGATCAGCACGCTGACGTTGTCGGCCATGCCGCTGACCAGGAGGAGCGCCGCCGACAGCGCGAAGCTCCGCGACAGCCCGAAGCCGACGATGCACACGGCGAACGACGCGACCGCGAGGAGCAGGCTCCGGCCGGCGCGCCGGAACGGCGGACGGTGGGCCATGGTGAGCGACATGAGCACCGCGCCGGCCGCCGGGGCCGCTCGCAGCAGGCCCAGGCCCTCCGGCCCCACGTGCAGGATCCGGTCGGCGAACACCGGGAGCAGCGCCTCGGCCCCGCCGAGCAGCACCGAGAAGAGATCGAGCGTCTGCGCGCCCAGCAGCGCGCGCTCGCGCCACACGAAGCGCAGGCCCGACAGCAGGCTGTCGCCGGCCGGCGCGGAGCCGGCCGCGGCGGCGCCGGACGGCGCGTCGATCATCGCGAAGGAGACGAGGGCCACCAGAATCAGCGCGGCCTGCACGGCGTAGGTCGCCGTGACGCCCGCGAAGCCGTACAGCAGGCCGCCCAGCGCCGGGCCCGCGACCGCGCCTGTCTGCCAGGTCGAGCTGCGCCAGGCGATCGAGTTGGGCAGCATCGCCGGGGGGATGAGCCCCACGGCCAGCGAGTTGCGCGCGGGCATCAGGAAACTGCGGGCGAGCCCTCCGACGGCGATCACGAGGTAGAACGGCCACACGCCGTGCGCGTGCTCCCACGCGCGGCTCTCGCTCAGCGCCACGAGCGCCAGCGCGCACGCGAGCAGGACGGCGAGCGACCACAGGGCGATGCGCCGGCGGTCGAACCGGTCGGCGACGTGGCCGGCCACGAGCGCCACGGCGACGAAGGGCACGACCTCGGCCAGGCCGATGAGCCCCAGCGAGAGCGGGTCGTGCGTGATGCCGTAGATCTGCCACGACACCACCAGCGTCTGGACCTGCGCGCCCACCGTCATCGTCAGCAGCGAGACGATGAAGCGGCGGAAGTTGGCGATCCGGAACGACGCGTAGGGGCCCGGCGCCGCCGGAGGCGGGCCGCCCGGCGCGGCTACGGCCTGCCCCCGGTCACGGGCCCTTGGACACGGTGAGCGGCACGCTCTCGAACACGGACAGGCTCCACTTGGGGAACGAGTCGGTGGGGAAGCTGGTGAAGTAGACCCGCGGCTGCGGCCCGCCGATGGTCGGGTCGCCGGTCTCGCCGATGATCGTCGGGTAGTAGAGCTGGCGCCCCGGCTCGCTGTACGGCGTGCCGATCGCCGCCGACCAGTGCACGAGGTCGGTCGAGGCGCGCACCGTCACGCCGGCCGTCCCCTGGTACACGACGAGGTACGCGGCCACCGTGCTGTCGTACATCACCTCGGGCACGGCCCCGGTCTCGTCGGTGAACAGCGGTGCGTACGTCCCCGCCGTCCCCGTGTCGGCCGGCGTGTTGCTGGTGGACGCCGCCGTCCAGCCCGTCCCGTCGTACTTGTGGAACACCGTCGCCACCTGGTGCGGATCTCCCGAGAGTGCGGCCGCCACCACGGCGGCGTACGGCGCGCGCTCCACGCCGATGCACGAGTGCCCCGCGCACAGGCCCGGCGCCGTCGCCACGCGGTCGGTGAAGAACAGGTAGAAGTACGCGCTCGCGGGATTCGCGGGCGGGTTCGTCAGGTGCTTCCCGTTCGAGTCGGCCACCAGCAGCGAGCCGTAGCCGACGCCCATGTTGAGGCCGCCGCCCTTGAAGAGCGACAGCGGCTCGCTGGGCTGGAACACCTGCCCCACGATGTGGAACGTCGTGCCGCCGTCGGTCGAGACCGCCAGGCCGACGCCGCCGTAGAAGCACGGCACCTGCCCGCCCGACGTCCCGCTGACGTAGCACCACCCGCTGGCGGTGGACGGATTGGTCCAGTGGATCTCGGAGTGGAACGCGATGAACCAGCCGGTGTCGGCGCCCACCCCGAAGCGCACCACGGGTCCGCCGGCCGCGTAGTTGCTGTCGAACACCCAGCCCGCCGGCCCGGTCCCGGGGCCGAACAGCCGGGTGCAGCTGCTCCCGGTCACCTGGGTCAGGGTCCCGGTGAACGTGTACTCGCCGTTGAGGTTCGGCGTGCCCGCGCACGTGGCGCCGCCGCCGGCGCTGCCGTAGAAGGTGTACGTCCCGCCGCTGCCGCGGATGGCGCCGAACTGCCCGTCCGACGGGCCGAAGCTGTAGCCGTAGCCCGCGAGCTGCGCGTGCGTCGCGAAGGTGGACACCGTCCCGAAGGTCCCGAGCACGGACGGAATCACGGGTCCCGTTGGGCCGCTTCCGCCTCCGCCGCTCTCCGAGCTGCAGCCCACGACCGCGGCCGCCGCCCCGAGCGCAGACAGCACCAGGGTCCTTCCGCGCGTCGTCATCATGCGTGTCGTCCCTCCGGGTCGAACGCCGGGCGACGGCTCGACCGCTCGATCGAGTCCAGGTCAGCGGATGCGTGATGGGTCAGGGAAGGCGCCGTAACATACTCGATCCGGTCTCGTCAGGCTTGTTGCGCGGGCCGTCGCCGCCCCGCAGCTTCCCCTCTCCGTCCCCGTGCCCCGGAGCTCCAGTGCCGATCCGCCGCCTCGCCGTCCTGTCGCTGCTCGTCGCCGTCCTGCCCGCACCGGCGCGGGCGCAGCGCCCCGCCGCGGAGGAGCCGGCGCCCGCGGACCGCTCCGTCTACCTCGACGACGCCGGCGTGGTGCGCTGGACCGACGACCGCACGGAGGTCGCGCTGTTCGGCGCGAACTACGTGCTGCCCACCGCGTCCGACTACCGCGCCGCGGGCTACCTGCACGCCGACCGCCGGAAGATGATCGACGAGGACATGGCGCAGTTCGCACGCCTGGGCTGGGACGGCCTCCGGCTCACCTTCTGGGGCGACTGGGAGTCGGCCGACAGCGCCGGCAACCTGATCGCCAACGACCACCTCGACCTGCTGGACTACCTCGTCGCCCGGGCGCGCGAGCGCGGCATCTACATGCTGTTCAGCCCCATCCAGCTGTACAGCTCCAACTGGCCCGACGCGATGCAGCGGGACGCGGCGACGCCCGGCTTCGGCCGCGTGTTCGGCAAGGCACGGATGGGCACCGACCCGGCGGCCGTCGCCGCGCAGGTGAACTACCTGAAGCAGATCCTGAACCACGTGAACCCCTACACCGGCATCGCGCTCAAGGACGAGCCGGCGATCCTGTTCATCGAGCTGGTGAACGAGCCGTGGCACCACCCCGAGGACCTGCCGGGCTCGATCGCCTACCTCAACGCGCTCACGGACGCGGTGCGCAGCACCGGCTGCCACAAGCTCGTCTTCTACAACGTGAGCCAGGACTTCCGGATCGCCGACGCCATCCGGCGATCGGAGGTGCAGGGCGTGACCTTCGCGTGGTACCCGACCGGCCTCAACGCCGGGCACGAGCTCGAGGGCAACTACCTGCGGACCGTGGACGCGTTCCCGGACATGCTGCGCCCGGAGCTGGACCGCGCGCCGCGCATCGTGTACGAGTTCGACTCGCCCGACCTCCGCACCGGATACATGTACCCGGCCATGGCGCGGACCTTCCGGGCCGCGGGCGCGCAGTTCGCCGCGATGTTCGCCTACGACATGCTGGCGACCGCCTCGCGCAATCTCGGCTGGCAGACCCACTACCTGAACCTGGTGTACACGCCGCGCAAGGCGATGAGCGCCGTGATCGCGGCCGAGGTCATGCGCCGGCTGCCCCGCTTCCGCGCCTACGGGGCCTATCCCGGGAACACGCGGTTCGGCGACTTCCACGTGTCGTACGACGACGATCTCGGCGAGCTGGTCTCGCGCGACGCGTTCCTGTACGCCGGCTCCACCACCGCGCTGCCTCCCGATCCGGCCGCGCTGCGGCGCGTCGCCGGCTACGGCTCGTCGTCGGTGGTGACCTACGGCGGGGAGGGCATCTACTTCCTGGACCGGATCCGGCGCGGCGTGTGGCGCCTCGAGGTCTACCCGGACGCCGTGCCGGTCCGCGATCCCTTCGAGCCTCCGGATCCGGGCAAGATCGTGACCCGTGCGATCAGCCGCCCCTGGCCCATGACGGTGACCCTCCCCGACCTCGGCCCCCGGTTCACGGCCAAGCCGGTGACGGCCGGCAACCCGCGCAGCGAGCGCGCGGCCTCGGGCCGCTTCACGGTGCGGCCCGGCGTGTACCTCCTCAGCGCCGCGGGCTCGGTGGACGCGGACTCACTGCCTGCCTGGGTTGGCCACGTCGGCTTCGCCGAGTTCCACGCGCCGCCGGCCGACACGGCCGGACCGGTGGTGGTGCCGCTCGCCCCTCCCGAAGTCGTGACCGGAAGGGACGGGGTCGTGCGCGCCCGCGTCGTAGACGCTTTGCCGCCCGATTCCGTCACGCTGTTCCTCCGGCCGGCCGCGGGCTTCTTCTATCGCCGCTACCCGATGCGCCCGTCGGGCGGCTACGAGTACGCCGCCACGCTGGCGGCCGCCGGCCTGGCGGAGGGGCCCTACGAGTACGCGGTCACGACCTTCCGCGGCGACACGGTGCGCACGTTCCCCTCCGGCGTCGCCGCACCGCCCAACGCCTGGAACTACGGCGGCCGCGCGTCCTGGCACTTCGCCGTGGTGAGCCCGCGGACGCCGCTGGTGCTGTTCGATCCCGCGGCGGACGCGCCGCATCTCGCGTTCAGCCGCATCGGCGACGCGGGCCGTCTCGGGCTGTTCCGGCTCGCCCTGTCCGAGGCGACCGGGCACCCGGTGTTCCACCTCGAGCTCCCCGTCCACCCGAGCGGCCAGGCGCTGGACGACTACACCGCCTCGCTGGTCGTCGAGGACCGGATCCGGGCCCGCGAGACGACGATCGCGGCGGCGACCGAGCTGAGGCTCAGGCTGCGCGGCCTCGGGCCTCACCAGATCCTGCACGTCACTCTCATGGAGGACGACGGCACCAGCTGGACCGCCGAAGTCCCGGTCGACAGCACCTGGTCCGCGCGGTCCGTGCCGCTCACCGCGTTCGCGGCCGGCCGCGGCGTGTTGCTGCCCGAGGGATTTCCCGGCGAGTGGAACTACTGGGTGGGGCCGGCCGAGGGACGCGGTGGCGCGGGCGACGGCCCGCGGCTCGAGCGCGTCGAGCGGCTGCAGCTGTCGCTGCGGGCGGAGGCTGGCGCACAGGTCGCGGCGGGCAGCTACGGCGTCGAGGTGGAGGAGATCACGCTCGGCTTCGGTCCGTCGCCGGAGCCCGCGCCGGTGGGACGCTAGGCGCCCGGCTCGCGGGCGCCGCGATCACCGCGGCCGCCGGTGGCGCCTACTCGAACGGCTGCGCGAAGACGAGCTCGTTGTCCTCGAGGTCGAGGACGCGGAAGTCGCGCAGTCCCCACGGGTGGCTCACCGGCGCACCCTGGACGCGGGCACCCTTCGCCGTCAGCTCGGCGTGCAGCGCGTCGGCGTCGCGCACGTAGAACTCGCACGCGCCGATGCCGCGGTGCCGCTCGGTGCGCTGGACCAGCAGCAGCGTGACGTCGTCCCGGTCCATCACGCCCAGGTCGGCCTGGGCGTAGTTGACGTGGAAGCCGAGCACATCGCGGTAGTGCGCGATGCCGGCCGCGACGTCGGACAGCGGCAGGGCCGGGAGCGCCCGGCCGAGCTGCCGCGACGCGTCCTTCGGGGCGTCCGGCTCGTGGAACGACTGCGCGAACCACAGCGTGTTCCCGTCCGGATCCCGCACCTGGAACACGTTCATCTTGATCCAGTTGACCTTCTCCACGTCGGTCGGGTCGCCGCCCCGCGCCGCGACCGCCTCGCGCATCGCCGCCACGTCCGCGGTGAGCAGGAAGAGCACCGCGGCTCCGCGCGGGCGCGGCGCGCCGCGGCTGTCGTAGGCGGTCGGGCCCACGACCAGCTCGATGCGCGCGGGTCCCGAGACCATCATGCCGCTCCCGAGCGCCTCGAAGCCGAGCACGTCCCGGTAGAACGCCACGGCGCGCGGGACGTCCGCCACCGCCACCTGGCGGCTCAGGGGTGCGACAATCGCGGGATGGGGCACGGTGCCCTAAGTTACCCGCATGCGAGCTCGAACGCTCCTCGTCGGCCTGGCGGCGGTCGTCGGCTGCCACGAGAGCAGCTCCGCTCCCAACGTGGTCCGGCTCCCTTCCACGGCCTTCGTCGGCGGCGACATCTCCGCCCTGGCGCGGATCGAGCAGGCCGGCGGGGTGTTCCGCGACGGCAGCCAGGCCGGTGACGCCATCGCGATCCTGCGCGCGCACGGCAGCAACGGGTTCCGGCTGCGCCTGTTCGTGAATCCCAACGACTCGGACGTGGTGGTCAACGACCTGCCCTACACGGTGGCGCTGGCCAGGCGGGTCAAGGCGGCGGGCGCGAAGCTGCTGCTCGACTTCCACTACTCCGACACGTGGGCGGATCCCGGCCACCAGACGACGCCGGCGGCCTGGGCGAGCCTGACGCTCGACTCCCTCGAGCGGACGGTGGAGACCTACACGGCCGGCGTCATGGCGCAGCTCAAGCGGGCCGGCGCGCTGCCGGACATCGTGCAGGTGGGCAACGAGATCGACTCCGGGATGCTGTGGCCGCTCGGCGAGCTGTACGTCGGCACCGACACGGCGACGGCGTGGAACCAGTTCACCGCGCTGCTCAAGGCGGCCATCCGCGGCGTGCGGGACTCGCTGGCCCCGGGCGACAGTGTGCGGGTCATGCTGCACTACTCGCTGGGCGGCAACAGCGGCGGCACGCAGTGGTTCTTCGACCACATGGGCGGGTACGGCGTGCCCTACGACCTCATCGGCCTGAGCTACTATCCCTTCTGGCACGGGGCGCTGACCGACCTGCAGGCCAACCTGTGGGCCACGGCGGCGCGCTACGGGAAGGACATCGTCGTCGTGGAGACGACCTACCCGTGGCGGACGGACGGCTGGCAGTCGATGGTCACCAACGGCGCGGGCATGTCCTGGCCCGCGACGCCGCAGGGCCAGGCGTCCTACCTGCAGAGCCTGATCGCCACCGTCGCCGGCACGCCGAACGGCCACGGGGCCGGGGTGGTGTGGTGGTACCCGGAGGCGATCCAGGTGCCCGGCCTCTTCATCTGGGGCGGCGGCTCGCTCTCCCTGTTCGATGCCGCCGGCAGCGTGCTGCCGGCGGCCGGCGCCCTCGGCGGCAACTGACCGCGGGCGAGGTATTGCCCGCACTCGCGCGGGGCGACGCCCGGCCACGCTGCGGCCGGGCGCCCGCTCATCACTCAGTCCCTGTCGTGGTGCAATCGAATGCGGACGATCTGGCCCGTGCCGGGTGGCGTCCCGAAGCCGAAGTCCGACACGTAGAGATTCCCATCGGGCCCGTAGGTCATCGCCGACGGGAAGCTGAAGCCCGTGGCGACGGTGTCCACGGCTCCGCCCTTCTTCACGCGCACCACCATGCCCGCACCGAGGTCCTGGGGCCCCGGGAAGCCCGGCTGCGTCATGGACTCCAGCACGTAGATCCGGCCGCCGCGATCGGAAGCGAGCCCAAGCACGGTGGAGAAACCCGACGCCAGCGGCCGATACCCGCTGTTGAGATCCAGACCGAAGATGCTCTCGGAGCCGGGAACGACGGGGAACGTCCCCAGGGTGCCGAACACGAGGCCGTCGCGGTCCGCGATGAGCGCCGTCGGGCCGATCCATTGTCCCGCGTTGCCGGGGTGGGCCACCGAGACATCGACGATGCGCCTGATCCTGCCCGTGCGGGGCGAGACGCGATCCACCTCCTGGTGGTTCGGCTCAGTGGTGTAGAGATAGCCGCCCCTGGCCACCAGGCTGTACCAGGTGCCGTCGGGCTCGAAGTCGTCAGGATCCTCGCTGGCGGTGGGATGCACGGCCACGAACGCGCTGAGATCGGCCACGATACTCCAGGTGCCGTTCCGGTGGACGCGGATGACCGCGTTCGGCACGTCGGGAATGCCGTGCGAACAGCCGGCGCCGGCCAGCACGGCGTACAGAGTGTGCCCGATGAACGCGACGTCGGCGACACCGCTGGTCAGGCTCCCGGTCGCCGGCGTGGTCGAGCTGGACGGCAGGCCGTCCACCACGGTCGTGCGATGGCCATGCCGGTCGATCTTCGAGATCCGCGACGTGTAGCCGCCGGAATACGGTCCCACTCCCGCGGCCTGGGCGCACAGACCCACCGTCGTGTTGGTGCCGCCGGTTCCGCCTTCCGCGACGTACAGGTCGCCGTCCGGCCCGAACTTGAGCCCACGAGGGTTGTTCAGGCCGGTGGCGACGGTGTCGATGCTCCACGCCTGGAGCGCCGCGACCGCACCCGGCGCGGCGGCGGCGAGGCCCGGCGCCGGCGCGCTCGGACCGGGACGGCTGTCCTCGCTGCAGGCAGCGAGAACCGCGAGCGACGCCGCGAGCGTCGCGGCACACAACCTCCTCATGGCGACCTCCCTTCGGAACGGGCAGCCCCGGCACCCGATCCCCGCGACCGGGTCTCGATGGCTGCGGTGTGGCGATGGCTTGGCAGGCCCAATCTGCAGACGCGGCATCGCCCGCCCGTCGCGCCGCCGTCGCGGCGGCGTCGCGGCCCTCCCTCCGGGGCCGGCGCCCGGGCGGCCCATCCCCTTGCCGGACCGGCGGCCCGGTGCCAGGATTGAGGCGTCCCCACAACGACATCGAAGGCGGCAACGGACGGCATGTACCGACTCCGTGTGCTCGGCGGTTTCGCGCTGGAAGGCCTCTCCGGCGCTCCCGCACCACCCCGGCCCCAGCGGCGGGGCGACGCGGTGCTGGCGGTGCTCGCCGTGTGCGGGGACCGCGCCTGCGCCCGGGAGCGGCTCCTCACCCTGCTGTGGCCCGAGTGCGATGACGCTCGCGCGCGCCAGGGGCTTCGCGACGCACTGTACGCGATCCGGAGGTCGCTGGGCCCCGCCGCGGTCCCGTCCGAAGGCCGCACGCTGCGCCTGGCCCCGCTGGTCGTGACATCCGACGTGCGTGCGTTCGCCGAAGGGCTGGCGCGCGGCCAGCACGCTGAGGCGGTCCACGTCTATGCCGGCCCGCTGCTCGACGGCTTCCACGTCGATGAGGCCCCGGAGTTCGAGCGCTGGCTCGACGGGGAGCGTACCCGGCTGGCGCGCGAGTACGCCGAAGCGCTCGAGCAGCTCGCGACCGATGCCGAAGACGCCGGGGCCTGGCACGAAGCCCTGCGTTGGTGGGGACGAGCGGTGGAGCACGATCCGCTGAACTCGCACTCCGTGTTCCAGCAGCTGCGGGCGATGGCGGCGATCGGCGACCGGGCGAACGCCATCAAGGCCGCCGATGCGCACGCTCGCCGGCTCCGCGAGGAATTCGAGCTGGAGATCGACCCTGATTTCCTTCTGGACGTCGAGCGCATCCGCAGGGGCGCGCTGCCGGCCCGCCGCGGGGCCGCGCCGCGCCGCCCCGACGCGCCGGCCGACCGGCCGGTGCCAGCGGAACGAGCCCGGGGCGGCGACCCGGACTCCGGTATCCCGGCGGCCGCGCCGGCGACCGCCGCGGTCGCCCGCCGCCGGCCGTGGCTGCGGTGGGCGGCGGGCATCGCCGCCCTGGCGGCCCTGGGCGGCGGCTGGGAGGCGGCGCGCGGACTGAAGTCCGATGGCGCCGCGGCCGCTCCGCGAACCTCGGTCGCCGTGCTCCCGTTCCGCTACCTGGGCGCGGATTCCACGCAGGCGTACCTCGCGGGAGGGCTGCACGACGAGCTGCTGGCCCAGTTGGCCAAGGTGGCGTCGCTCGTGGTCGTCGGGCGGGCATCGGTCAGCGGGTACGGCGAGACGCCGAAGCCACTGCGCCGGATCGGCGCCGAGCTGGGGGTCGGGAGCGTCGTGGAAGCCAGCGTTCAGGTGGCGGGGCCGAGATTGCGGGTCGTCGTGCAGCTGCTCGACCCGGCGACCGGGGCGGCGCTATGGGCGGACCGCTACGACCGAGGCCTCGACAGCGCCTTCGCTGTCCAGAGCGACATCGCCCGTCAGATCGTGGCCGCAGTGGGCGGCACGCTCACGTCCGGCGAGCTGGGAGCCATCGCCGCGGCCCCCACGGTCAACGCCCGGGCGTATGCGTTCTTCCTCCAGGGGACCGAGTACTGGCGGCGGCCGGGCGCCGTGCGCCGGAACCTCGAGAGCGCCCAGCAGCTCTTCGCGCGGGCCGTGGCGCTCGATTCGACGTTCGCGATCGCGCACGCGGCACTGTCCTGCGTGCACGCGGCGAACTACCGCATGCGGTACGACCATACGGCCGCACGGCTCGCCGCCGCCGACCGCGAAGCCGCCATCGCGCTGCGGCTCGCGCCAGACCTGCCGCGGGCGCACTTCGCGGCCGGCTTGGCGCGCGAGGCGGCGGGCGGCGACAGCCGCGGCGCCCTGCGGGAGTTCGGCGCCGCCCTGCGCCGGGCGCCGAACGATCCGGAGCTGTGGGCATGGATCGGGCGGGCCTACCGACACCTCGGTGAGTGGGACAGCGCCATGGTGGCGTTCGCGCGCGCGCGCCGGCTCGATCCGCGGGACGCAAGCCTGTTCATCGGCATCGGCGAGGTGCTCCACTACTTCCACCGCTACCCGGAGGCCATCGCGGCGTACCGGCAGGCGATGGAGCTCGCCCCGGACCTCGTCGAGCCGCACCTGTCGCTGGCCTGGAGCTACGTGCTGTGGAGAGGTCAAACGGACACCCTGCGCGCGGTGCTTCGCGACCTGCCGCTGGACGGGGATCCCGGAGGAGGTGCCACGCCCGTTCTGGGTCAGCGCCTGAGCCTGCTGTACTGGGAGCGTCGGCCCGATTCCATGCTGGCGCTGCTGCAGGCGACGGCCCCGGGCATCGGCACGCTGCCCGAGCTCGGGCGTGCGTGGCCCACCGCGATGGCGCACGCCCTCCGCGGCGACTCGGCCGCGGCCCGCTCCGGCTTCGAGTTCGCCGCCGCGCGGCTCGACTTGGCCGTGCACGCTCACCCGGAGGACGCCGACGCCCACGCCTCCCGCGGCATCGCGCTGGCCCGTCTGGGTCGCCGCGCGGACGCGCTGCGCGAGGCCGAATGGCTCGACCGGCTCAAGGTGGACCGCG
Organism: Gemmatimonadales bacterium; assembly: GCA_035623755.1. Taxonomy (GTDB): domain Bacteria; phylum Gemmatimonadota; class Gemmatimonadetes; order Gemmatimonadales; family JACORV01; genus Fen-1245. Next base: position 29,354 of record DASPSV010000216.1, read on the forward strand.
ACGACCACTGGGATTCGTCGCCGGCGCAGGGCCGGGCCCGCATCCTGGTGCAGGTGGGAGAGACCGATGCCGCCATCGCGGCGATCGAGCGGCTGCTCGCCCACCCGTCGCGGCTCGGCGTCGGCGAGCTGCTCCTCAGCCCGGACTTCGACCCCATCCGCGGCGATCCTCGCTTCGAGGCCCTGCTGGCGAGGTACTCCGGGCCGGCAGGCTCGTGACCCGCTGCCTGTCACGCGCGCCGGCGCCCCAGCTCCGCTCGGCGGCCGTCCCTACGGCCGCACGATCGCCCGGCTGCCGATCAGGTTGATCTCGATCGTGAAGTCGATCACGTCGCCCGGCGAGACGGGGATCGGGTCGGTGTGGATCTGCGGCCCGACCGCAGTGGCCTGCGCCACGAACGTGACCAGCCGGTCGGTCGCGAGCAGATCCTTGCGCAGCACGAACCGGCTCGGGATGCCGGGGTTCACCACGCCCATCCGGAACGTGGTGCCCGCGGCGACGGCCAGGACGTCCATGGGGAGCGCGTAGTTGTTCTCGACGTACACGACCACCGTGTCGTTCGGCGACTCCGGCACCCGGCTCAGCAGCAGCAGGTCGAAGGGCGTGTTGATGGCGACCGCTCCGCCCCGGACGCGGCCCTCCTCGCCCGAGTAGGCGTCCACCAGCTCCGTCCCGTTGGGGAACGTGCCGTACACCGGCACGGCCTTGGGGCCCTTCGGCTGGTCCATCGCGACCACGACCCGGTCGTCGATGTTGTCGGTGACCAGGATGCGGCTGAAGATGAGCGGGTTCGCCTGCAGCGTGCGGTGCCGCCCCGCCCCCACGGACGGGTGGGCGTTCCGGAACGCCCCCAGCTTCCGCCAGTGCGCGAGGATCGCGCGCGCGGAGTCGCCGTGCGGGCCGGTCGCCGCGAGGTCGCCCCAGTTCATGAGCGAGCGGAGGTTCGCGTCGCCCCGCGCGCCCGGGACCCGGAGCGGCCGGGCCGTCTCGTCGCCGTAGTAGATCTGCGCGGCGCCCGGCGCCAGCAGCAGCCGGGTGGCGGCGCCGAAGGGGTCCCTGCGGTCCAGGTCGTACGGCTCGCCGTCGTCGTGCGAGCTGAGGTAGTTGAGGAACGAGAGCCCGTTGAGCGCGCCGCCGGTGTGGAGCGCCACCGAGTAGCGCGTGAACACCGAGTCCAGCGATCCCGCGACGTCCCGCTTGAACGCGAAGTTGATGAGGCCGTCGTAGCCGTGGGCGAAGAAGTCCACCGCGCTGTCGCCGTAGTTGTACAGCCGCCCCTGGCCCGGGTCCCACCCGAAGACCTCGCCCACCATGAAGAACGGCAGGCTGTCGAGCACCTGCGAGCGGTGCGCCCGCTTCCAGTCGGCGAACGCGCGGTTGGCCTCCTGCTTCAGCTCCACGGCCACCGACTCGCCGAAGTGCTTCGCCGTGTCCATCCGGTAGCCGTCGATGCCGAACTCGCGCACCCAGTCGGTCAGCCACTTGATGAAGTAGTAGCGCGGCGCGCGCGGATAGCCGGTGCGGGCGAAGAACGCGTCCAGCGACGCCTGCTCGTGCTCGAGACGGCCCTCCCGCCGCCACTTCTCGACCAGCCACGGCGGCAGGTCCACCGCCGCGTTGCTCTCGGTGCGCACGTCCGGCAGCGTCGGCACCAGGTCGCAGTCGACCGTCGTGGCGTAGCTCCGGTAGGTGCAGCTCGGCCCCGAGCGCACCCAGTCCGGCGGCCACGGCGGGTCCTCCGGCGTGACCGGCCCGACGTGGTTGATCACCGCGTCCATCAGCACGCGCATGTGATGGCGGTGGGCCGCGTCCACCACCGCGCGCAGGTCGTCCTTGGTTCCGAGCGCGGGGTCCACGGCGGTCCAGTCCCGGCCCCAGTAGCCGTGGTACGCGTAGGTCATCCCCTGGCCCTCGTCCACCCGGCCGCGGATCTGTTCCACGAACGGCGTGAGCCAGAGGACGTTCACGCCCAGGCTGTCGAAGTAGCCCGCCTCGATCTTCTCCAGCACGCCCTTGAGGTCGCCGCCCATGTAGCTGCGCAGCACGGCGCCGTCCTGGGCGCGGCCGAGCGCGTGGTCGTTCGCGGTGTCCCCGTCCACGAAGCGGTCGGTGAGCAGGAAGTACACGGTGGCGGCGTTCCAGAACTCGGCCGGGTGCCGGGCCTGCTCGATGGCGAGCGACGGATCCCGGATCGCCGACTCCGGCGCCCGGTGGATGCACGCCGACAGGATGCAGACGCCGAGCCCCACCAGCGTCGCGCCACGGATGACGGTCTTCATGCCCCCACCTTTCGCAAGGAGTCCCGCCCGGCGCTCGCGCCGCGCCGGCCGGCCCTCAGACCTTCGCCTCGTCCCGGTCCTCGACCCGCAGGGTCAGCGCCGCGGCCAGCACGAGCGACACCCCGCCGATCAGCAGGGCGTAGATCGCCTCGCCGCCGAAGAAGCGCTTCACGAGGAAGCCGAGCAGCGCCGCGGCGACGATCTGCGGGATGACGATGAAATAATTGAAGACCCCCATGTAGTAGCCCATCTTGGACGGCGGCAGCGACCCCGTCAGGATGGCGTACGGCATCGCGAGGATGCTCGCCCAGGCGATCCCCACCCCCACGAACGACCCCAGCAGCCAGCGCGGCTCCGAGATGACGAAGACCGAGAGGTAGCCGAGCGCGCCGAGCACCAGGCACACCGCGTGCGCGGTCCGGCGGTTGGTCGCCCGCGCCAGCACCGGGATGCCGAACGCCACCGCGGCCGCCACGCCGTTGTACACCGCGAAGCACACGCCGACCCAGTTGGCGCCCTCGTTGAACAGCGCCGACGTCGTGTCCGTCGTGTGATACACGTGGCTCGTCACCGCGGGCGTCGTGTAGATCCACATCGCGAACAGGGCGAACCACGAGAAGAACTGCACCCACGCCAGCTGCTTCATCGTGCGCGGCATGTCGCCGAAGTCGTTCAGGATCGTGACGAAGCCGTTCTGGTACCGGCCGGCGAGCTGCAGCAGCCCGCCGACTACGAGCAGCAGCCCGGCCACGCCGATGCCCACCGAGAGGATCATGACCTGCTCGGCCCCCTCCGACTCGAGCCACAGGCTGAACAGCACGCTCACGACCACCAGGACGCCGCCGAGGACGATCTGGCGGCGGCCGTGCGCGGCATACTCGCCGGGCGAGCGCCGCGCGGCAGCCGTGACCTCCCGCGCCTGGTTCTCCGCGAACGATGCCATCTCCGCCGGCGAGTACTCCTTCGAGCGGGCGACGGTCCACAGCACCGCCGCGAAGAACACCGCGGCGCCGAGGTAGAAGGACAGCCGCACCGAGGCGGGGATCGCTCCCTCGGCCGCGGTGTTCGCCACGCCGAACCAGCGCGCGAGGGCGTACGGGAGCGCCGACGCCACCACCGCGCCGGTGCCGATGAAGAAGCTCTGCATCGCGAACCCGGTGGTCCGCTGCTCGGAGGGGAGGTTGTCGCCCACGAACGCCCGGAACGGCTCCATCGAGATGTTGATGGAGGCGTCCATGATCCACAGCATCCCCGCCGCCATCCACAGCGCGGGCGAGTTCGGCATCGCGACCAGCGCCAGCGAGGCGAGGATCGCGCCGCCGAGGAAGTACGGGCGCCGCCGGCCCAGCCGGTTCCAAGTGCGGTCGCTGAAGTAGCCGATGATCGGCTGCACCACGAGGCCGGTCACCGGCGCCGCGATCCACAGGAGGGAGATGTTCTCGACCTTGGCTCCCAGCGTCTCGAAGATCCGGCTTACGTTCGCGTTCTGCAGCGCGAAGCCGAACTGGATCCCCAGGAAGCCGAAGCTCATGTTCCAGATGTCCCAGAACGCCAGGCGCGGCTTGGGCCGGACGGTGGGAGCGGTGGCCGGGGCGGCGGTGGATGCCATGATCGATCCGGTCCTCAGGTGATGGGTCGCGTGGCTCCGCTCACCCGGCGCGGCTGCGCTGCAGCCGGCCGGTGAGCGCGTCGATCTCGGGATCGGCGAAGATCTCCTCCAGCAGCTTGCGCATCGGACCCTGCCAGTTGGGACGGTCCGAGGAGCGCGTGCCCGGCAGGTTCACGCGGCGGTCCTCCAGCCAGAAGTCCTCGAGCCAGGGAACCACCAGCGGGCTGTCCGACCGGCCGAGCCATTCCAGCAGCGCGGCGAACAGGGCGCGCGGGTCCTCCACGCTGCCCTTGAGCCGCCGCGCCAGCCGTCGCACCGCCCGCGCCCGCTCCTTCCGCACGTCCGGCACCGCCGCCGCCGCCAGCAGCTTGTAGCGCACCCGCTCCTCGACGTCGGTCGCGCCGAGCCAGCCCGCGAAGGTGGGCGTGTCGTGCGTCCCCACCAGCGCCATGTCGGCGGCGCCGGGCGGGGCGACGGCCGGGTCCTTCTCCGCCTGGAACTGCGCCAGGTACATGCCACAGATCCGGTGGCGCGGCAGCGCCTCGAAGATCTCCGGCGGCACGGTCCCGAGGTTCTCGCCGACCACCTCGCACCGGTTGCGGCTCGACTCGAGCGTGAGGATCGCGAACAGCTCGTCGGCCGGGTACGACACGTAGGTGCCCTGGTGCAGCCCGAAGCCGTGGGGAATCCAGTACAGCCGGGTCCACGCCATGATGTGGTCTACCCTGAGGACCCCGGCGAGTCCCGCCTGCTGCGCGATCGAGGCCGCGAGGTACCGGTGGCCCTCGCGGCGCGACGCGGCCGGCAGCACCGGCGAGAACCCCCAGTCCTGCCCGCTCGGGAAGCCGAGATCGGGCGGAGCGCCGACCGACATTCCCTCGCCGAACAGGCTCTGCCGCGACCACGGGTCGTAGCCGTCGGGATGCACCCCGACCGCGAGGTCGAGGCCCAGGCGCATCCCGTCGGCGTCGAGCCTGCCGCGCAGGTCGTGGAGCTGCCGGCGGACCAGCGTCTGGGCCACGAGGTGGAAGCGCTCCTCCTCGGCGTCCACGTGCTCGGGACGCGGCGCGCCGGCGCGCGCCTCGGCCGGCCAGGCCCGCCAGTTCCGCCCCAGGCGCACCTGCGCGCCGCGGAACCGCGCGTAGCGGGCCAGCTCCTCGTCCACGGCGCCAGGCAGCGGCGCACCGTGCCCGGCGAGGGCGGCGCGGACCTCCGCATCGGCGCGCCGCACATCGAGGATCGCGGGGCCCTCCGTCGGGCGATGCCCGCCCTCGAGATCGAGCACCAGCTCGGACCAGAACAGCCTGCTCACGGGCGAGTACGGGCTCGGTTCGGGCGGGTCCACGTTGAAGGTCGGGCCGAGGGGCAGCACCGTCACCAGGTCGCCGCCGCGCCCGTGCACCCAGCGGCACACCGACTCGAGGTCGCGCAGGTCGCCCAGCGAGCGGCTCCGCCGGGAGCGGAGCGCCGCGAGGTGGGTGCCGACCCCCCAGCTCCGGTGACGGCCCGGACGCCGGTACGCCTCGACGGGCGCCGCGATGACGGTGCAGGCGTCGACCCGCCCCGCAGCCTCGAGCGTGAGACGGTGGTAGCCGAGCGGCAGCGGACCCGGCGCCCGCAGCTCGCCGTCCGACCGCTGCAGCGGGACGACGTCGCCGCTCTCGAGGCGCAGCTCCGCGGCGCCAGATGCGGGCGAGGCCAGCGGAGCCAGGACCCCATCCCACGCGACCAGGACCGGCGGCACCCCGCCGCGCCTGGCGGCCGCGCGATGCGCCCGCAACGCCTCGGCCGCGTCGCCGGCACGCGCCAGGGGCGCGCCGACGGCCGCGCACACCCGCACCAGCGTCTCGGGGGACACCTCGACCGATCTGCCCAGGCCATCCGTGAAGCGCGTGCGGACGCCCAACATCTTGGCGAGCGATCGGAGCGAGCGAAACTCGTCCACCAGCGGCACCTCCCAGCAAGGAATCGCAGCCCGGCCGGGTCCAGGCCGAGGGGTATGATGCCTCGCGTGCCAGGAGTGTGCCACTCCGCCGGCTCCGCCCGCGCAACATCCGCCCCTTCCCGTCCGTAGGACAGGACGCGCACATTCCGCGCCTCCGCCCTGCAAGGAGCACCCCGATGTCGCACCGGCTTCCTTGGCTCGCCGTGCCGCTCCTGGCCTTGGCCGTGCTGCCGCTGGCCATCCCGGCGCGGGCCCAGACGGTCGCCGGGACGGTAGCCGCCGCGGGGCGCCCGGTGGTGGGCGCCACCGTCCGGCTCCTCGAGCTCGACCGCGCGCAGCGCACCGGCGCGGGCGGCGAGTTCCGCTTCGCCGACGTCCCGCCCGGCAGCTACCGGATCTTCGTCGCCGCCACCGGCTACGCCTCGGCCACCGACACCGTGCGGGTGGCGGCGGCGGGTGCCACCGTCGCGTTCGCGCTGCACGAGTCCGCCGTCCCGCTGGAGGAGATCGTCGTCTCCGCCACCCCCACACCGCGGCCGGCCGACGAGCAGTACCAGCCGGCCGAATCCCGGTCGCGCACCGCGTTCGACGAGGCCGCCGGCACCAGCTTCGCGGAGAAGATCTCGGACCTGCCGGGCGTGAACGTGCGCGGCAACGGCTCCGCGCCCTCGCGCCCGATCCTCCGCGGCCTGGGAGACAACGAGGTGCTGGTCGTCGAGAACGGCCTGCGGATGGGCGACATCGCCACCTACGATCCCGCGCACGCCACGCCGATCGACGCGATGGGCGTCGCCCAGATCGACGTGGTGCGCGGCCCGGCGACCGTCCTCTACGGGCCGAACACCATCGGGGGGCTGGTCAACGTCATCACCAACTTCGTGCCCACGCCGGCCGATCGCCCGGTGTCGGGCACCGTCGCCCTCGAGGGCAACACCGTCAGCGACGAGCTCTCGGGCTTCGTCAACACCGTCCTGAGCGGCGAGCACTCCGCCTTCCGCTTCTCGGCGGGCGGCGTGCGGTCCTCCGACATCCGGATCCCGGCGGGCACCTACACGGATCCCGGCAGCGGCGCGGCGTTCGCCCTCGACCGCATGCCCCAGTCGTTCGACCACACCGGCGAGGTGGGCCTCGGTTATGCGTGGCAGGGGGCGCAAGGCAGCATCGGCCTCGGCGGCAACCACTACGAGATGAACTACGGCATCCCCGGCGTCCCGCCGAACCCGAACTGGCTCACCGTGCCGCCGACCACGTCGCGGATCGCCCAGCGGCGCAACACCCTCGAGCTGCGCGGCGCGCTCGAGGCCGGCGGATCCTGGCTGCAGCGCGTCACGCTCGACGCCAGCTACAACGACTACGACCACTCGGAATTCCCGACCGCCGAGGACTCCAGCGGCGTGTCGGCGCCGCAGGCCAACCACTTCCACAAGCGCGAGCTCAACGCGGTGCTGCAGCTGCAGCACGCGGCCGGCCCGCTGAGCGGCACGCTGGGCGTGTGGACCGACGTCCAGAACCTGGCCATCGAGGGCGACCAGCCCCTCGGCCCCAACTCCCTGACGACCGGCCTCGCCGCCTTCGCCTTCGAGGAGTGGCAGGCCGCCTCCGCGACCCGGCTGCAGGCCGGCGTGCGGTTCGACTACAACCGCATCCAGACGCGGCCGGACCCGCAGTCCACCGACTCGGTGTTCCGTACCAGCGACGAGTCGCGGCTCTCCAACGCCGTCACGGGCTCGGTGGGCGTGATCCACCGGCTCGCGCCCGGCGTCACGGCCTCGCTCAGCGTGGCGCGCTCGTTCCGCGCGCCCACCGTGCAGGAGCTGTTCGCCAACGGCCTCGACGCGGCGAGCGGGACCTACTCGATTGGCACGGCGAGCCTCGGCCCGGAGGCGGGCCTGGGGCTCGACGCCTCGCTCCGCGCGGAGGTCGGCGGCGCGACGCTCGAGGTCTCGCCGTACCTCAACACCATCCAGGACTACATCTACGCGTTCCTCAGGGGCGACACGATCCAGGGCTTCCCGGTGCGCCAGTTCGCGGCCACGAGCGCACGCCTGGCCGGCTTCGAGGCCAGCCTGACTGCGCAGGTCGGTCCCCGGCTCGCGCTCCGCGCCGGCGCCGACTACGTCAACGCGCAGGACACCCGGCGCGACGTGCCGCTGCCCTTCATCCCGCCGCTCCGGGGCCTGCTGCGCGCCACGTGGCAGGGCCGCAGCCTGTCCGGGATGGTGGAGTGGCGGGGCGCGGCGCGGCAGACCCGGCTCGGCGACGGCGACACGCCCACGGCCGGCTACGGCGTGGTGAACCTCGGCCTGACGGCGCGGCTGGTGCGCGGCGGCCTGGTGTCCGAGATCGGCCTCCACTGCGACAACGTGTTCGACCGCGTGTACCGCGACGCCACGTCGGTGATCAAGGACTTCGTGCCCCAGCCGGGCCGGGGCTTCCGCCTCAACTACGTGCTGCTGTACTGACGCTCGGGCAGGCGTCCCGCCCGCGCGAGGGAGACAGACCGTGACCGATCTGGCGTCGGAGCTGCGTGCCGAGGTGGAGAAGGCCGCCGGGCGATTCCGGGGCCTGGGCGAGAGCGATGCCATGCGCTCCCGCGGACCCGGCAAGTGGGTGAAGAAGGAGATCCTCGGGCACCTGATCGACTCCGCGGCCAACAACCACCAGCGGTTCGTCAGGGCCCCGCTCACCGACCGGCTCGTGTTTCCGGGCTACCAGCAGGACGACTGGGTCGCCGCGCAGCGCTACCGGGAGCGGCCCTGGACGGAGCTGGTGGACTTGTGGGTGGCGCTGAACCGCCACGTCGCGGCCACGATCGAGGCGGTGCCGGCCGGCAAGCTGCAGACGCCTTGCCTCATCGGCGACGGCGAGCCCCACCCGCTGGAGTGGGTGATGCGGGACTACCTGCGCCACCTGCGGCACCACCTGGCGCAGCTGCTCGACTGAAGCGGCGCCGGGCGCGCCGCAGCATCGCCGGGACTAGCGCCCGGTCCGCGGGTCGGGCAGCACCCGGAACGTCCGCGTGTAGCTCTGCCCGCCGACGGTGAGCTTTGCCGTGAACGTGCCCGTGAGCAGCTGCACCGGCCTTCCGAACGGTCCGCCCCCGCCCCCGCCCCCGCCCCCGGCGCCGCGGGTTCCCGGAGGCGGCGGCGCCACCGGGCGCCACACCGCGCGGTGCAGGCCCGCGGTCGCCGCGAACCGCTCGGTCACCGGCTGCCACAGCGGGGAGACGCGCGCGAGGCCGCCCGACGCCCCCGCCGCTCCGCGCCCACCGGCGTTTCCGCCCGCGGCCGGCGCCGAGCTCGAATAGCTCCCCACCAGGGTGCCGCTCCCGTCGAGGATGTCGAGCGTCACCGGCGCGGCGGCGGCTTCGCGGAGCCAGTAGTCGATGGCCGCGCCCGCGGGCGGGTTGGACGCCTGCGGCTCGTCCTTCTGGAGCGGCGTGCCGTCGTCGCCGCCCTGCAGGGTGTTGACCGCGTCGGCGGGCTGGAACAGGTACGCGTCGCCGGCGACGATCGCCTCGCTCACCTGCCTGAGCGGGCTGATGTCGTCCATCACCCAGAATCCGCGGCCGTGCGTCGCCACGATCAGATCGTTGCCGTAGATCGCGAAGTCGCGCACCGACGTGGCCGGCAGGTCGAGCTGCAGCGGCTGCCAGTGGTCGCCCTCGTCGAAGGAGACGAACGCGCCGCGCTCGGTCCCCGCGAACAGCATCCCGCGGCGCACCGGGTCCTCCTTCACGGTGTGCACGTACACGCCGGACGGGAGACCCGTCGTGACCGGCTCCCAGGTCCTGCCGAGGTCGCGGGTCCGGTACACGCAGGGCTCGAAGTCGCCCAGCTGGTGGCGGTCCACGCTGGCCCAGGCGGTGTTGAAGTCGGCGTGCGACGCCTCCACCATCGTCACCCGGCTCCAGGGCGTGAGCGCCGGCGGCGTGACGTCGCGCCAGGTCGCGCCGTCGTCCATGGTGAGCTGGATCAGGCCGTCGTCCGTGCCCACCCAGACCATCGGCACCAGGAGCGGCGAGGGCGCGATCGTGTAGACCACGCCGCGCCGTCCGTTCGCGCCGGTGTCGGCCGCCGCGGCGGCGTCGAGGTTCGCCGGCGCGCCGGGCTCCGGCCGGGTCAGGTCGGGGCTGATGCGGGTCCAGGTCCGGGCGCCGTCCGTCGTCTTGTAGAGGAACTGGCTCGCGTAGTAGAGCGCGTGCGGGTCCGCGGGCGAGAGCACCAGCGGCTGCGTCCAGTCGCCGCGCGCGGGCTCCGGCCCCTGCGGCGCCGTGGTGCCCGGCACGGCGGCGTTCGCCTCGAGGTCCCAGCGCGTCCCCGTCCCGCCGTAGACGATGCCGGGGTGCAGCGGGTCGCCGGCCGTGTACCCGCTCTCGCCCGCTCCGCCCATCGGCTCCCAGTCGCGCTCGCCGATCTCGCCGAACTTGCCGCGCGAGCGCACCGCCACGGCGCCGCTGTCCTGCTGCGCGCCGGTCACCCAGTACGGGAACCGGTAGTCCACCGAGACGTGGTAGATCTGGGCCGTGGGCTGGTTGAGCCACGACGTCCAGGTCACGTCGCGCGGATCCGCGGCGCGCGCGTTCCGCGTGATCACGGCGCCCTGGTCGCTGCCGACGATCAG
>DASPSV010000220.1:0-10981 GCA_035623755.1 Gemmatimonadales bacterium
ACCACGACGTTCTCCGCCGTGTAGTGCGAGTTCCCGTTCGCGTCCTCGGCGTAGATGTACACCCCCGTCCGGGGCGAGGTGGTGTTGAGCGTCGTGGTCGCGCTGACCTGGAACTTCGGCCGCGTGACCTGCACGGTCGCCGTGGCCGCGGTGTAGCCCGTGGCGTTCGCCTTGATCTGCACCGTGCCGATCGTGTCCATGCCGGTCACGGTGAAGTACGCGTAGTAGAGGCCGGTCGGGATCGTGACCGTCGCCGGCACGGTCGCCACCGTGGTGCCGGTGCTCGTCAGCGTCACCACCAGCGGCGTGGTCACGTTGTTCGGCACCTGCACGTAGATGCCGCTCGTGCCCGTGGTCTGCCGGTTGCCGAGCACCAGGGACGAGCTGCTGAGACTCAGCGACGGCCCGGTGACCGTCATGGTGTTGGTCGTCACCGGCTGGTAGCCGCTGTTGGCCGAGTCGGAGAAGGTGACGCTGGCGCTGCCCGGCCCGACGACGATCACCGAGTCCTGCGCGTAGTACGTGTTCTTCAGGATCCGGAAGTACGCGCTGGTGACCTTGAGCACCGTGGTGTCGCTCGAGACCGCCTGCACGACCACGGTGTCCATGGTGTAGTGCGCGTTGCCGATGCTGTCCGTCGCGTAGACGGTGAGCGTGATCGGCGGATTCGTGGTCGTCGTCGAGCCCGGCAGGCCCCCGGTCGTGAACTTCGGCGTGGTCACGGTGACGTACGCCGTGCCCGGGTTGTAGCCGGTCGCCGACACGGTCAGCGTATCGGTGCCGTTGTTGGTCGGCAGGCGGCCCGGGGCGAAGATCTCCCCGTAGCGGTAGTACGTGCCTGACGGGATCGTGGGCGCCAGCGTGTCCAGCGAATCCACGTTCGCGTGCTTCTGGGTGATCGTCGCCGACACCGCCACGGCGCGGGTGTCGGGCGTGTAGATGTAGTAGCCCTGGTTGCTCGGGTTCAGGTGCTGGCGGCGGCCGAGCATCGTCGTGAAGAAGTTGAACGCGATCGGCGGCGTGTTCACGGTCGCGGTGGGCGAGTCGAGCGAGAGCTGGCCCGGAGCCGTGAGCAGGATGCGCGTCGAGCCGACGCCCGCCGGCGTCATGTGCGGCGCGTTGGTGTAGTACGCCCCCGCGCCGATCGTGACCGCCGAGGAGTCCACCGTGATCTTGCTGGTGTCCACCACGGCGATGCCGACCGCCTCCGACGCGATCCGCCAGTGCGTCGTACGCAGCGTGTCCGCGGCGTAGATGTAGAAGTTCGTGCCGGGGTTGAAGTTGTTGAACGTGTAGTTGCTCGGCGAAATGACCGTCGGCGTCGTGACGATGTACGTCGCGCTGGTGGACTGGTAGCCGGGCGCGGTCGCGCCGATCGTCACGGGGCCGCCGGCCGCGAGGCCCTGGACCGTGAAGTAGACGTAGTAGGTGCCGGTGGGGATCGTCACCGTGGCCGGCACGCCGATCTTGGTCGCGTCCGAGTTGGACAGCGTCACCACCAGCGGCGCCGTCACGTTGTTCGGCACGGACACGTAGACGTTGCTCAGGTCTTCCTGGCCCACGCCGAGGAGCCGCTGGCTCCAGCTCAGGCTGAGCGGCGGCCCGTTCACGGTGTACAGCACCGAGTCGGGCGTGTGACCGCTGGCCGTGACGATGATGTAGGCCGATCCGCCCAGGGCGGCCGGCGTCACGCGGGCGCCGTACGTGTAGTAGGTGGCCGGCTGGATGGTCGTCAGCGTGTCCAGCACCTTGACCACCGTGGTGTCGGACGAACGGATGTTCACCGCCAGCGAGTTCACCCGGTAGTGCGTGTTCTTGAGCGAGTCCTCGGCGTACACGTACAGGTACTGGGTCCCCGACGTGGTGTAGATCGTGTTGTTGCAGCAGATCCCCACGTGCGGCGTGGTGGTGACCGCGGCGATGGTGTCGGAGGTCGTCCAGCCGGTCGCCGTCGCCCGGAGGTTCGCCGAGCCCAGCCCGGTGCCCGTGATGGTGAAGTACGCGTAGTAGCTGCCGGACGGGATCGTGACCGCCGGCGTCACCGAGGCCTTGGTCGAATCGCTGCTCGCGAGCGCCACCGGGATCGCGAGGTTCGTGCTGACGTACGAATTGACGTAGACGTAGTGGTTCGAGTCGTACTGGCCCAGCCCGAGGACGGCCGAGGACGAGGTCAGCGTCAGGACCGGCGCATAGACCGTGAACGAGGAGGCCGCGCCGTTCACCCCCGTGGCGACCGGCGTGATGGTCGTCGTGCCGGCCCCCAGGCCGCGGATCTGGATGTCCGCCGCCAGCTGGCCCGCCGGGATGTAGGCCGGATCCGGCGAGACCGAGGCGACGCCCGGCGTGCCGTACGCAAAGGTGATGTAGGTGCCGCCCGCGGGCGACGGGTCGGACAGCAGCACCTGCGTGCTCACCACGTCGGTCGCGTTGATCGCGTAGCTCGTACTGGTGAGCTTCATGTTCGCCGTGACCTTGGCGACCGCGCTCCCCGCCGTGTAGCCGCCGCCGCTGCCGTCGCTCGCCGTCACCGTGGTGGTGCCCGCGCTGTCGCCCACCAGCGTCGCGTTCACCGCGGTCGCGCCCGCCGCGACCGTCACCGTCGCCGTCTGCCAATGCGCGTATGCCGCCGGGCTCACCGCGAGGTTCACGGTGAACTGCCCGCCGGTCGCGAGCGGCGTGCTGAGCAGGATCGGGATGGACGCGGTCGAGCCGCGGCCCACCGACACCGTGTCGCGGCCGAAGGAGATCACCTTCGGCACGCTCCCGCCCCCGACCGTGACCGCCAGCTTGTTCGAGACGATCGCGCCGCTCGAGGCGGTGATCGTGTCGGAGCCGTTCGCGATGCCGGTCACCTGGCCGCTCGCCGAATCCACGGTCGCGATGGCCGGGAACTGGGACACGTACTTGAACGTGCCGCCCGAGATGTAGTGGCTGTTGGCGTCCAGGCCTCGGGCGTCGAGGCTGACGGTGCCGCCGATGCCCACGGTCGCCGTCGGGTTGTTCGCCGGAGGCGAGAGCTGGATGGACGCCAGTACCTGCGACACGGTGAGCTGGGCGCCCGGGGCGGAGGTGAAGCCCTGGGCGGTGGCCCTGATGCTCGTGATGCCGTTCGCGGCCGAGGTCGCGGTCGCGGTGTCCGTGGTCTGGTTCGGCACCGACGCGACGGACGGGTTGGTCGAGGCCCACGAGAAGGCCGTCACCGAGGGCATCAGCACGTTCAGCGTGTCGTACGCGTACCCGTGGTAGCGCCGCGTGACGGCCAGCGACGGCAGGCTCGCCGTGTCGTTCTTGGTGGCGCCGCCCGAGTCCACGGCCACCGCGATGCGGGTGATGGCCGTGATCACGCTCACGTTGGCCACGCCCGTGATCAAACCCGAGACCGCCTTGACCTGGGCGGCGCCCAGGCCGGCGCCGGTGACGACGATGCTCGCGCCGTGCTGCGTCGTGTCCAGGGCTGCGACGGCCTGCCCGGTGCTGGACCAGTTGAAGGTCGTCACGCCCGGCACCTGCGTGCCGAGCCCGTCCACCGCCTTGGCGGTGAACGTAAAGCTCGTCGTCAGGTACAGGTTCTTGTTCGCAGGCGTCACGGTGACCGAGGCGACGCGCTGCTGCACGAAGATCTGCGCCGAGTCCTTGGTGCCGCCCGCCTCGGTCGCGATCACCCACGAGGAGCCGTTGTTGAGGAGGCCCGTGACGACGCCGAGCGCGTTCACCGACACGGCCGCCGGCGTCCGGCTCACCCAGGTGTAGCTGCCCGTCAGGTTGTTCCCCAGCGAGTCCTTGGCCTGCGCGACCAGCGTGAACGTGCCGTTGATCGCCGTGATCGTGTCCACCTTGGGCGTCACGGTGGTGGACTTGATCGCCGGCGCGTTGGCCGAGATCGTGAGCGGCGAGCCCACCAGGCCGTTCGCGGTGGCGGTGATGGACTGCGGCCCCGCGACGTTGCCGAGCGTCCACGCGGTGCTCGCCAGGCCCCCGGTCACGGTGCTGGTCTGGGTCGGGACGACCGAGCCGCCGCCCACGACGACGGAGAAGTTCACCGTGAAGCCCGCGATGCCGTTGCCGGCGCTGTCGGACACCATCACGACGATGGGCTGCGGCAGCGCCGTGCCCGGGCTCGCGGTCTGGTTCCCGCCCGAGACCAGCGTCAGGTTCTTCGCGGCCGCCGCCACCGTGACCGCGGCGCCGCCGCCCGCGTAGTTGGGCGCGGTCGCCGTCACGCCCACGATGCCGCCCGCGACGCCCTGGATCGTCGCGCTGCCGGTGGTCTGGCCGGCCGCGATCGTCACCGTGGGCGTCGTGATCCGGAGCTTGGTCGTGTCGGTGCTCGCCAGGGTCACCACCAGGCCGCCCGCCGGCGCTGCCGGGCTGATCGTGATGCCCAGCGCCGTGGTCGCCCCGACGCCGACGGTGACCGACTGCTGCAGCAGGATGAGGTTCGGCGTGACCACCGCAGCGGTGACGCCCGCCGTGTACCCGGTGGCCGTCGCGTGCAGGATCGAGACGCCGACCGCCACGCCGGTCAGCGCGATGGACTTCGCCGTGTCGCCGGCCGCGAACGCGATGGTGCCGGGGGTCGCGACGGTGACGTACTTGGTGCTGTCGCTCGTGACGGTCACCGTGACGCCGCCCGCCGGCGCCGGCTGCGGGAGCCGCACCAGGGCCAGACCCTGGGCCCCGACGCCGAGCAGGCCGCCGCCCGCCACCGTGATCGTGATCGCGTTCGACGCGACCGTGCCGGTGGCCGTGAAGGTCACCGGCGTGATCGAGGTGCCCGTCGCCGTGGCCGTCAGGGTATTGGTGCCCGGCGTCGTGCCGAGGGTCCAGCTGCCCACCGTGGCGATGCCCGCCGCGTTGGTCGAGGTCGAGCCGCTTGCGACGGTGCCGCCCCCGCTCGCGACCGTGAAGGTCACGGCCTGGCCGGAGACCGGCACGCCGTTGGCGTCCGTCACCTTGACCGACGGCGGCACGGCGACGGCCGTCCCGGCCGTGGCGCTCTGGTTGTCGCCCGCGAACTTGGTCAGGTTCGCCGGCGGCCCCACCTGCCCGACGCCCGTGGCCGTGAACGACGCCGACGCGAGCGCGCCCACCGAGGCCGTGAAGGAGTTGGTTCCCGCCGTGGTGCTCAGCGTCGCGAGCGTCTGCGCCAGGCCGAGCGTGTCGGTCACCGCCGACGTCGGGCTCACCGAGCCGCCGCCCGTGGTCGCGAACTGGACCGTCACGCCGCCCACGCCGCGCGCGTCCGCGGCCAGCACCTGCACCACCAGCGGCAGCGCCAGCTGCGTGCCGGTCGAGCCGCTCTGGTTGTTGCCGCTGACGACCACGATCCGGCTCGGCACCGGCGAGACCGTGACCTGCGTGGAGTCCTGGACCCCGGTCGGCGTGTGCGCGTAGACCCACACCGTCCCGCGCGCCGTACCCGCCTTGAACACGCCGTTGGCGTTGATCTTGTTGGCCGTGCTGCTGGTGGACCACGCCACGTAGAACTGGGTGACCGCCTTCTCCGTCGAGTCGATCGCCGTGATCCGGAACGGCAGCGAGCCGCCGAAGGAGACGCCCGAGTCGGCGGGCGCGATCTGGATGAACGCGACCTGCGCGCCCGGGCCGACGTACGACAGCTCGACCACCTGGGTGGGCGGACCGCTCGACAGGCCTCCCGTCACCAGGACCGCCTGCTGCCCCGTGAACATGATCTGGCCGCCCGAAAGCAGCTCGATCGTGATCATGTAGGTCGCCGTGTCCGTGACCGGCACGGACATGCTGGCCTTGATCTGCGACGAGTCGGGGGAGAAGTCGAAGGTCTGGCTGACGGTGTCGGCGGCGTGGACGGCGATCAGGCGGACCTGGTCCACCGCCATGCCGCTGAACGACGCCATCGAGTAGCGGAGCACCGGCTGGAACGCCAGGCCGACCATGCGGCGGCCGGGCGCCGTCGGGCTGTCGCACGTGACCACCGCGCCCGCCGCGAGGACGACGGGCAATAGCCCGCGGAGCAACCTGCGGGCACGGGTCGGGAGGCGCTCCACGTCGTTCACGTAACGGCTGCCAATGTAACTCGGGGGAGAAGGATACTGTCAAGCAATGGTAGCGACCGGTTAGCTTGGGCGCTATGCGACGCCGCCACACGATGTTTGTGACCGGGGTCACCGCGGCCCCGCGCGACCCCGCGACGGCCGCGTCCGGCCGGTGACAGGGCCTCGTCCGGAGCCGTCCGGACCGCCGGTGGAGCGGCAGGAATCCCGGCCGGCCGCGGCCATCGTGTCCGTGAACGTCGGGCTGCCGCGCGAGGTCGAGTGGCGCGGCGGGGTCGTGCGCACCGGGATCTTCAAGAGCGCGGTCCGCGGCCCCGTGCCGGTGCGACGGAGCAACCTGGAGGGCGACGCCCAGGCTGACCCCTCGGTGCACGGCGGCGTGCACAAGGCCGTGTACGCCTACCCGTCGGAGCACTACGCCTGGTGGCGACCCGAGCTGGGCGACCTGCCCTGGGGTGCCTTCGGCGAGAACCTGACCACGACCGGACTCGACGAGGCCGCGGTGCGGATCGGGGACCGGTTTCGGATCGGGTCCGCCGTGCTCGCGGTCACGCAGCCGCGGCTGCCCTGCTTCAAGCTCGGGCTCCGGTTCGGCCGCGCCGACATGGAGAGGCTGTTCCAGCAGAGCGGCCGGACCGGCTTCTACCTCTCGGTCGTCACGGAGGGAGCGGTCGCGGCCGGCGACGCGGTGCACCTCGTCGCGCCCGCGGCCGATTCGGTGACGGTGGCGGAGGTGGTGCGGCTCTCCGGGCCCGGGCGAGCGGACGCCGGCGCGCTGCGCCGGGTCGTCGCGCTGCCGGCGCTGCCCGAGCGCATGCGCGAGCACTTCCGGCGGCTTCTGGAGCGGCCGGAAGGCTGACGCCCGCCGCCCGCCGCCGGGCCGGCACTCACACGAGCAGGGGGCCCAACTGGCCCGCCGTGGGCTCCGCTCAGCAGAACCACGGCTCGGTGAGTCGCGGCGCCACCGGGCGGCGCTCGGCGTGGGTCGCGACCGCTTCCGCCCGCCGCCCGGCCGCGGCGTAAGCCGCCTCGCGCACCTTCCGGAACGTCCGCGCGGCGTTCTCGCGCACGTGGTTGGCCCAGTGCACCGCGTCGCTCGCGGCCCGGTACAGTCGCTCCATCCGCTCGTCCGGGTGCTCCCAGCGGTACGTGAACGCAGCGGCGTCGAGGCCGCGCAGGAACGGCGCGACGTCCGGCCGCCCGAGCAGCGCGGACCCGGGCGGCAGGAGCAGCCGGATCGCGAGCTGCACCGGCTCGACGCGGTCGACCATGTCGCGGGCGACGAGCCAGTCCACCAGCTCGACGTAGTCGTCGAGTGTGCTCCAGGGCGTGAACGGGATCCATGACGGGCGCACGGCGATGCCGGCCGTGGCGGCCACCTCGAGTGCGCGCTCCAGGTCGGCGCGGGTGTGGCCCTTGTCCAGCTTCTCGAGCACGACGTCGCTCAGCGACTCGGCGGCGGTGACGACGAAGGCGCATCCCGCCTCGGCGAACCGGGGCAGCAGCGCGCGGTGCTCCAGCAGGTGCTCGACCTTCGCGGTGAAGTCGAAGCTGAGTCCCGGGAACTCGGCGTGCAGCGCGGCCGCGATCCGGGCGGCGTGTCCCGGTCCGTTCAGGAAGTCGGGGTCTGCGAAGGTGACGTGCCGCGCGCCGGCGGCCACCTGGCGCCGCACGTCTTCGAGCACGATCTCCGGCGGCACCACGAAGAACCGGCCGCCGTACACCGGGGGGATGGGGCAGTGCCGGCAGCCGTGCAGGCAGCCGCGGCTGGCCTCCACGACTCCCGCCACGCGCCGCTCCCCGTCCCGCTCGAAGGCCGCGTAGCGGTGGAGCGGCGGCAGCCGCCCGCGGCTCGGGACGGGAAACGCGAGCCGCGCCAGGTGCGGCCCCGCGTCGGGCGCGGGCCGCTCCCCGCGGTCGAGCGCTTCGGCGACGGCGACGAGGGCATCCTCCGCCTCGCCGCCCAGGACCAGGTCGGCGCCCGCGCCGAGCAGGAACTGCCGGTTCAGGACGGCGTAGAGACCGTGGAAGCAGACCGTCACGGCGGGATGGAGCGCGCGGACCTGCGCGGCCGCCTGCACGCCGATCCGGAGCGCCGTGTGCATCGGCACGGAGATCGCGACCAGGCGGGCGGCGCGTACCCTGGCGGGGTCGAGCGGCTCGACGGCCAGGTCCAGGGCGTCGGGACGGAAGCCTGCCCGCTCGAGGAACGCCAGCGGGAACGCCAGGCCCATGGGCTGGTGCCCCAGCTCGTAGCACGAGAGCAGGAGGATGGCGCCCGGGGAGCGAAGGGCGCCGGGAACGGGTGCGTCGAGCGGCATCGGTGCCGCAAGTTAGCCGGCCGGCGGCCCGGCGGCACTCCGGCGGGTCCCTCTGGCCATCCGGGCGCCGGGGCGTACTATGACGGTGAGCCACGTTCGGGGGCAGCCCATCGACCTGCGGGGACAGCGCATCGCTTTCGCGGCGACCAGCCGTCTCACGGACGCCTTCCCCGTTCTGGGCGCGCGGCTGCTGGACGCGGCGTTGCGCCCCCCGCTCGGCAGCCGGCTGCTGTCGGCCTGGCTGGGGCGCGCAAACGGTGCCGCCCTGCGCCGGGCGCGCGGGCTGCGCCGTTTCCTGGTGGTGCCCGACATCCACATCGGCGACGCCGTCATGACGCAGCCCGCGATCACCGCGCTGCGGGACTACTTCCCCGACGCCGAGATCGACTACGTGATCAACCGGGCGATCGCCCCCGCCATCGAGGGCAACCCCGAGGCCAGCCGGGTGCTGCCGATCTTCTCGGGCGCCCACCTGCCGACCCCCGACGACCTGGCGGCGCTGCGTCGCGTGCTGGCGGACGGCGACTACGACCTGTGCTGGAGCTTCGGCTCGTTCCTCGAGCCGCGCGAGGTCGCCCCCGGCGGACCGCCGTTCATCAACTTCATGACCCACGCGCCGACCCTGATCCGCAACGAGCGCGGGACCGGGGAGATCAACCACTTCAGCTACCAGTACTACGCCTTCGTGCGGGCGGTGCTGGCCCCGGTGGCCCGGCCCGCGCGGCCGTACCGGTACGCCGGCGTCCGGACCACCTACGCGGACGAGGTGGCGGACGCGGCCTCGCGCGGCGCGGCGGAGATGGGCGTCGGGCCCGGCGCGCGGGTGGTGATGGTCAATCCGGACGGGGCCTGCCGCTTCACGGTGCTTCCCTTCGAGCACGAGGCGTCGCTGCTCGCGGGGATCGCCGACGCCACCGGCCCGGAGACGGTGATCCTGGTCGGCGCGGGGCACAGCCAGGCGGGGATCGGGCAGCGCCTGGTCGAGGCCGTGCCGGCACCGCTCCGCGCGCGGGTGCGCGTGATCCCGAAGAGCCTGCCGCTCGAGGTGTACGCGGCGCTGATCGACGCCGCGGACGTGTACATCACCGGCGACACGGGGCCCATGCATCTCGCGGCGTCACGGCGGTACTCCCGCTCGGGCGGGCGGACGTTCCGGAACCGGACGGCGGTGCTGTCGCTGTTCGGCGCGACCGTGCCGCGGATGTCCGGGTACGACTCGCGCCGGCCCGGATACCTCCCGGCCAACCAGGACGCGCCGTCGTGGTGCTACCAGGCGGGCAGCCCGTGCCGCAACCTCTCGTGCCTCAACAAGTACTTCAAGACCTGCCGCACCGTGCGGTGCTTCGAGCGCGTGGACGTGGCGGGCCTGGCGGCGCTCGTGGCCGAGTACCTCGCGGGGCGCCAGGGCGCCGGTCCGGCGTAAGTGGACGGTCTGCTGCTGTTCCTGCTGGCCGCGGGCCTGGGCTTCGTGGCGGCGATCCCGGTCGGCGGCTCGCAGATCGAGATGGCGAAGCGGGCGATGACCGGCCAGTGGCGCGCGGCGGCCGCGGTGGTGGCGGGATCGGTCAGCTCGGACACGGTCTACGGCAGCATCGCCCTGTTCGGCCTGGCGCCGCTGCTGGAGACGCGCTGGGTGCTCGCCACCTTCAGCGCCGTGGCGGCCCTGCTGCTGGGAGGCTTCGCCTGGCTGACGGTGCACGAGAGCCGGCGCCCGGAGGCCCTCGACCCGCGGCGCGGGACCCGGCGCAGCCGGCGCTGGAGCTACGTCACGGGGTTCACGCTCGCCGCCAGCAACCCGCAGATGGTGCTGACCTGGCTGCTCGGCGTGGCGCTGGCCAAGCGGCTCGGCCTCGCGACGCCGTTCCCCGCCGACGCCAAGGTGCTGTTCATCGCGGGCGGCGTGCTGGGGCTGGCGGGGTACCTCTCGCTGCTGGGCGCGGTGGTGCACCGCGTCAAGCACTTCATCTCCGTCGCGGCGATCGCGCGGGTCTACTTCTGGCTGGGGATGGCGCTGGCGGTGCTGGCGCTGGTCTTCGCCACCGGAGCGATCCGGCTGTTCGCGACCGCGTCCTGAGCTACATCCCCACCAGGTAGGACAGCTTCGCGAAGAACCCGTCTTCGGTTCGCGACCGCTGGCGGCCGACCGCGCACGCCGCGTCGAACGTGGAGCACGAGGCCCCGTAGCCGACGTAAATCAGCGTCCCCGGGCTCGGCCGGTAGGAGAACAGCCAGTCCACCCGCAGCTCGTTCGACGTGCTCGGTCCCACCACGGCGCCCCCCACCACCAGCGAGTCGCCGGTCGAGGGGTCGCGCAGGGCGGCGCTGCGCAGCGACGTGTACTGGCCGACGACCCGGAAGAAGATCGAGCGGGTCGCCTGGACCTCGAGCTTGAGGCGCGGGATGTCCTCGGTGGAGAGCCAGGAGCCGTCGCGGCGATGGATGTCGAGCCGGCTGTACTGCGCCGAGATGCGCACGGCCCGCGTGGGCCGGACGTCCACCTGGCCGCTCACGCTCGTGGCCGTGCCGCGATCCGCCTCGGCGAAATCGGGCGTGGCGCCCCGGCTCGCGCTCGCGGTGGCGGTGAACTGCCGCCAGGTCGGCGTGGTGAGCCCGATCGCCAGGGTGAAC
>DASPSV010000234.1:0-13096 GCA_035623755.1 Gemmatimonadales bacterium
CTGATCGGCGTCCCACCCGCCGTCGGCCCAGTCGGTCGCCGAAACGCGCACCAGGAGCGGCAGCCGCTCCGGCCAGACGCGGCGCACGGCCTCCACCACCTCGCGCACGAGCCGGGTGCGGTTCTCGAACGAGCCGCCCCAATGGTCCGCGCGCCGGTTGCTGAGGGGCGAGAGGAACTGGTGCAGCAGGTAGCCGTGCGCCGCGTGGACCTCGACGACGCGGAATCCCGCCGCCAGCGCGCGGGCGGCCGCCGCGGCGAACGCGTCCACGACGCCCCGGATGCCCGGCTCGTCCAGCTCGCGAGGCGTGGCATACCCCTCGAACGCCACCGCGCTCGGCGCGACCGCCGTCCAGCCGCCCTCGGCGGCGGGCACGCTGCCGGTCCGGCCGGCCCACGGCCGCCAGGTGCTGCCCTTGCGGCCCGCGTGGGCGAGCTGCGTCCCGGCGTGCGCGCCCTGCCCGTGGATGAACCGGACGATGCGCGCCAGCGGCTCGACGTGCGCGTCCTTCCAGATGCCCAGGTCCTCCGGGCTGATGCGCCCGTCGGCCGTGACGGCGCTGGCCTCGGTCATCACGAGCGCCGCGCCCCCGACGGCGCGGCTGCCGAGGTGGACGAGGTGCCAGTCGTTCGCGAACCCGTCGCGGCTCGAGTACTGGCACATGGGGGAGACGAAGATGCGGCTCTGGAACGTCAGGCCGCGGAGCGGGAGCGGATCGATCAGGCTCGGCACGTCGTCGTCCTGTGCGGGGAATCGGGCCGGCCGTGTTGCCCGCGGCCGGCGGAGCTAGCAGGTTAAGGGCGATCCCCCATCGGCAACAAGACCTCCACGCGCCACGCGGCGGGCGGCCCCATGACCATCGGACGATCTCTCGTTCCGGAATTCGACCAGGAGATGGCGACCACGCGGCGGCTGCTGGAGCGCGTGCCCGGCGACAAGGGGCAATGGAAGCCCCACCCGAAGTCGTTCGCGCTCGGGCACCTGGCGCAGCTGGTGTCGTGGATGCCGGGGTGGATCGCGCAGACCCTGCGCGAGCCCCACCTGGACCTCTCGGGTGGCGTCCACTACAGCTTCGAGCCGACCGCGAAGCTGGTCCAGGGTTTCGACGCCAACGTGAAGGCGGCCCGCGAGGCGCTCGAGCAGGCGTCCGACGCCGACTTCCAGCGGCCGTGGTCGCTGAAGAACGGCGATCGCGTGCTGTTCACGGCCCCGACGGGCGTCGTGGTGCGGCAGCACTTCGGCCACCTGTCGCACCACCGCGGCCAGCTCACGGTGTACCTGCGGCTGCTGGACGTGCCGGTGCCGCCGATCTACGGGCCGACGGCGGACGAGAAGACCTGGTAGCGCGGGCGGCGCGGCTGCCGCCCGCGCTCGGTCCGGACGTCAGTCGTGGCGGCGGCCGCGGCCTTCCGGCTCGAGCAGTCGCTCGATCCGGCGGTCGGGCACGAGCCACATCAGCGCGACGAGGGCGTACAGCGCGCACGCGAAGGCCGGACGGACGAACGCCAGGCCCACCGCGGCGACGTAGATGACGAGCGAGGCGACGCCCTTGGCATCGCGGCCGAGGGCGCGGGCGAGGACCGAGTCCGGCCCGTGCGCCGCGAGCAGCACGCGCGAGAGGATGAAGTAGGCGGTGCCGGACGCCAGCAGCACGACGCCGTACGCCGCGACCGGCACCGGCTCGAAGTGGTCGCCCATCCAGGACGTCACGAACGGAATCAGCGACAGCCAGAACAGCAGGTGCATGTTGGCCCACAGGGCGGCGCCGGTGACGCGGTCCGCGGCCTGCAGCATGTGGTGGTGGTTGTTCCAGTAGATGGCGAGGTTGACGAAGCTCAGCAGGTAGCCGAGCAGGGTCGGCGCCGACGCGCCGAGCGCGGCCAGGCCGGCGCCCGCCGGCACGTGCAGCTCGAGCACCATGATGGTGATGATGATCGCGAGGACGCCGTCGCTGAACGCCTCGAGCCGGCTCTTGCGCATCCCTACTTCTTCTTCGCCGGCCGGGGCACCATCCGCCGCGTGATGTACCAGAAGGCGAACAGGCCGGCCACGAGCCCGACCGCCACGTACTCGAGCCAGCCCTGCGCGAAGCTCGCGCTCGACGAGGACCGCTGCGTCAGCGCGGGGAGGACGCCGGGGTGCAGCAGCTGGAAGACCCACGACTGCTGGCCGGCGGGCAGCTTGTCGGCGTACCACACGTGCGCGGTGATGACGTACGCCAGGTAGTTGCCCGCGGCGCTCAGGACCGCCGCGACCGGGATGAGCGAGAAACGCAGGATGCGCCGATCCAGCGAGTTCCCCGGCGTGAGGGCGCCCAGCCCGATCACCAGGAACAGCAGCGGGCCGATGCAGGCGGTGTCGATCCAGCCGGTGTTCAGCTCCGTCCAGCGTGACACGGCCCAGAACACGACGCCACAGCCGATCGCCAGGCCCAGGATGCCCAGGCCGGCGCTGATCGCCAGCTTGCGGATCACACGTCCTCCGTCGCTTGTATCGGGGTTCGCCGATGGTAGGCGCGGCGGCGCGCGGTGTCAAGGCGAGCGCGGCGCGGCGGCGCCGGCGCGGCATCCGGTCGTGGTGCGGCTAGTCGAGCACGCGCAGCTTGATGCCGCCGCCGGCCTTGTCGAGCACCACGACGGTGCGCCTCTCTCCGCTGCGGAGGCTCAGCATGACGCGCGCCGTGGTGCCGCCCCACCCGAGCGAGTCGTCGGCCGGCGTCCGCCACGCGCGGATGTCCCACGTGCCCACGGTGCTCTGGAAGTAGGGGCAGCCGGGGCCGCTGGTGACGCTGTCGTAGGTGAACGGGAACTGCCAGGCGATCGGCGTGCTCCAGTCCGGCTGGGTGCGGAAGACCGAGATCTCGCCCGCGTTCGGCGCGAGGTGGAGCACGCGCACCTTGGTGGCGCCCGGCGGGACCATCGCCGCCGTGTCGTCCAGGTCGGACGCCGCGAGCGCGGTGCCCATGCGCACGGCGGCGACCGTGGCGAGCGCGTTCGCCGCCGCGGTCACCGGCACCGAGACCGGCGCTCCGCCGGAGGTCGCGAAGCCCACCGTGTGAGCGCCCGCGGCCCGTGCGAGGGTGTCGAGCTCGCCGGGCGGCACGGCCGACGCCGCGAGCGCGCCGTCGACATACACGTCCACCGGCGCGCCGAACGCGTTGACGACGCGGACGCCCGTCGTTCCGCTCGACCCGTTTCCGGGACTGGTGGACTCGCCGCAGGCGGCGATCAGCACCGCCACGAGGCTGGCACAGGCGACGCGCGTGGTCATGACTCTCTCCCCGTGGATCCGCCGACACGATAGACGCCAGCCGTCAGGTGGACGTCAAGAGCGGCGGCGGGTCGGCTTCGGCCGGTACCGGCGGCGAACCCGTTGCGGCGTCCCGCCCTATATATGCCTTGACACGCATATACTCAATTGGGTATACTCGGACCGTGGAATCCGTGTTCGCCGTCATCGCCGAGCCGAACCGGCGCGCGATCCTGAGCTTGCTGGCCTCGACTCAGCGATCGGTCGGCCAGATCGCGCGCCAGCTGCGGATGCCGCAGCCGACCGCGTCGAAGCACCTCAGGGTGCTGCGGGAGGCGGGCTTCGTCGTCGCGACGGTGGACGCGCAGCGCCGGCTGTACCGGCTCAGGCCCGGCGTGTTGCAGGAGGTGGATGCCTGGCTGGCCCCGTTCCGCCGGTTCTGGTCCGCCCACGTGGACGCGCTCGAGCGCCACCTCGACCGCTCGGATCGCTCGACCCCAACCCCGAGGAAGCGAAGGAGCAGCGAATGACCGATCGCGAGCAGTACACACCGGGTCCGGCCGGCGGGGCGCGGATCGACAAGGACGGCGAGCGGTGGACGCTGGTGCTCGAGCGAGACTTGCATCACCCGCCGGCCAAGGTGTGGCAGGCGCTCACCGACCCCGCACAGCTGCGGGAATGGGCGCCGTTCGACGCCGATGGGAGCCTCGGCAAGGCCGAGGCCACCGTGAAGCTCACCACGGTCGGCGCCCCGGGTCCGCACGTCACCGAGACGACGGTGAAGCGCGCCGACGCTCCCCTGGTGCTCGAGTACAACTGGGGTGGCTTCGACTTGCGGTGGCAGCTCGAGGCGTCGGCCGGCGGAACGCGCCTGACGCTGTGGCACAACATCGACCGCCGGTTCATCGCGATGGGCGCCGCGGGATGGCACATCTGCTTCGACGTCCTCGATCGCTTCCTCGGCGGCGCGCCGATCGGCCGCATCGTGGGCCCGCCGGCCATGCAGTTCGGCGGCTGGCAGCGGCTCCATGCCGAGTACGCGAAGCTGTTCGGCGCCGAGAAGTCCTGAGCCTGCGACCATGCGCCAAGGGATCAACCCATGAACGTCCTCCTCTGGATTCTCCAGGTCCTGCTCGCGGTGCACACCGCCATGGGCGCGGCGTGGAAGTTCTCCCATCCCGAGCGGTCCGTGCCGTCGCTGAAGGCGATCCCCCACCCGGCCTGGCTCGCGTTGAGCGGCGTCGAGCTGCTCTGCGTCCTGGGCCTCGTCCTGCCGGTGTTGGGCCACTCGCTGGCCATCCTGGCCCCGGTCGCGGCCGCCTGCCTCATCGCGGAGATGCTGCTGTTCTGCGTGGTGCACCTCGCTTCCGGCGCCACGAAGCATGGCCACCTGGCGTACTGGCTCGTGGTCGCCCTCCTCTGCGCCGTCGTCGTCTACGGCCGGCTGGCCCTGAGGCCGCTATGACGGGCCGTGCGATGAGCACGTCTCCGTCCCGGGACATCGACGCGAGGATCGAGGCGCTGGGCGACTGGCGGGGCACGACGCTCGCCCGGTTCCGGGCGGTCCTCAAGGAAGCCGAGCCCTGGTGCGTGCCGCGGTGAAGCTGAACCGGCGCCGTGGGGCGGGCGCCGAGTGACCGGGGTGGGCATCGAACCCACGACCTGCGGATTAAAAGTCCGCTGCTCTACCAACTGAGCTACCCGGTCAGGCTATGCAGGAACAGAACCTAGCGAATCGGCGCCTGTCCCGGCAGCCGCCGATCCGGACGTGGGCACTGCGGCTCTCCGGCCTTGCCGGATATCGCCGCCCGCTGTCATCATCTAGGCCGCTTGTCTCGCCGGTTCCTGCGGACGGAGGCCCCCGACGTCGGGCGGCCACGGAGGAGTGCATGAGTCACGACGCTCGCCCTGGCAGGTTCATCAGGTTGCGCCGCCTCGCCACGGCCGCCCTGGCACTGCCCCTGCTGCTCGTCGGCGCCGCGGGCGCCCGTGCCCAGTCCATGGGCTCCAACACGGGCGGCCTCAACCGGCGCGTCCAGTACGACATCGAATACCTGACGACCGGCTCCGGTGCGCACGCGAGGCGCTCCCACCTGCTGATGCTCCTCACGCGCGGCGCGGTGGATACGCTGCAGCCCCCGGTGGATTCCGCGGTCACGGGGCGGGAGCAGCACGACGCCGAGCAAGCCGGCATGCGCACCCACCGCAACTCCGTTGCCGTGCCCTGCGGTGGGCACTGGTACGCTGCGACGTACACACGCGACTCCGTATGGGTGCTGGACCAGGCCCTGCGTCGCCCCGGCGGCGACACGGCGTTCGTCGTGATGGTGGACCGCGCGGATCACGTCGGCGGCGATCCGGCGGTCGCGGGCACCGCGGCCATCACCGTCCCAATGCCGGTCCGGTTCTGGACGCTGGACACCGATCCCTTCCAGCAGACGGCCGTTCTGTCGGCATGGCTGCGGCGCCAGCCCGCGGTGCGCGAGTTCCTGCAGTAGACGGGTGTCGGGCGGCGCCCCGCGCGGGCACCGCCCAGCTCTCCATGGCGGAGATGCCGCCGCGCGCGTCGTGACGCCCGCGCCGGCCCGGCCGGCGTCACCCGTACCTCGAACGGCCTCGTCCGCGTAAGTTCCTTCCGGCCTTCCGGCCCCTGTCCATTGCGAGCGCCCCAGAACCGACGAGACGGCGTCCATGACCCAGGCACTTCCCAGCATCCATCAGTCGCACGCGGAGCACGAGCGGCGACTGGTGTCGCTGTGCGCGATGCCGGCGTCGGAGGCGCTCGCGGCCCTGGAGACCGGTCCCCGAGGGTTGAGCTCCGACGAAGCGCAGCGCCGTCTGGCCGAGTTCGGGCCGAACGAGCTCGCCCGCAGCAGGCACCTCGGCTTCTGGGCGGACGTCCTGCAGCGCTGCCGCAGCCCGCTGGTGATCCAGCTGCTGATCATCGCGACCGTCTCCGGCGTCATCGGGGACCTCGAGTCGAGCGCCATCGTCGCCGTCATGATCCTGCTCAGCGTGGGGCTGTCCTACGTGCTCGATCGGCGCTCGGGGCGGGCGGTCGAGGCCCTGGGCAAGCGGGTGCAATCCCGCACCCTGGTCGTCCGGAACGGCCAGGAGACCGAGATCCGGATCTCGGAGGTGGTCCCCGGGGACATCGTCGTCCTCCACGCCGGCTCCATCATCCCCGCGGACCTGAGGCTGCTGGCGGTCAAGGACTTCTTCGTCAGCCAGTCGGCCCTGTCGGGCGAGTCGATGGCGGTCGAGAAGGCGGCGGACGCCCGTCCCGCGCCCAATCAGGCGGCGGCGGACGTGGCCAACGCCTGCTTCCTCGGCAGCAACGTCACCAGCGGCACGGCGCGCGGTGTGGTGGTGAATACGGGAACCCGCACCCTGTTCGGGGCGATCGCCGAGCGGCTGACCGAGCGCCGCGAGGAGACCAGCTTCGACCGCGGCGTGCGCTCGTTCACCTGGCTGATGATCCGCTTCATGCTCGTGATGGTCTCCGCGGTCTTCCTCATCGTCGGGATCACCAAGGGCAACTGGGTGGAGGCGCTGCTGTTCGGGCTGTCCATCGCCGTCGGCCTCACGCCCGAGATGCTGCCGATGATCGTGACCGTGAACCTGGCCAAGGGGGCGCTGACGATGGCCCGGAAGAAGGTCATCGTCAAACGGCTCCCCGCCATCCAGAACCTTGGCGCCATCGACATCCTGTGCACGGACAAGACGGGGACGCTGACCCAGGACGCGGTGGTGCTCGAGCGGCACGTGGGCATCACCGGGCTGGAGAGCCAGGACGTCCTCACCTACGCCTACCTCAACAGCTATTTCCAGACCGGCCTCAGGAACCTCATCGACCGGGCGGTGCTGGAGCGCGCGGACCTGGACGTGGAGCGCGGCTGCCGCCTGGTGGACGAGCTGCCCTTCGACTTCCAGCGCCGCCGGATGTCGGTGGTGGTGGACTACGAGGGCGACCACGTGCTGATCTGCAAGGGGGCCGTCGAGGAGATCTACTCCTGCTGCAACCGCTACCAGGTCGGTGACGAGATCTTCGAGGTGCTCGACGTCATCCGCGCGGACCTGTTCGAGGAGGTCGAGGACCTCAACAGCCAGGGCTTCCGCGTGCTCGGCATCGCGTACCGCGAGTTCCCCCGCGAGCGCACCACGTTCACCGCCGCCGACGAGAGTCAGCTGATCCTGCTCGGGTACATCGCCTTCTTCGATCCGCCCAAGGACTCGGCGCCGTCCGCCCTGAAGCTCCTGACGACCGCCGGCGTGAAGCTGAAGGTCCTGACCGGGGACAACGCGCTGGTGACCCGGAAGGTGTGCGGGGACGTCGGGCTGCCGGTGACCAGGATCGTGAGCGGCACCGATCTCGCGCAGGTCGGGCCGGAGGAGCTGGTGCGGGTCGCCCAGGACGCCGACGTGTTCGTCAAGCTGTCGCCCATGCAGAAGGAGCAGATCGTCAAGGCGCTGCAGACGAGCAATCACGTGGTCGGATTCATGGGCGACGGCATCAACGACGCGCCGGCGCTCAAGGCCGCCGACGTGGGTATCTCCGTCGACTCGGCGGTGGACGTCGCCAAGGAAGCGGCCGACATCGTGCTGCTCGAGAAGAGCCTGCTGGTGCTGGAGGAGGGGATCGTCGAGGGCCGCAAGGTCTTCGCCAACATCACCAAGTACATCCGCATGGGCGCGAGCTCGAACTTCGGCAACATGTTCAGCGTGGTCGGCGCGAGCTACCTGCTGCCCTTCCTCCCGATGCAGCCGATCCAGATCCTGACCAACAACCTCCTCTACGACCTCTCCCAGACCGGCATCCCGGCCGACCGCGTGGACGAGGAGCTGGTCGCGCGCCCGCTCCACTGGAACATCGACAACATCAAGCGCTTCATGGTCTTCATCGGTCCGATCAGCTCCATCTTCGACTACGCCACGTTCGGTCTCATGTGGTTCGTCTTCCGCTGCAGCGCCTTTGCCGGCGCCGCCACGGGCGCCGGCGAGCGGCTCCATCTCGCCAGCCTGTTCCAGACCGGATGGTTCGTGGAATCGCTGTTGACCCAGACCCTGATCGTCCACATCATCAGGACCAGGCGGATACCCTTCATCGAGAGCCGCGCCTCGCTCCCGATGACGCTGACCACCCTGGCCGTGATGGGCGTCGGCGCCTGGCTGCCCTATTCGCCGTTCGCCGGCGCGCTCGGCCTGGTCGCGCTCCCCGCCGTCTACTGGGCCTGGGTTGCCGTCTTCCTCGTCACCTACGCCGCGATGACGCACCTGGTCAAGACCTGGTTCATCCGGCGGTTCGGAGCCGAGTAGCGATGGATTCCCTGCTGGACGCCCTCCAGGAAGGCCGGCTCATCGAGCTGCCCGACAACAGCCGGGACGACGCGCTGCACCTGCTGGCGCACATCCTCGAGGCGATTCCATCCGTGCCGCCCGGGACCGACGTGGTGGGCCTGGTGATGGAGCGCGAACGCGTGTCCAGCACCGTCCTCGGCAGGGGCTGGGCGTGCCCGCACGCGCGCGTGTCGTTCGAGGAGGACCTGGTCTGCGTCGTGGGATGGAGCCCGACCGGCATCGACGACTACGGGGCGTCGGACGGGACATCCATCTCCGTCATCGCGATGTATCTGGTGCCTTCGAACCAGCGGAACCACTACCTGCGCGAGATCTCTCTGCTCGCCAAGGCGCTCACGGCGTACGCGGATCCGGACAAGCTCCGCTCCGCCCGCGATCTCAACGACGTCCGCAACTACCTGCTCGATCTGATCGGCTCGACGAAGGACACCGTGGGCCCCGATGCGCGGGCCCGCATGATCCAGCTGCAGGGCAAGCAGACCATATCGGCGCTCGCCGGGCCCGACCTCTCGAACCTGATCATCGAGCCGTTCACCGTCATCGCCGGGCCCGGCCTGAGGCCCGTGGTGCTCACGCAGAACGCCGGCCTCGCGGAGTTCCTCGACAAGGCGCCGGCGCTCATCGACCGACTCGAATCGGACGGCGCGTTCCAGGACGGCGGATGGCGCCTGATGAAACGCAACGCGCTCGCCTACCAGGGCGGGCGCATGCTGTACGATTGCCTGGCGATCAAGCTCCCGCCCGCGAGCCCGCCGCCGCCGAAGTAGCACCCGCCCGACCCCGACACTCGCCGCTCTCGGACGCCGGACCGACGGGCAGGCGCCGCTGCCGCACGCTTCCCCTGGGCGATGTCCCAAAACATCGTATCATCGTCCTTTGAGACATCGCCACCAGGCGCTAAGCTCGATCCCCGGAGGGCAAGATGAGCCGACGACGCATCGGCATCCTCGGGTACGACGGCATCCAGGCGCTCGACCTCGTCGGGCCCGCGGAGGCGTTCGCGGCCGTGCCCGCGGCCGACGGGACGGCCGGGGCCGCGTACGAGATCGTGATCGTCGCGCTGGGGCGCCGGCGCTTCGTGTCCGAGACGGGACTGACCCTCTGCGCCGACGTCACGGTCGGGACCCGCACCCGCCTCGACACCCTGATCGTTCCGGGCGGCCGCACGATGCGGGGCGAAGCCGTGGGTGCCCGGGCGGCGGCCTTCGTCGCCGGCCGCGTCGGCCGGGTCCGCCGCATCGCCTCGGTGTGCACGGGGATCTTCGGCGTCGCCCCGGCCGGCGTGCTCGACGGCCGCCGGGTCACCACGCACTGGCGCTACGCGCCGGAGCTGCAGCGCCGCTTCCCGCGGCTCCGGGTCGAGGCGAACGCCCTGTTCATCAAGGACGGTGCCTTCTACACCTCCGCGGGCGTGACCGCCGGGATCGATCTCGCGCTGGCCCTGATCGAGGAGGACCACGGCCCGAGCGGCGCGCTCGCGGCGGCGCGGGAGCTGGTCGTGTACGTCAAGCGGCCCGGCGGCCAGGACCAGTTCTCGGAGCCGCTGCGCTACCAGCTCCAGTCGGCGGACCGGTTCGCCGATCTCGTGGCGTGGCTCGCCGGGCACCTCGACGCCGACCTCTCGGTCGAGGCGATGGCGGCGAGGGTGTTCCTGAGCCCGCGCCAGTTCACGCGCGTCTTCACCGCGGCCTACGGCACCTCGCCCGCGGCGTTCGTCGAGCAGCTGCGACTGGGCGAGGCGGGGCGCCGGCTCACGGCGCACCGCGGTGGCGTCGAGACCGTCGCGGCGTCGATCGGCTACCGCGGCGCGGACGTGTTTCGCCGCGCGTTCGAGCGCCGGTTCGGCGTGAGCCCCAGAGAGTACCGGAGCCGGTTCACACGCACGTCACCCGCACGGGGAGGATGATCCATGACGAGGGGCAGCGTTGGAGTCGCGGTGGCATGCGTCGTGGCGCTGAGCGGCCATGCCGTGGCGTCGCGGGCGCAGGCGCCGGGCGGAACGACGGCGTACTGGCCGGCGCACGAGTGGCGGCGCTCCTCGCCCGAGGCGCAGGGCCTGGACTCCCGGGTGCTCGCGGACGCCTTCGACTGGATCCGCGAGCATCACGTTCCGATCCACAGCCTGCAGATCGTCCGCAACGGCTACCTCGTGCTGGACGCCTACTTCTGGCCGTTCGCCGACGGCCAGGTCCACGACCTCGCGTCGGTGACGAAGAGCGTCACCTCCTCGCTCGTCGGGATCGCCATCGGGCGGCACGCGCTGAGCGGCGTCGACCAGCCGGTGGTCGCGCTGTTCGACTCCGCGCCGGCCGGCGCCGGCGACGGCCGCAAACAGCGCCTCACGATCGCGCACCTGCTGACGATGACCTCGGGACTCGACTGCCACTTCGATCACGGCGAGATCACGCTGTCGCAGATGATGGCGAGCCCGGACTGGCGGCGCTTCGTGCTCGATCTCCCGATGGCCGCCGAGCCGGGCACGCACTTCGAGTACTGCTCCCCGGGCATGCACCTGCTCTCGGCCGTCGTCACGAGGGTGACAGGGACGAGCACGCTCGACTTCGCCCGCCGCGAGCTGTTCGATCCGCTCGGCATCCACGACGTGACGTGGCCGACGGACCCGCAGGGCGTGCAGCGCGGATGGGGCGACCTGCACCTCCAGCCGCGCGACATGGCCAGGATCGGCTACCTCTGGCTGAAGGGAGGACGCTGGGAAGAACGGCAGATCCTGCCTCCCGACTGGCTGCGCGACGCCCTCGAGGTCCACGCCCACCCGGGCTGGTCCCCGGGTCAGGAGTACGGCTACGGGATGTGGCTGTACCCCGAGCGGAAGCCGCCCGTCTTCGAGGGACTGGGCCGCGGCGGCCAGCGGATCAGCGTCGTTCCGGCCGCGAACCTGGTGGTGGTGCTCACGGGCGGAGGGTTCGAGCCCGGGGACATCGGAGATTTCATCGGCCGCGCGATCAGGTCCGACGGGCCGCTGCCGGAGGATGCTGCCGCTACGGCGCGCCTGGCCGACGCGGTACGCCAGGCGGCAGGTCCGCCGCCGGCGGCGCTGGTGCCGACGGCTCCGTCGCTCGCCTCGACCATCTCCGGCCGGGAGTACGCGCTCGATTCCAACCCGCTCGGCCTGCGGTCGCTCACGCTGGCGTTTCCCGGCGGAGCGGAGGCGACGCTGACGCTGCGGTTCGCCGACAGGATCGACGGGCCGAGGCCCGTGGGCCTCGACGGCGTGCCGCGCGTATCCCCCGCCGGGAGATACGGTCTGCCGGTGGCGCTGGCCGGCGCCTGGGACGGCGACAGCACCTTCGTGCTCGACTACGACGAAGTCGGCAACATCAACGACTACCGGTTCCGCCTCGCCCTTGGCCGCGACCGGGTGGCTGTCGAGGTGGCCGAGCGCACCGGCCTGGGTCAGGCCCGCTTCGCGGGTCTGGCGAAGCTGAAGCAGTGAGCGAGGATGGCGGCACGCACCGTTGGTGCGCGGCCGGGGCGCGGCGCACGAGATTCAGTCGCAAATTGCGACCGGGGTCACGTTTTCCCCGCGGTCGCAGTCCCTGTCAGGCACCCACACAGCGACCACCAGGGCCGTCCATCAGGGAGGCGGCTATGCGCGGCACTCGACTGCCGACGGCGCACATGCGCGTCCGCAGCGTCCCCCCCGACGCGACACCGCACGCTCTGCTCCCGGACGAGCGGCGTGCCGGCAGCGACGGGCCCGCCGCGGCGGGGCACCGCACACCAGCGCCGGCCGGTGCGTCCATCCTCGAAGTGCTCGAAAGCGTCGGCCTTCCCACGCGCGCGTTCGACCCGGGCACGATCGCCCACAGCGAACGGGTGGCGACCTACGCGACCGAGATCGCTGCCGCCCTCGGCCTGAGCCGGGCCGAGATCCATCGCGTACGCCTCGGCGCTTACCTCCACGACGTCGGCAAGATCAAGGTGTCGCCCGGCATTCTCCGGAAGCCCGGCCGCCTGACCGATGCCGAGTTCGCGGTCATGAAGATGCACCCGGTCTGGGGCCTCGAGGTGCTCGAGGGCGCTCAGCTTCGCGTGGACGTCCGACCCACGATCCGCTGGCACCACGAGAAGTGCGACGGGACGGGATACCCGGACGGCCTGCGCGGCGACCAGATTCCGCTCCATGCGACCATCGTCGCCGTCGCCGACGTGTACGACGCCCTGACCAGCTCGCGCAGCTACCGGCCCCCGATGAGCAGCTCGGGTGCGATGGCCCTGATGCGGGTGCGGCAGGCCTGGTGGCGGCCGGACGTGTACGCCGCTTTCTGCCGGGCCGCGGCGACCACGGCGCTCGGCGCCGCGCTCCTGGTGGCGGCCGCCGCGGCCACCAGGCGCCGCGAGGTCGCGATCGAGGCCGCCGAAGCGTAGGGCGCGCCTCGCCGGCGCGCGCGCCGCGCTCCGGTCCCGCCGCCTACGCGCCCGACTTCCTGCGCAGCTCCTCGATCGAGGGATAGCTCGTCGCCGGCGC
>DASPSV010000245.1:0-2730 GCA_035623755.1 Gemmatimonadales bacterium
CGGCGGAAACGGCGTCGCGCCCTGGGGCCCGGCCCCCGAGCACCCCGGACCCGGCGTGTCCCACCCCAAACCGGGTCCGCCGCGTGCCGGGCCGGCTGCGCCCCAAGCCGACCCGGCCGCGGGGGACCTACGTTCGGATCCGCCTCGCCCCCTTCACGTCCACGGGCCGGACGGGGCTCAGCGCGGTTAGTCGCGCCGAGCCCCTCCGAGTTTGTCCCCCGACACTACGTCCGGTACGTGGCGATGAACGCGCCCCCCGGTCAGATCTCTCCCTGGGCAACGGACTGCAGGAAGATGAACTGACCGATGCTCGACTGCCATTCGAGATCAGGCTCGGGGTCGGCCACGTCCCTCCGGATCTGCGACGCAGGCGACTGAGCGATCAAGGCGCCGCCGTCAGGCGCCGACGACCATCCCATTGCTACCGCCAGCGGAAGCGCCGGCGGCGTCCGCATTACCCGAACCGACTGAAGCGTGTCTTGCACGCGAGTAGCATCGCGCGGCGACCGGCCCCTCGCATCGGGACCCCTCCTGATCTTGCGTGCTCGGGCGGGCTCAGTGACCGTGGCGCCGGCGTCTGCGCCGCGCCACCAACAGCACGACCGCGGCACCTGCGGCGGCGGCCGGAGCCGGGTTGCGCTTGATCCGCCCCCACATGACCGAGCCCATCAGCGACAGGCCCCGCACCGGCTCAGTCGGCATCGGCGGGTGGGAGAGCGGCGGCCGCTGCGCCGCGACCGGCGATGGCGGTGGCGCCGCAGCGGGGGGTGGCGGTGGCGCCACCGCAGGCGGTTCGGTGGCCGGTGGTGCGGTGGCCGGTGGCGCGGGTTCTGCGAACGCCGCGACCGCGGGTTCCGCCTCGCCCGGCGGCTCGGCGGCCGTCGGCTCCAGCGTCGGCGGGAGCGGAGCACCGGGCGGTAACGGTGGAACCCAATCGGGCCGCAGTGGTACGGGCGCCGGTGGCACCACCGTATCCGCATCGGGCTCCACGACCTCTGCCGGCGGCTCCGGCTCCGGCGGCACGTCCGCCTCCGCGGCGGGCTCTGAACCCTCGGTCGGCGACTCCGGCGAAGGCGAAGGCACGGCCTCCGCGGCGGGCTCCACGACCTCGATCGGCGACTCCGCCGGCTCGGCAGCCGTCGCCGCCGGCTCCGCAGCCGCGCGCTCCGCTGCGGGTTGTGCGGACAGCGAGCTCTGCAGCCGCTTGGCGAACTCTTTCAGCAGCCGCTCGGAGATGTCCTCGATCATCCCGCCGCGTCCGAAACGGGCGAGGCGCCCGGTGATGTGGTAGTCGGTCACGACCTCGACCCGGGTGCCGGTGCCGTTGCTCGGGGCGAGCCGCGAGAAGATCGTCGCCTTGGCGCCACCCTGGCCGCGCTTGTCGGTGCCCTGGGCCTGCATGGTGGCGGTGTGGGATACCTCGTCGACCTGCTCCATCTCGAGCTTGCCGCTGTAGGACGCCGTGGTCGGCCCGATCTTGACCGTGAACGTCCCGTTGTAGCTGCCGTCCTCGTTGCGGCCGGTTACCGAGGCGCCCGGCAGGCAGGGGGCGACGTGCTCGACGTCGATAAGCGTCCGCCACACCCGGTCGATCGGCGCTGCTACCTCAAACGACTGCTCTAGCTTCATGGCGTATCGCCTCCAGGTCCTCGGGTGTGTCGACGTCGCGCGCCGCGCGCAGGTGTCCGCACTCGATCGTCTTACCCCCTTGCAGGAGACTTCTCGCACCCCGATCGCCGTGCAGGTTGCCGATCAGCCGCATCTGCACCGGGCCAAGCACGACCGGATGCCCCGGACGGCCGTCGTAGACCGCGCGGGTCGCGGGCGGCTCGTCCACGAACCGCGCAATCAGCCCCGGGGTCATACGGGGCTGATCACCGAGCGTCACGATCACCCTGTTGACGTGCGCGTCGGCGCTCAGGTACTCGATTCCGCGCCGCAGCGAGGCCGCCTGGCCGTCCTCCCAGCGCTCGCAGACCACCGGCTCCGCGCGCTTGAAGTCGACCGTGCACAGGATCTGCTCCGCGAACGCCCCGAGCACGACGGCGATCCTCTCGACCTCGGCAACCGCGCATTGCGCGGCGATGGCGTGTTCGAGCAGCGGGCGGCCTTCGAGCTCGGCCAGTTGCTTCGGCTTGTCGCCGAACCGGGTGCCGGCTCCGGCGGCAAGGAGCAGGCCGCAGATCAAGCGGGCACCTCGTGGATCCGACCCCTGCTCTCGGCGAGCCGGCCCCCGTCACGCGCGTGGCGCGCCGCGACAATCTCGGCAAGGATCGACAGCGCCGTCTCCTCGCGGCTGATTCCGCCCAGATCGAGGCCGACCGGCGCGGAGATCCGCTCGAGCTCGTCCTCGCCCAACCCCAGGGCCACGAGCCGCTCGCGCCGCTTGGCCTGGGCGCGGCGCGACCCCATCGCGCCGATGAACCGCGCCGGCGATCCCAGCGCCAGCAACAGCGCGGCATCGTCGAGCTTGGGGTCGTGGGTGAGCACCACGATCGACGTCGCCGGATCGACGCCCCCGAGCTGCGCAACCGCCTCCTCCGGCCAGGCCGCGATCACTTCCTCGGCATCGGGGAATCGGTCGGCCGTCGCGAACCGCGCACGCGGGTCGATCACGTACGGACGCCATCCGGCCGCGCGCGCGAGTGTGCACAGCGAAGCCGCGATGTCGACCGCCCCGAACATGAGCAGGCGCGGGGCCGGCGCGACGACGTCGATGAACAACCCGTC
>DASPSV010000246.1:0-5198 GCA_035623755.1 Gemmatimonadales bacterium
CAGCGCCTCGCGGTCGGCGAGCGCCGCGGCCCCGAGCTCGACCACCGCCGTGAGCGCGCCGCCCGCGATGCGGGCCCGCGCCGGGCCCGGGAGCCAGCGGACCCGGACGTCGCCGTCCGGCGGGCCGCTGCGGATCTCCACCGCGGGCTGCAGGAACGGCGTGCGCTCGTCCCCGTCGTCCGCGAGTGCCGGCACGATCCGCACGTCGATCGACAGCGGCGCCG
This sequence comes from Gemmatimonadales bacterium, assembly GCA_035623755.1. Lineage (GTDB taxonomy): Bacteria > Gemmatimonadota > Gemmatimonadetes > Gemmatimonadales > JACORV01 > Fen-1245. Next base: position 225 of record DASPSV010000246.1, read on the forward strand.
GCGGCTCGAGGCGCATGGCGTCGATCCAGGCGCCGACCCAGCGAGCCACCTCGGCGTCGTCGCCGGTCACGCCGATTCCCGGGCGCATGCGCTAACGGTGCGGGGGGCAAAGCAAACGCGCCAGCCCGCAAGGAGCTGGCGCGTCGCGACGCTGCTTCTGCCGACGCTAGGTGGCCTGGCCACTCACCAGCGTCACCTCAGCCAGTGAGGCCTCCTCATTCAGCGTCGGGGGCACGAAGGGCTTCTTCTCCATAGACGGCTTGCCTCCTTCCGGCGAGGTGAACGTTCATGGGGGACGTCCGACAATCCGGTGACCAAGCGTTCGCAATTGGCGGGCCCGTCGGCACGCCGCTCGCCCTCGGAAGCTAATGTGTTGTCGGACAGGCTATTACGGCCCGAGGCGCCGGCCAGCCGGCACCTCGACCGTCGCGCGGGCGCAACGGAATCTGTGCCCCGGACGCACCGACGTGCGTACTCGCCGCAGCAGCGAGCGGCTACGCCTCCCGGACCACCTTCCAGTAGACCGCGTAGCGCTCGTCGATCACCGAGTGGAACGGCGCGAGCGTCACGTCCTGCGCCTGGCCCGTGGTGCGGAAGGTCGGCGCCCGCAGATCGCCCGGCACGGCACCGGGAGCGGCACCGCCGGGGACGGGTCCCTCCGCGCCGTCGCTCACCCGGCGGATCCAGGTCGACGGATCGTCGGACCGCACCCGCAACGGCGGCACCGGCGGCGGCTCGTACTTGAACTCGGGCACCATGCGCGGCGGCGTGGGCCCGGCCCGGCGGTTCTCCGCGGTGATGCCGTCGGCGCCGAGCCGGCCCACGAGCACCAGCGGTCCGTACATGACCGCCTGGACCGTCGGATCGTCCGGCATCGGGTGCACGTGCAGGCCCATCGGCAGCGTCACTTCGAGCCGGTCGCCGTCGCGCCAGGTGCGGTCCAGGACGAAGTAGCCGCCCGGCGCGGCGAACCCGTCGAGGCTGCGGCCGTTGAGGGCCGCGCCGCCGCCGCGCGTCCAGGCCGGCACGCGCACGCGGAGCGCGAAGCGGGCGGGCCGGGCCGCACGCACGGTCACGGCGGTGCCGCCCACCGCCGGGAAGCGCGTCTCTTGCACGAGGCGCACGCCCTTCTCGGCCCAGTCCACCTCCGAGGCGATGAACTGGTTGAGCCACACGCCGTCGTCGTCGTGGAACCAGATGCTGTCGCCGAACTTCGAGGCGGACTCGCACCCGGTGCCGGTGCAGCACCAGAAGTCGTGCAGCGGCGTGCCGAACAGCTTCCAATAGCCGGACGCGAGCGGCACGTAGTAGAGCTTCTGGCCGTCCGCCGGGTGCTGCGTGCCGAGGACGCCGTTCCACAGCAGCCGCTCGTAGTAGTCCGCCGCCGCCGGATCGGCCGTCCAGCCGAACACGTGGCGGGTGAGCTTCAGCATGTTGTAGCTGGTGCAGCATTCCTGCGTCCCGGCCGACAGCTCCGCCGCCAGCACGCCGGGGTCCGTGTTCCAGCACTCCCCGTTGCTGGTGCCGCCGGTGCAGTAGGCGCGGCGGGTCGTCACCTCGCGCCAGAAGTACTCGGCCACCTCGCGGTAGCGCGCCTCGCCGGTGAGCTCGTAGCGGCGCGCGGCGCCGATGACCTTGGGGACGTTGGTGTTGACGTGCAGGCCCTTCAGCTCGTCCCGGCCGCCGGCGAGCGGGCCGAAGAAGCGCTCGTGGTCGAAGCGGTGCGCGAGCTCGGCGTACCAGGCGTTGCCCGCGACGGCCGACAGGTTGTAGAGCAGCTCGTTCATCCCGCCGTACTCGCGCTCGAGCACGCGGGCCATCGCGTCGTCGCCCAGCGGCTGCACCCAGCCCGCGGTCCAGCGGACCATGCCCCTCAGCACGTCCAGCGCCTGGGCGTTGCCCGCCAGGGTGTGCATGTCGAGGAGGCCGGCCATGATCTTGTGCACGGTGTAGAACGGCGCCCACGCCGGGCGGCCGGCGCGCAACCGGTCGAACAGCTCCTCGGGGAACGCGCTGAGGTAGCCGTTGCCGAGCGCCTGCTGGCATCGCGCCAGCTCGGCCACCATCAGGTCGCCGCGCGCCTTCACGTCGGCGTCCCCGAGGCTGGCGGACATCAGCGCGCAGGCGGAGAGGTAGTGGCCGGTGTAGTGGCCCCGGAGCTCGTTCTCCGGCGCCTCCCATCCGCCGAGCGGCTCCGCCGACGTCGGCAGGCCGGCGGTGAGCCGGAAGGTGTGGAGCAGGCGGTCGGGCTCCAGCCCCATCAGGTAGCGGCGATTGACCTGCATCGCGTCCAGGAACGGGCCGGGCCCGAGCCGGACCCGGGCGAGGTCGAAGGGCCGCGCGAGCGGAGCCGGGGCGGCGTCCGCGCCGGGCGCGAGCCGACGGAGCTGCCACAGCGGAACGGTCGCGGCCGCGGCCGCGAGAAAGTCCCTGCGTCTCATGAGACACTCCGGCTGGAGCGGATGCCGTCCAACCTCCGCCTGCCGCGCGGTGCGGTCAAGGCCGGCGGCGCCGGCCGGCCCGGAGCGGGGCGGGATGCGGCTCCCGGCCCTCGCCGGGTCCCGACGGCGCCTAGACGATCCCGGCCCACTCCTTCGCCCGGCGAATGATCGCCGCCATCTGGTCGCGGTGCTGGCCGAAGGTGTCGTCCACCACGGTGATGGTGGGGATGAGCCCGTCGCGGCGCGCGAGCGAGAGTGTGTCCGGATCGAACCACGCGAAGCCGGACTCGTGCACGCCGCTGCTGCCGCGGCCCGGCGCGGGGTGGCTCAGGTGCGAGAAGGCGCGCACGTACGGCGCGTAACGCGGGCCGTACACGTGGTGGAGCGGGAGAATGGCGGCGAGCGCGTCGTAGAGGAACTCGCCGCACGCCAGCACGCCCGGGTGGCGCGCGGCCAGGTCGGCCACCAGCCGCCGGATGCCCTCGTGCATGTCCGCCCGGGTGTTGTTCATCCACCCGCCGGAGATGTCGAGGAAGTACGCGTCCACGCCGTAGCGCCCGATCACGTCGGCGATGCGGCCCGCGAGGAACTCGCGCCACGCGTCCACGCCGAGGTTCATGTAGGAGAGCCAGCCCTCCTGGTGGCGGTCGTTGTCCCAGTCCACCCAGGTGATGTCGAACCGGTCGCCGTCGATCCGGCTCGTGGCCGCGTCCGCGAGCGGCGCGAACGCCGCCTGCCGCCGGTTGGCCGCGTTGGCGCCGAACATCGGCATGAACCGGAAGCCGAGCCGCTGGCCCTCGCGGATCAGCTCGGCGAACCCGCGCTCCCCGCCCAGCCGCTCCGCCGGCCGGTAGACCGGGTAGTCCCAGTAATAGCGGCCGTCCCACGCCGGGAGGAAGACGAGCACGCGCGCCGGCGGGATCTCCTCTCCGGCCCAGCGGAGGATGTCGAGCATCCGCGCGTAGTCGTTGAACACGTAGCCGGTGTAGTGCATCCCATGCAGCGCGAGGACGAGCGCGGTCTCGCGCAGCCACGCCGGTGCGTCGGGGCGGCCCTCGAAGCGCGGGAGGCGGTAGGCCCGCTCGACGTGATCGAAGTGCGGCTGCACCGCGGCCTCGAGCGTCGGCGTGCGGCCGGCCCGCCAGGTGGGCACGCGGACCTCGCGCCGGTCGAGCCAGCCCTCCACCTCGAACACGCACTCCACCTTGTAGGCCCTCTCGCCGGGCGCGAAGTAGAAGCGCTTGGCCCGCACCAGCTCGTCGAGGGACGAGAGGAAGAAGCAGGCGCCCCCGGCCTGCTGCACCACGGCCAGCGGCGTGGCCGCGCTCCACGCCGTGTTCCCGCCGAACAGGTCGCCCGCGCCGAACGGGTAGCCGGCGAGCACCTCGTCGTCGTGCGTGTCCACCGGCGCGCCGCCCCCGAAGGAGAGCTTTCCGCGCGGCACGCCGCGCACCACCGTCGTCACCGCCTTGATCGCCTGGTCCATCGACGCCGTGACGTCCCACTCGAGCCAGTCCCCGTTCTTCCGGAGGCGCGCCTCGAGGTGCCCGCCCGCGCGCTCCTGGCCTCCCGCCCACACGAACTCGGAACAGGTCACCGTCAGTGCGTCGCCCTCCGCCCGCACGTCCATCCGCTCCCGGCTCATGCCGTAGGCGTTCTCGCGCGAGAACACCTGGAACGCGAACCGCAGGCCCTGGTATTCGACCGACGGCTCCGGGAAGTCGAAGCTGAACTTCTGGAACGCGGTCCCGCGCGGCGGGACGAACACCTCGCTCGTCGAGGTCAGCGGGAGCACCAGGTTCTGGGGCGGGCGCCCCGCCGGGCCTGTCGCCCGGCTCACGAGGGGCAGGGCGGCCGCGGCGCCGGCGGCCTTCAGGAGATCGCGACGCGAGATGGAGTCGGGCGAGTCGGGCATGGGCTCCTCCGGGTGCTTCCTTATACGGAGCGGCCCGGCGGGGCGCAAACGGGCGCAAGCGCCCGGGGCCCGTTACCTTTGGGCAGCCCCCCCAAGTCGGAACCGTTGGAGCACCCACCGCCTGGCCCCCCCCCCCGGGGACGGGTGTCTCCACACGTGAGGAGGGGTTCCCCGATGCGCCGCGCTCTGCCGCCGTACGCCTGCGCCTTCGCCGCCGCCGTCACGCTCGCGTCCGCCGCGAGCGCGTGCGCCAGCAAGGAGCCCACGGGTCAGCCGCTCCCCGCCCTTTCCACCATCACGAAGGCGGGCGGCGACGGCCAGACCGGTCCGGCGGGCGTGGCCCTTCCCGTGCAGCTGTCGGTCCAGGTGAAGGACTCGACCGGACACGGCCTCGCCGGCATCTCGGTGAGCTGGGCGGTCACCGCGGGCGGCGGCAGCCTCAGCGGCGGCTCGACCGACGCCTCGGGCCTCGCGGCGGCGACCTGGACCCTCGGCCGCGTCGTGGGCGCGAACGGCGCCAGGGCCAGCGTGACCGGACTCGCGCCGATCACCTTCCAGGGAACGGGCGTCGCCGGGCCGGCCGCCAGCGTGGCACGGCAGGCGGGCGACGGCCAGAGC
>DASPSV010000252.1:0-36134 GCA_035623755.1 Gemmatimonadales bacterium
CACCGACGAGTTCATGGCGGCGCTGGCGGCAGGCGAGCGCTACGAGCTGCGGCACCCCCGCACCGGCCAGACGACCGGCAAGCTCGACGCCCGCGAGGTGTTCGACCGGATCGTGGCCGGCGCGTGGAAGACGGGCGAGCCGGGCGTGTTCTTCGTCGACCGTGCCAACCGCTACAACCCGGTGCCGCGGCTCGGCGCCTACGAGGCGACCAACCCGTGCGGCGAGCAGCCGCTGCTGCCCTACGACGTCTGCAACCTGGGCTCCATCAATCTCGGCCTGTTCGTGCGGGACCGGGAGATCCAGTGGGACGACCTGCGGCAGACGGTGCACCTGTGCACGCATTTCCTCGACAACGTCATCGACGCGAACAAGTACCCGCTCCCCGAGATCGACGACCTGGCCAAGCGGATCCGCCGCGTCGGGCTCGGCGTGATGGGATGGGCGGACATGCTGGTGCGGCTGGGCGTGCCGTACAACAGTGACGCGGCGGTGGAGTTCGGCCGGCAGGTGATGGCGTTCGTCGACGAGGAGTCGAAGGCCGAGTCGGAGCGCCTGGCGGAGCAGCGCGGCACGTTCCCCGAGTGGGAGCGGAGCATCTGGGGCCCGGAGGCCAGCTGCGCGCGCGACGCGCGGGGCGAGCGCATCCGCCCGATGCGGCGGCTCCGGAACTGCAACCTGACCACGGTGGCGCCCACCGGGACGATCTCGATCATCGCGGGCTGCTCGAGCGGCATCGAACCGCTGTTCGCGGTGGCGTTCCTGCGCAACCAGGCCGGCGCGCTGATGCCGGACGTGAACGACGACTTCGTCGCGTACGCCCGGTCGGGCGGGTGGTACAGCGAGGCGCTGATGCAGCGCATCGCCGAGGAGGGGCACATCCACTTCCCCGAGGTGCCCGAGCACGTGCAGCGCGTGTTCGTCACGGCGCACGACGTGACGCCCGAGTGGCACATCCGGATGCAGGCCGCGTTCCAGGACTTCACCGACTCGGCGATCAGCAAGACCTGCAACTTCCCCGAGGCGGCCACGCAGGACGACGTGCGCCGGATCTACGAGCTGGCCTATTCCCTCGGATGCAAGGGCGTGACCGTGTACCGCGACAACAGCCGGCCGATGCAGGTGCTCTCGACGGGGAAGACCGCCAAGGAAGTGGCGGGCAGCGACGTGCCGGCAGCCGCGGCGCCGGCGCCCGCGGCGGCGGACCCCGCTCCGGTGTCGGCGGCCGAGCGTGAGCTGGCGGACGCCCGGGGGCAGCTGGCCGAGCTGGAGGCGGAGCTGGGGCGGGTGCGGCGGCAGCTGCACGAGGCGGAGGCGGAGAACGCGCAGCGGCGGCTCAAGCGCTCGCGCCCCGACCTGCTGCGCGGGATGACCCGGCGCATCGAGACGCCGCTGGGCACGGCCTACGTCACCATCACGGAGGACGAGCGCGGCCAGCCCTTCGAGGTGTTCATCTCGCTGGGCAAGGCGGGCGCGCCGCTGATGGCCGACGTCGAGGCCATCGGCCGCCTGATCTCGCTGTCACTGCGCTCCGGGATCCCGATGGCGGAGATCCACCGCCAGCTGCGCGGAATCAGCAGCGACCGGCCCATCGGGCTCGGCCCCAACAAGGTGATGAGCGTGCCGGACGCGATCGGCATCGCGATCGAGAAGTGGATGCAGGAGAAGCACGAGGGCGTCCAGCAGGACCTGCTCTCGGCGCCCGCGGCGCCGGCGGTCGTCCGGACCGCGCCCGCCGCGGTGCCGGCGGACGGCGCCCAGGCCGCGCGCGCCTGGACCCACGTGCCCGACCTGCTCGGGGCGTGTCCCGACTGCGGCTCGCAGCTCGAGTTCGCGGAAGGGTGCGTGAAGTGCCACGTCTGCGGCTACAGCGAGTGCGGATGAACCGCTAGCGCAACCTCATCTCGTTCGTCCCCGCGAATCCCAGCTTCTCGTACAGCGACCGTCCGTCGTCCGACGCGTGGAGCGTCACGACGCGGAGGCGCCGCTCGCGCACGTACGCCAGCGCCTGCTCCATCAGCTGCGCCGCCACGCCGCGGCGGCGCCAGGCCCGCTCGACGAACACGTTGAGCACGTAGGCCTCGGGGCCGGAGAGGACGCCGGGGCCGTCCCGTCCCGGGCGCGGCAGCATCGGGCGCAGCTGGATGCCGGCGCCGCCCACCACCAGCCCCGGGCGCGTGAGGGGCTCCGCCAGCCACCCCACGTAGGTGCCCGCGGCGATCCACTCGCCGATCATCGGCTCGGTCGCGGACCGCAGCGCGGCGGCCGTGTCGTCGTCCGCGAGCTGCCCCATGTCGCGGAACATCTCGACGCGGTGCTTGGAGAGCAGCGGCGCGTCGTGCGGCGCGGCCGGCCGGACCCGGAAGGCGATGCGCTCGTTCATGACGCAAACATAAGCCCGCGTCCCTTGCGTCCGCGAGGCGGCGGTCCGACATTCCCCGCGCCGCATGGCCAAGCTGATCGTGCTGTTCATCACCGCCTTCGTGGACATGGTGGGGTTCGCCCTCGTGCTGCCCCTCCTGCCGTACTACGCCACGGCGTACGGCGCGAACGCGCTGCTGGTGGGCGTGCTGGTCTCCTCGTTCTCCCTCGCGCAGCTCGCCGTGGCCCCGCTGTGGGGCCGCGCGTCCGACCGCTACGGCCGGCGGCCGATGATCATCGCCGGCCTCGCCCTCTCGGCCGTGGCGTACGTGGTCTTCGCGTTCGCCGGCTCGGTGTGGGTACTGCTGCTCTCGCGGGTGGTGCAGGGAATGGGCGGCGGCACGATCGGCGTGGTGCAGGCGTACGTCGCCGACGCCACGCCGCCGGACCAGCGTACCCAGAGCCTCGGCTGGCTGTCGGCGGTGACGAGCCTGGGCGCCGTGGTGGGACCCGCGTTCGGCTCGGTCCTCGACCAGGCGGGCGGGCGCCGCGCGCCGGGCCTGGCGGCCGCGGTGCTCGCGGCACTGATTGCGGCGTTCGCGTGGCGGTTCCTGCGGGAGTCGCAGGAGCGTTCGGCCGGATTTCACGCCGCCGTCCGCACCCCGGGATCGGTGGCGCTGCGGCGGGTGGTCTCGCACCCGCGCGAGCCGGCGTCCCGGCTGATCTGGATCTACACGATCGCGATCGGCGCCTTCTACGGGACCGGGCCGACGATGCCGCTGCTGCTCGCCGCGCGGCTCGGCGTCACCGAGCACACCATCGGCTACTTCTTCATGTACTTCGGCGCCATGGGCGTCATCGCCCGCGCCGGCCTCCTGGGCTGGGCGCTGGTCCGCCTGGGCGAGGGGCGCCTCAGCCGGCTGGGCATCGCGCTGCTCTCGGCCGGCCTGCTGCTGCTCGCCGTCGCCCGCACCTACCCGGTGCTCATCGCGTCGATGACGCTGATGCCGCTCGGCACCGCGTTCCTGTTCCCGTGCGTGACGGGCCGGCTGTCGCAGGTCGTGCCCGGCGCGGACCGGGGCCTGTACATGGGCGTCCAGCAGACCTTCGGCGGCGTCTCCCGCGTGGCGTTTCCCGTCGCGGCGGGCTACGCGATGGACCGGTTCGGCTACGGGACGCCGTTCCTCGCCGCCGCGGCGCTGGTGCTGGTGACATTGCCGATGACGCGAGGAATGGGTGTGATGCAGGCCACGAAGTGAGAGGTGAGGGGTGAGAGGTGAGACGTTCACGTGAGAGGTGAGAGGTGAAAAGGCGTGAGAGGTTCGTAAGAGGTGAGAAGGTCGAGGGGTGAGAGGGAACCTCCCCTCTCACGGCTTCTGCCGCTCACGTCTCACGTGAACCTCTCACCCCTCACCCCTCACCTCTCACAGCGGTATGTTGCCCCCATGCCTTCCTCACCACAGGGCGATCTTCCCGCCGCGGAGTTCCGGGCCGCGATGCACCGCGTCTCCGACCTCGTCGCCGACTACCTGGAGCACGTCGGCGACTACCCGGTCCTGCCGAAGGTGGGGCCCGGGGACGTGCGCGCGGCGCTCGCCGCGGTGCCGCCGAAAGACCCCGAGCCCGTGGACCGCGTGCTCGACGACTACCGCCGCATCATCGAGCCCAACGTCACCCACTGGAACCACCCGGGCTTCATGGCCTACTTCGGCATCACGGGGTCCGGCCCCGGCATCCTGGGCGAGGCGCTCGCCGCGGGGCTCAACGTCAACGCGATGCTGTGGCGCACCAGCCCCGCGGCGACGGAGCTCGAGGAGGTCGTCACCGACTGGCTGCGCCAGATGGTCGGCCTCCCGGCCACGTTCCGCGGCCACATCAACGACACGGCGTCCGTCTCCAGCTTCCTGGCGCTGGCGGCCGCGCGCGACCGCGCGCCGGGCCTCGAGATCCGCGAGAAGGGCATGGCCGGCCGCGCCGACGTGCCCGCGATGACCGTGTACGGCAGCGAGCAGGCCCACTCCTCGATCGACAAGGCCGTGATCGCGCTCGGGCTCGGGCTCGGCAACCTGCGCAAGGTCCCGGTGGACGGCGAGTTCCGCATGGATCCGGTCGCGCTCGAGGCGCTGATCGCCGAGGACCGGATCCACGGGCGGCTCCCCATCGCCGTCGTGGCGACGGCCGGCACCACCTCCACCACCAGCGTGGATCCCCTGGCGGCCATCGCCGCCATCTGCCGCCGCGAGGCCGTCTGGCTCCACGTGGACGCCGCGTACGGCGGCGCCGCCGCCATCTGCCCCGAGTACCGGCCGCTGTTCGACGGCATCGAGCACGCCGATTCCGTCGTGGTGAACCCGCACAAGTGGCTGTTCACGCCGGTGGACTGCTCCGTGATGCTGGTGCGCGAGGCCGCGGCGCTCCGCAACGCCTTCTCGCTGGTGCCGGACTACCTGCGCACCGACGAGGCGGGCGTCACCAATCTGATGGACTACGGGATCCAGCTCGGCCGCCGGTTCCGCGCCCTCAAGCTGTGGATGGTGATCCGCGCCTTCGGCGTGAGCGGGCTCCGGGACCGCATCCGCCGCCACTGCGCGCTGGCGCAGGAACTGGCGGGCTGGGTGCGCGCCGAGCCCGGCTTCGAGCTGGCGGCGCCGGTGCCCTTCAGCGTCGTGTGCTGCCGCGCGACCCGCGGCGCGACCGGCGAGGAGCAGGACCGGCTGAACGAGCGCGTGATCAGCCGGGTCAACGCCGCGGGGCCCGTCTTCCTCGCGTCGACGAGGCTGCGCGGCCGGGTGGTGGTGCGGATCGCGATCGGCAACCTCCGGACCGAGCGCCGGCACGTGGAGCAGGCGTGGGAGCTGATCCGGGAGGCGGCGGCGGGGGGGGATTGATGTCGCCGGGCGCCCGAACACCCTACACCCTCACACCCTACACCCAGCCTCCTCGCGCCTGGACGCTGGGTGTAGGGTGTAAGGGTGGTAGGGTGTAGGAACGCTTCCTAGGCTACCAGGCCCCGCCACACCACCGCCTTCACCTCCCCACTGCGCTCCCGCGCCCACGCCTGCGCGGCGGCCAGCTTGGTCAGGTAGATCTCGCGCCAGGCCTCGGGCAGGTTGGCCCGCATCCAGCCGGGCGTGAGGAGCTCCTTCCCGGGCCCGCGGCCGAGGTCGACCACGTCGCCGAGGAAGCAGGTCGAGCTGCCCGTGTCCATCACGTTGATCACCCGGCACTCGAACCACGCCCAGCAGTCCTCGAGGATGGGGCAGCCCAGCGCGCCCGCGCGGCGCGCGAGGCCCGCCATCTTGTCGCGGTCGCGGCCCGACTCGAAGCCGAGGCGCTCGACCACGTCGAGCTGGCCCCGGTGCAGCGCGTGCACGGCGAACCGGCCGGTCTCGAAAATCATGTCGTGGCTGTAGTTGAACTTGTGCACCAGGATCATCAGCCGGGGGACGTCCGGGACGATCGACGCGCGCGCGGCGACGTCGGAGATCATCCCGTTCTCCTTGCCGGCCCGCTCCGCCGTGATCGCGACGACGGGCGTCGTGAAGCTCCGCAGCAGCTCGTAGCTCAGGACGGGGTCCATGGCGAATGGTGCCTCCGCCGGCGCCGGCCTGGCAATGGCCGCGTCAACGCCGGGCGCCCGCCGCCCGTAGCACGGGGGCTGGCCGCGCTGCGCGCGCCGCCGCATTCTATCCGGCTCCAACGTCCCACAACCAAGGTCGGCCCCATGCGAAGCGCTCTGCTCGTGCCCTTGGCTCTCGTGCTCGTCCCGCTGGCGGCCGCGCGGGCCCAGGTCACCCATCCCGACACGACCCTGCTCGACGCGTTCGCGTGGCGGCAGGTCGGACCCGCCAACATGAGCGGGCGGGTGAGCGCGGTCATCGGCAATCCGCGCAACGCCAGGGAGCTGCTCGTCGGTTTCGCCACCGGCGGCCTGTGGCGCACCGTGAACGCCGGGGTCACCTGGACGCCCGTGTTCGACCACCAGCCGGTCTCGACGGTGAGCGCTCTGGCGATCGCGCCGGCGGACACCGCCGTGGTGTGGGCGGGGACCGGCGAGGCGGACTCGCGCAACTCCATCTCGCCGGGCGGCGGCGTCTGGAAGTCGACCGACGCGGGGAAGACCTGGACGTTCATGGGGCTCGAGGACTCGCGGCAGATCGGTCGGATCGCCGTGGACCCGGCCGACGCGAACGTCGTGTACGTCGCCGCGCTCGGCCACGCCTGGGGCCCCAACCGCGACCGGGGCCTGTACCGGACCGCCGACGGCGGGAAGACCTGGACCAACGTCAACTTCGTCAGCGACCGCGCCGGCTTCGTGGACGTCGCGATCGACCCCTCGAACCACCAGGTGGTGTGGGCCGCGTCGTGGGAGCGCCAGCGGACGCCCTACTCGCTCCAGAGCGGCGGCCCCGGCTCGGGCCTGTGGAAGAGCACCGACGGGGGCGCCACGTGGCAGCGGGTGCACGGCGGCGGCTTCCCCGCGACGGCGCTCGGGCGGATCGGCATCGCCGTCGCGCCGAGCAACCCGCAGGTGGTCTACGCGATGGTCGAGGCGGACTCGAACCCCAACCCCGAATCGCTGCGGCGCGGCTTCGTCGCCGACACGTCGAAGCGCCAGCGGCTCCAGAGCGGCCTCTACCGGACGACCGACGGCGGCGCCACCTGGACCCGGATGAACGCCGACGACGACCGCCCGTTCTACTTCTCGCAGGTGCGCGTGGACCCGCGCGACCCGGACCGCATCTACTGGATGGGCACCCAGCTGTTCTTCTCGAACGACGGCGGGCGCACCCCGCGCCGCATCGGCCAGGGCGTCCACGTGGACTACCACGCGTTCTGGAGCGATCCCGACGATCCCGACCGCTACGTCGTCGGCGAGGACGGCGGGCTCGCGATCACCTCCGACCGGGGCCGCAGCTACGACGCGATCATGCAGATGCCGGTGGGGCAGTTCTACGCCATCGCGCTCGACATGCAGGAGCCGTTCTGGATCTGCGGCGGCCTGCAGGACAACGGCTCCTGGTGCGGGCCGAGCCGGAGCAACCGGCGCGCGGGCATCCTGAACCAGGACTGGTTCAACGTGGACGGGGGCGACGGCTTCTACGCCGCGGTGGATCCCACCGACCCGAACACCGTGTACGCCGAGTCGCAGGGCGGCAGCATCTCGCGGCTCGACCTCCGGAGCTGGACGCGGAAGCAGATCCGCCCGGTGCCGGGCCCGCTCTCGCGGACGCTGGAGGACTCGGTGCTGATCGCCCGCGGCGACACCACCGCGGCGGCCACGCCCGAGCAGCAGCGCGCCGTCGCCGCCTACAAGGCGCGGATCGCCGCGGACTCGCTCGCCCGGCCGCGGTTCAACTGGTCCACGCCGTTCTTCCTCTCGCCGCACAACCCGCGCACGCTGTACCTGGGCGGGAACCGGCTCTACAAGTCGGTGGACCAGGGCGACCACTGGTCGCCGGTGAGCGAGGACCTCTCGACCCGCGACTCGACGCGCATCAAGGCCAGCACGCGCACCACCGGCGGCATCACGCGCGACGTGACCGGCGCCGAGACCCACGGCACCATCACGACCGCCGCGGAGTCGCCCGTGCGGGCGGGCATCCTGTGGGCCGGGACCGACGACGGCAACGTGTGGCTCTCGACCGACGACGGCGCCGCCTGGACGAACCTGACCGGCCGCTTCCCCGGCGTGCCCCCCCGCACCTGGGTCACGCGCGTCGAGCCGTCGCACTTCGACAGCGCCACCTGCTACGTGACGTTCGACGGGCACCGCGACGACGTGAACCGGCCGTTCGTGTACGTGACGAACGACTTCGGCCGGACGTTCCGCAGCCTCGCGGCCACGCTGCCGCCCACCACGTTCGTGCACGTGGTGCGCGAGGACCCGCGGCGCCGCAGCCTGCTGTTCCTCGGCACCGAGCAGGCGGCCTACGTGTCGTTCGACACCGGCGCGGCCTGGCACCGGCTCGACGAAGGCATGCCGACCGTGCCGGTGCACGACCTCGCCATCCACCCGCGCGACCGCGTGCTGGTGGCCGCGACCCACGGGCGGAGCATCTGGACCATGGACATCGGCCCGCTCGAGGAGCTCACCGACTCGGCGCTCGACGCGCCGTTCCACCTGTTCACGGTGGACCCGGCGCTGCTGTTCACCGAGCGCACGGGACAGTTCTGGTCGGGGAGCCGGGAGTTCGACGCCGCCAACCCGCCGTTCGGCGCGCGCATCGCGTACCGCCTGCCCGGCGCCACGACCGCGGTGCGCGACACGTCGGCGCCGGCCGAGCCGGGCGGCGATCCGGCGGCCGAGCCCGGCGCCCAGGACGACGAGCGGCCGGCGCCGGTCGAGCCGCAGCGGCGGCAGCGGGGCGACACCGTGCAGTTCGTGATCACCGGCCCGCTCGGCGACACCATCCGGACCTTCCGCGCCAGCGGCGCGCCGGGCTTCCACTGGGCCACCTGGGACCTGCGCAAGAACCGCACGCCGCTCGGCCCGGCGGCGCGGCGCGACAGCGTCCTCGCGGCGGCGCGCTCGCGGGTGGTCCGCGACAGCCTCGCGGCGGCGTGGCGCGGCGACTCCACCGAGCGCGGCAAGGCCCTGGCCGCGGGCCGCGATCCCGAGCCCGGCGAGCCCGGGGCGTGGGAGCCGCCGCAGGGCCTCAGGACGGGCCGCGGCGGGGGCGGCGGGGGCTTCGGCGGCTTCGGCGGTGCCGCGCTGGTGGACCCGGCGACTACACGCTCAGCGTGACGGTGAACGGCACCACGTACCGCCGCGTGATCCACGTGCAGCGGCCGGAGGGACCGCGCTCCGCGGTGGCGGGCGACTGGGAATGAAATGACGAGACGACTCGTCGAACATCCGTTCGAGCCGCGGCGCTGCGGGGGGCGCCGCGGCGCCGAAACCGAGCACAGAAATTGCGGTTACGGAGGGCCGTGAACGCGTCGCACCGTCATCACGAGCGAGGACCCATGTCGGCAGTGGCCCCGGTGAGCGTCGCCCCGCATCCGCGCACCACCTGGTCGGAGTTCTACCGTTCCCTGCTGTGCACGCCGGAGGAGGCGCTGAAGGTCGTGCGGAGCGGCGACCGGGTCTACATCCACCCCGGCTGCGCCGTGCCGGAGCCGCTGGTCGACGCGCTGAGCGCGCGGGCCCCCTCGCTCAAGGACGTCGAGGTCATCCACCTGCTCACGATGGGCCGCGCGTCGCACACGCTGCCGGAGATGGAGGGCCACTTCCGGCACAACGCGGTGTTCATCGGCGGGAACGCGCGCAAGGCGGTGAACGAGGGCCGGGCGGACTACACGCCGATCTTCCTGGGCGAGATCGCGCGGCTGTTCAGCGACGGGACGCTGCCGATCGACGTGGCGCTGATCCAGGTGTCGCCACCGGACGCGCACGGCTTCTGCTCGCTGGGCGTGGGCGTGGACCACACCCTCGACGCGGCGCGCCACGCGCGCCACGTGATCGCCGAGGTGAACCAGCAGATGCCGCGGGTGCACGGCGACGCGTTCATCCACGTGCGCCAGCTCAACGCGGTGGTCGAGACCTCGCGGCCGCTGATGGAGCTGCACGTCGAGCCCGGCGACGACATCACCGACGCGATCGCGCACAACGTGGCCGAGCTGATCGACGACGGCGACACGCTGCAGATGGGCATCGGCGGCATTCCCGACGCGGTGCTGAAGGAGCTGTCCGACCGCCGCGCGCTCGGCGTGCATACCGAGATGTTCGCCGACGGCATCGTGGACCTGATCGAGGCGGGCGTCGTCACCGGGGAGCGGAAGTCGCTCCATCGCGGCAAGGTGATCGCCGGCTTCCTGCTCGGCACCAAGCGGCTGTTCGACTTCGTGCACGACAACCCGGTCGTCGAGCTGCACCCCCTGTCGTACACCAACGACCCGTTCGTGATCGCGCAGAACGACAGCATGGTGGCCATCAACTCGGCCATCGAGATCGACTACACCGGCCAGGTGTCGTCCGACTCCATCGGGCCGCTGTTCTACAGCGGCTTCGGCGGCCAGACGGACTTCATCCGCGGGGCGTCGCGCTCACGCGGCGGCAAGCCGATCATCGCGCTGCCCTCGACGGCGAAGGGCGGCGAGCGGTCGCGCATCGTGCCCTGCCTCTCGCCCTGCGCCGGCGTGGTCACGACCCGCGCCGACGTGCGCTGGGTGGTGACCGAGTACGGCGCGGCGTACCTGTTCGGCAAGACGGTGCGGCAGCGTGCCCGCGCCCTCATCGACATCGCGCACCCGAAGTTCCGCGAGGAGCTCGAGCGGGCGGCGCACGAACGCAAGCTCCTGTAGCGGCGGGAAGGACCCATGATCACGCAAGTCGGCAACGTCACCGTCGTGGTGAAGGACCTGGGCAAGGCGCTCCGGTTCTACCGCGACAAGGTCGGTCTCCGGCTGTGCTTCTTCGACCGGAAGCACGACTGGGTGTGCTTCGAGTGCGGCGCGGGCCGCACCACCTTCTCCCTCACCACCCCGTGGAACCGCGCGGCGAAGAAGCTGGTCGGCGTCCGGACCGGGGTGAGCTTCTACGTGGACGACATCGAGGCGACCTACAAGTCGCTCACCCGCAAGAAGGTCGTGTTCAGCCTCAAGCCCCGGAAGGAGCGCTGGGGCGGCATCGTGGCGAACTTCTCCGACCCGGACGGCAACAAGTTCTTCCTGCTCCAGATGCCGAGCGGCTTCGCCAAGTAGGCCATTGAGCTTTCGGCGGCGCGGCCTCAGTTTCGACTGATGCCGCGCCGTTCGCGCGTCGGCGACCTGCCGACGCCCGCCCTGCTGCTCGATCTCGACGTCCTCGAGCGCAACCTCGACCGCATGGCCGAGCGCACCCGCGCGCTCGGCGTCGCCCTGCGGCCGCACGCCAAGACCCACAAGTGCCTCGAGGTGGGACGGATGCAGCGCGAGCGCGGGGCGCGCGGCATCACCGTGGCGACCCTGCCCGAGGCCGTCGCGTTCGCCGACGGCGGCTTCGACGACGTGACCTGGGCGTTCCCGCTGGTGCTCGGCCGGCTGGACGAGGTGACGGCGCTGGCGCGGCGGATCACGCTGCGCGTGACCGTGGACTCGGCCGCGGCCGCCGCCGCGCTCGGGCGCGCGGCCCGCGCCGCTGGCGCCGTGGTGCACGCCTGGCTCGAGGTGGACTCGGGCCACGGCCGCTCCGGCATCGACCCCCGCTCGGCGGAGGCCGTGGCGGTGGCCCGCGCGCTCGCCGCCGAGGGCGGCGTCGCCTTCGACGGGCTGCTGACCCACGCCGGCCAGAGCTACCGCGCCGCCACCCGGGCCGAGCGCGCGGCCGTCGCCGAGGCGGAGCGGGCGACGATGGTGGCGCTCGCCGCCCGCCTCGGGCGGGAGGGCGTCCCCGTCGCCGCGGTGAGCGTGGGCTCGACGCCGGCGATGTCGGCGGTCGAGCGGCTCGACGGCGTGACCGAGGTCCGCCCGGGCAACTACGCGTTCCACGACTTCATGCAGGTCGCTTCGGGAGTCTGCGCCCCGGAGGACTGCGCGGTGACCGTGCTCGCGAGCGTGGTGTCGCACCAGGCCGGCGCGGACCACGTGGTGGTGGATGCGGGGGCCCTGGCACTGTCCAAGGACCCGGGGCCCCACGACCCCGCGCTCGCCCGCGGCCTCGGGCCGGTGATGGTGGGACTGACGGGACACGCCCTCGATCCGGAGCTCGAGGTCACTGCGGTCAGCCAGGAACACGGCATGGTCGGAACAGGGGGTGTAGGGGGTAGGGTGTGGGGTGTGAGCCCGACACCCTACACCCCACACCCTACACCCTCGTTGGATGTGGGTGAGAAGCTGCGTATCCTCCCC
The DNA here is from genome assembly GCA_035623755.1 of Gemmatimonadales bacterium. Lineage (GTDB taxonomy): Bacteria > Gemmatimonadota > Gemmatimonadetes > Gemmatimonadales > JACORV01 > Fen-1245. Next base: position 12,191 of record DASPSV010000252.1, read on the forward strand.
AACCACTCCTGTCTCACCGCCGCGATGTTCGACCGATACCACGTGGTGCGCGGCGAGGACGTCGTGGACGAGTGGGCCATCTGGCGGCGCCGCTAGCGCGGGCGCTAGGTTGGAGCCATGAGCACGGTCTACCTCAACGGGCGGTACCTGCCGGACGACCAGGCGCTCATCAGCCCGCTGGATCGCGGGTTCACCTACGGCGACGGCGTGTACGAGGTGATCCGGGCCTACAACGGCCGGATCTTCCTGCTGGCCGAGCACTTCGCGCGGCTCGCGTCGAGCTGCGCGAAGATGCGGATCGGGGCGCACCTCACGCCGCTCGAGGCGGTGCCCGCGAAGCTGCTCGAGGCCAACGGCCTGGGCGGCGACGCGCTGATCTACGTCCAGATCACGCGGGGCACGGCTCCGCGCTCGCACCTGTTCCCGCCGCCCGACACGAAGCCCACGGTGTTCGCCATGGCGTGGGCCTTCAAGCCGAACCCCGCGCTGGCGGATCCGGGCGCGAGCGCGGTGCTCGAGCCCGACGTGCGCTGGTCGCGCTGCGACATCAAGGTCACGTCGCTGATCCCCAATTCGTTCGCGGCGCAGCGGGCGCGCGACCTCGGGGCGCACGAGGGGCTGTTCGTGCGCGACGGCGCGGTGCTCGAGGGCTCGCTGAGCAACTTCTTCGCGGTCGCGGACGGCGAGGTCCGCACGGCGCCGCTGTCGAACTACATCCTCCCCGGCATCACCCGGGCGGTGGTGCTGGACCTGTGCCGCGACCACGGCATCCCCTGCCGCGAGACGCCGGTGTACGCCACCGAGCTGCCGGACGCCGACGAGCTGTTCCTCACCAGCACCGTCTACGACGTCGTGCCCATCGACTGTCTCGACGGACGCAGGCTCCCCGCCGACCGGCCGGTCACGCGCCGCATCGCGCAGCTGTTCCGCGGGGTGGTCGAGCGGGAGTGCGCGTAGCGTGACCTCGGCGGACGCGCTGCTGGCGCGTCACGAGCGACTGTGCTTCCAGCGCGCCTTCCCGCGCAGTGCCGCGGAGCTGCGGCGCGCCGAGCGGGAGCTGGCGGGCTTCGAGCGCCGCGCGGCGCCCCTCGCCGACCGGCTCCGCAACACCGGCATCGCGGGCACCACCTACCACTATCCGTTCAACTACGCCATGACCCGCTGGCTGCGCGCCCGCTACGGCCGCGCGGTGGAGATCGACTGGCCCGCGTACCGGCGGCGCGCCTGGGACGACGTGGCCGCGCTGCTCTCGCTGGTGGTGGCGTGGGCCGAGAACGAAGGGCTCGACGACGACGACGTTCCCTCCTGGGCCTGGATCCGCGCCGCCAAGGGCGCCGACCGGCGCACCGACCTGGCGTGGCTGCTGGACGCGCTGGCGGGCCTGCGCCTGCTGCCGCAGCTCGAGGCCCACCTGTTCGAGCAGCTCAACCTCCCGGTGCGCTGGGACCTGGCCGGCTGCCGCGACAGCGTGACCCACGCGCGCCTGCCGGCGCGGCCCTTCTACCACCGCACCCTCCGGTCCGGGCGCCCCGCCGACTTCCGGGCCGAGGTGCTCCGCCCGCCGGGCCCGCTGCGGCTGCTCGCGCCGGCCCGGGCGGACCGCGTGATCGACGCGGCGCGCGCCGCGCTGTCGCAGCGGGAGCGGGAGTTCCACGTGATCGTCCACGCGCACCGCCGCGAGGTGTACCGGGTGGACGCCGGCCGCGGCCTCGAGATCTACGTGATCGGCCTCGCGCCGGCGCTGCGGCTCACGCTGGAAAGCGACATCGGCGCGCTGCTGGTGAAGAACGGCGTGCCGATCGGCTACGGGTACGCGGTGATGCTGTTCGACCGCGCCGACATCGGGATCAACATCTTCCCGACCTACCGCGGCGGCGAGTCGCCGTACGTGTTCGACCGCTTCTGCGCGGTGTTCCACCACCACTTCGGCGCCCGCAAGTTCGTGATGCGCCGCTACCAGATCGGGCACCAGAACCCCGAGGGGATCGAGGCGGGATCGTTCTGGTTCTACTACAAGCTCGGGTTCCGCTCGCTGTCCCGGTCGGTGCGGGCCGCGGCGGACGCCGAGGCCGCCCGGCTCGCCGGCCGCGCGGGTGCCCGCAGCGCACCGGAGACGCTGCGGCGGCTGGCCCGCAGCGACATGGTGCTCGCGACCGACGGGACCGAGGCGGAGGCGTTCCGCGACGCCGAGGTGCGCCGGGTGGGCCTCGCCGTGACGCGCGCCGTCCGGCTGCGGCACGGCGGCGACCGCGGCCGCGCGGTGCGGGCCTCCGTGGCCGCGGTGGCGCGCGCGCTCGGCGCGGACACGGTGCCCGAGCGTCTCGCGCCCGTGGCCGCGCTGATCCCCGACCTCGGCCGCTGGTCACCGGTCGAGCGGCGCGGGCTGCTCGCGATCCTCCGGGCGAAGGAGGGGCCGTGCGAGCGGCCGTTCGTCCTGGCGTCCCAGCGCCACGGGCGCTGGAAGCGCTGGCTGCTGGAAACGTTTCCCACCGCCGGCGGGTAGCCTGTACACCGGCCGTCCGCCCACCGCGAGGTAGCCACGCGCGTCGTCTCGCTCATCGCCTCGAGCACCGAGATCGTGTGCGCGCTCGGCCAGGAAGCCGCCCTGGTCGGGCGGTCGCACGAATGCGACTGGCCGCCGTCGGTGCGCCGGCTCCCCGCCGTGAGCCGGCCGGCGTTCGCGACCGCCGGGGGCAGCCGCGCGATCGACCTGGCGCTGAAGGAGCGCCTCGCGCGCGCCCTGTCGATCTACGAGGTGGACGCCGCGCTGCTCAAGTCGCTGCGGCCGGACCTCGTGATCACCCAGACCCAGTGCGAGGTCTGCGCGGTCACGCCGGCGGACGTGGAGCGCGCGGTGTGCGAGCTGGTGGACGGGCCGGCGCGGATCCTCGCCCTCGAGCCGAACGGCCTCGACGACCTGTGGTCCGACGTCCGCCGGGTCGCGGCGGCGCTCGGCGCAGGCGCGGCGGGCGAGGCGCTGGTCGGGCGGCTCCAGGACCGGGTGGCCGCCGTCGGCGGTCGGGCGGCCTCGCTGGGCCGCCGCCCGCGCGTGGCGGTCGTCGAGTGGATCGATCCCCTGATGGCCGCCGGCAACTGGATGCCCGAGCTGGTGGCCCTCGCCGGAGGCCGGAACCTGTTCGGCGAAGCGCGGAAGCACTCGCCGGGGATGAGCTGGCGGGCGCTGGCGGAGGCCGACCCCGACGCGATCGTGGTGTCGCCGTGCGGCTTCGATCTCGAGCGCACCGCGGCCGAGATGCCCACGCTCGCCGCGAACCCGGGGTGGCCGGCGCTGGAGGCGGTGAAGGCCGGACACGTGTGCCTGGTGGACGGCAACGCCTACTTCCACCGCCCGGGGCCGCGGCTCGTCGAGTCGCTCGAGATCCTCGCGGAGATGCTGCATCCGGGCGCGTTCGACTTCGGGCACCGCGGCGGAGGCTGGATCCGGTGGGAGGGCGGGGAACGGTGAGCCGTCGAGCCTGCGCGGCGGCGGCGGTCGCGGCGCTGGCGGCGCTCGCGGCGTGCGAGCACGCGCGCCCGTTCGCGGCGTACGTCGAGCCCAACGTGCCGTTCGACTCGACCTACCCGCGCCGGCTCACGTTCAGCACCAGCGGCGACGTCGAGCCCGCCTGGCTGCCGGGCGACTCGGGCATCATCTACGCGCTCTCCTCCGGCGAGCCCAACCAGGACCAGTGCCTGGGCGTGCTGCCGCCCGGCGGCGGCCACCTGGTCCGGATCGTGTGCCACGACCTGGCCGACCCCGATTCGACGGTGCTGCTGCGCGCCCCGGCGGTCGGGGCCGGCGGCCGGCTCGCGTACCTGCGCGAACGCTCCGTCGTGGGGGCGGCGGCGCCGGCGGCGATCGAGCTGGTCGTGGCCACCCTCGCCGATCCGGATCCGGGACACGCCGTCCTGCGCTTCCCGTACACCGACGCGGGCGGGACGCTGCACGGGAGCGCCGGGAGCCTGCGCTGGCTCCCGGGCGGCGACCTCGTCTACATCGCCGAGCAGCTGACCTTCGCCACCCCGCCGCAGCCGCCGGACACCATCGCGACCCCGCTGTGGATCGAGCGGCTGACGCCGGCGGGCGACACGGCGACGATCGCCGTCGTGCCCGGCAGCGCCGGCGCCACCTCGCTGGCGGTGGACTCCGCGGGCGCGCTGTACTTCACGCTCCCCGGCGACAGCGTGGTCTACCGCGTGGCGCCCGGCGCGGCCTCGCCGAGCTCGTGGTACGTGCTGGGCGGCATCGGCGCGCTGAGCGGCGTCCAGGTCCACGGGAACCTCCTGGTGGCCGTGGGCGACACGAATCTCTACGTCGTGGACGTCGCCGCGCACACCCGCGTCCGGGTCACACCGCCCGATTCGCTGCGGCTCGCGCGGCCGGCGTTGTCGCCCTCCGGCACGCGGCTGGTGGTCGAGGCCGCCAGGCCCGGCCTCTTCCCCGACCTGTGGCTCTACCAGGCGCCGTGAGATCTCCGCTGCTCGCCGGCTGCCTGGCGGCGCTGGCCGCCTGCGCCCTCGGACCGGCGCGGGCGCGGGGTCAGACCACCGGCACCGTGGTCGGCGTGGTGCGCGACGGGTCCTCGCAGGCGCCCCTGCACGGCGCGCAGGTCCTGGTGGACGGCCGGCTCGCGGCACTCACCGACACCGCCGGCGGCTACGAGGTGCGGGGCGTGCGGAGCGGCTGGCACCAGCTCACCGCGCGGCTGATCGGCTTCGCGACGCAGCAGCACGACAGCGTGCTCGTCCGCTCGGGCGAGACCACGACGCTGGACCTCGTGCTCCAGCCCCAGGCCGTGCAGCTCGGCGCGGTGACGGTGCAGGCGGCGCCCGACGCGGTCCTCGATCCCCTGGCCACGGCGACCGTGCAGCACATCAGCGCCGACGACCTGCGGCACCTCCCGGTCAGCACGCTGGAGGAGGCGGTCGCGCTCTCGGCCGGAGCGGTGGGCGACAGCTACCGCGGCGGCCGGCTCGGCGAGCAGGCGTTCATCGTGGACGGCCTCGGGCTCAAGAACCAGCTCGACGCCTCCACGGGGACGCTGGGCCTCAACCTGCCGCCGGACATCCTCACCGAGGCGTCGCTGGTCACGAACGGCTTCTCGGCGCGCTACGGCCAGGCGCTGTCGGGCCTCATCAACGTGGTGACCAAGGACGGCGGCGACGCGTGGCAGGGACGCGCGGCCTACGAGACCGACCGGGGCCTCGGCGCCGCCCTCGACCACGGCCTCGATCGCGTCGTGCTGGAGGCGGACGGGCCGCTGGTGGGCGGGGCGAAGCTGCTCGCCGCCGTGGACGCCAGCGGGCGGCTCGACGCGGATCCGGTGAACGCGCCGCCGCCGACCGATCCCCGCGACCCGCGGACGGCGCAGCCCTGGATGCTGCCCCACAACGCGGGCCAGGAGCTGGACGCCGCCGCCAAGCTCACCGTGCCGTTCGCGACCCGGCAGACGCTGCGCCTGTTCGCGCTGCACTCCGACGGCCGGCAGCTGCTGTACGACCAGGCGTACAAGTACGACCAGAGCTTCGCGCCCGCCCAGCGCCTGACGGGCGACCTGGTGACCGGGCACCTCCAGCTGGTCGCGCCCCCCTCGCTGTCGACCCCGCTCCTGGCCGACCTGCGCGTCGGCTGGTTCACACGGGACTTCGAGCGCGGCACGCTGGTCTCGCAGCCCTCCTACGCGTTCGGCGCCTTCGCGAACTCGCCGTTCGACTTCGTCGGCGAGGGCATCGCCCGCGCGCGGGACACGGTCGCGGCGCGGGGGGCGGTGCCGGGCTTCGCCGTCCCCGACTACAGCGTGAACACGCCCTGGGGCGTGCCCGCGTTCTTCCTCGGCGGTGCCTCGCGGGGCGAGATCGCCTGGAACCACTTCGACGAGCTGCGCGGCCAGGTCGACGTGGACGTGGGACTGTCGCGGCAGGCGGACCTCTTCGTCGGCGGCGAGGCGGTGCGGCAGCGGGTCCAGACCTTTCAGCGGGTGCTCGCGTACCTGCCCGTCGGCGACAGCGTGCCCCCCGCGACCGCGTCCGACTTCACGCCCACCAGCGCCGCCGCGTACGCCGAAGGCCAGTTCCGCTCCCAGGACCTCGCGCTCACCGTCGGCGTGCGGTACGACCGGTTCGACCCGCACGCCAGCCTGGCCGGCGGGCAGATCACGGCGCGCTCCAGCCTCAACCCGCGGCTCGCGGTGTCGGCGGTCCTGCACGGCGCGACCTTCGTGGCGAGCTGGGGCCGCTTCAGCCAGGCGCCCGACTTCCAGTACATGGTGGACGCGGCGTTCGAGGACACGACCCGCACCGGCCGGTTCCGGCTCGGCAATCCCAACCTGGGCTTCGAGCAGTCCACCCAGTACGAGTTCAGCGTGCGGGCGCGGCCGGCCGCGGACATGTCGCTGCGGGTCAACGCCTACGTGAAGCAGCTCACGGGGCTGGTGGCGAGCGTGCCGTTCGGCGTGAACCCCGACTCCAGCATCTTCGGCAACATCGACTACGGATCGGTGAAGGGCGTCGAGGTGCTGTGGGAGCGGGAGCTGAAGGACTGGTGGGGCGTGCGCGTGTCCTACACGCTCCAGTACGCCACGGCCACGGCGAGCAACGCGTTCCAGCTGCGGCAGCCGCAGATCGTCGGCGCCGACACGATCTACCCCGGCCAGGTCGAGTTCCCGATGGACTACGACCGGCGGCACGGCGTGACGATCGTCGCGCAGGCGCGCTCGCCGGACGCGTTCGGGCCGCGGGTGCTCGGCGTCCGGCCGTTCGCGGCCCTGGAAGGGGCGGCGATCGTCCGCTACAGCTCCGGCCTGCCGTACTCGCTGACCAACGCCGCGGGCGACTCGCTGCTCGGCGCGCCCAACGGCGAGCGGCTCCCGTCGCAGTTCACGGTGGACGCGCTGCTGCGGCGGCCCCTGCGCCTGGCGGGGGCGCAGGGCAGCGTTTACCTGGACGTCCGCAACCTGCTCGGCCGGCGGAACGTCGTGGCGGTGCGCCGGGACACCGGCACGCCGGGCTTGGGGGCGGCCGGCATCCAGGCGGCGGCGCTGGCGGCCTACGCGGCGAACCCCCAGCCCATCCCGTACGAGTCGCCGCGCTACCGCGCCTGGGCGGACACCAACCACGACGGCGTCATCGCGGGCCAGGCGGAGCTGCTGCCGCTGTACCTCGCGGCCGCGCAGGACTACTACCAGCCGCTGTTCTCGTACGGACCGCCGCGGCTGGTGAGACTGGGGGTGGAGCTTATCTTTTGAGCCTCACCCGTCCTCCGGAGCGCTTCTGACCGTCCGCCGCACCAAGATCGTCGCCACCCTCGGGCCGGCCACGTCGACGCCCGAGGCCGTCGCCGGGCTCATCGCCGCCGGGTTGGACGTGGCGCGCGTCAACGCGGGCCACGGCACCGCGGCGGAGCGGACCGCGCTGATCGCGGCCGCCCGCACCGCGGCGGCCGGCGCCGACCGCCCGGTCGCGCTGCTGCTCGATCTCCAGGGCCCGCGGATCCGCGTCGGCGAGCTGAAGGAGCCCGTGGCCCTGCGGCCCGGCCGCACGGTCGTCTTCGCGCCGGAGGGCGCGGCGCGCCCGGGCGAGATCCCCACCACCTACGATCTGTCGGCCGACGTGCGCGAGGGCACGGAGATCCTGCTCGCCGACGGGATGATGGGGCTCGACGTGGTGCGCGTGGCGCCGCCGAGGGTCGAGGCCCGGGTGGCGTACGGCGGCGAGCTCACCAGCCACAAGGGCATCAACCTCCCGGGCACGGCGACCTCGGTGCCCGCGCTGACCGACAAGGACCGGGAGGACGTCGCCTTCGCGGTGGCCCACGGCGTCGAGTACCTCGCGCTGTCGTTCGTGCGCCGGGCCGAGGACGTGGCCGCGCTGCGCGCGCTGCTGCCGCCCGGGATCCGGATCGTGGCCAAGATCGAGAAGGGCACCGCGCTCGACAACCTGGAGGCGATCGCGGACGCGAGCGACGGCGTGATGGTCGCGCGCGGCGACCTCGGGGTCGAGCTGGCGTTCGAGCTGGTGCCGCTGGCGCAGAAGCGCGTGATCCGCGTGGCGGTCGAGCGGCGCCGCCCGGTCATCACCGCCACGCAGATGCTCGAGTCCATGATCCACAGCCCCCGGCCCACCCGCGCCGAGGCGTCCGACGTGGCCAACGCGCTGCTCGACGGCACCGACGCGGTGATGCTCTCGGCGGAGACGGCCATCGGCGACCACCCGCGGGAGGCGGTCGCCGCCATGGACTGCATCATCCGCGCCGTCGAGGGCGACCCCGGCTGGCGGGCGTGCCCCGAATGGCTCGAGCGGCGCGCCGACGCGCCGGCCCGCACCGAGCACGCGGTGGCGGCCGCCGCCGTGGCCGCGGCGCGGATGCTCCGCGTGCCGGTGATCGTCACGTTCACGAAGAGCGGCTTCAGCGCCCGCATGGTCTCGGCCAGCCGGCCGCCGATGCCGATCCTCGGCGTGACCGACACGGAGGGCACGTACCGGCAGCTCGCCCTGGTGTGGGGCGTGGTGCCGATGCTGGCCGAGGGCCCGCGGAGCTACGACGCGATGCTCGACGCGGCGCGGGAGCGGATCCTCGCCAGCGGCCTCGCGCAGCGCGGCGACCGGGTCGTGGTGACGGCGGGCGTGCCGTTCGACGTGCCGGGGACGACGAACCTCGTGAAGGTCGAGGAGGTCTAGCGGTGCGGCTGACGTTCCTCGGAACGGGCACTTCGTTCGGCATCCCGCAGATCGGGTGCGGCTGCGCGGTCTGCGCGTCCACCGACCCGCGGGACAAGCGCAACCGCACCTCGGCGGTCGTCCAGGACGGCGGCGCCACCATCCTCATCGACACGCCGCCCGAGCTGCGGCTCGGCCTGCTCGAGGCCGGCATCCGGTCGGTGGACGCGGTGCTGTTCACCCACGACCACGCCGACCACGTGCACGGCATCGACGACCTGCGCGCGCTGTCGGGCCACGGCCGGGGCCAGCTGCCGCTGTACGGCCCGGCCGACGCGCTGGCCCGGATGCGGGAGCGGTTCGGCTACATCTTCGACCCGATGGCGCGGCCCATCCCGGGCTCGTCGCGTCCCGACGTGACGGCGACCGCGCTCGCGCCGGGCGTCGAGGCCGTCGTGGCCGGCCTCCGGGTGCTGCCGCTGGCCTTTCCCCACGGGCCCACCGAGGTGCTGGGCTACCGGTTCGACCGCCTCGCTTACGTCACCGACGCGAAGTCGGTCTCGGCCGCCGGCCGGGAGGCGCTGCGCGGCCTCGACGTCCTGGTGCTGAACGCGCTGTTCCACCGTCCGCATCCCACCCACCTCTCGGTTCCGGAGGCGGTCGAGACCGCGCAGGCGATCGGGGCGAAGCGCACCTACCTGACCCACCTGACGCACGAGACCGGCCACGCGGCGCTCCTCGCGGAGCTGCCGCCCGGGATCGAGCCGGCGTACGACGGACAGGTGGTGGAGGTCTAGTTCGGGGCGACGGGCAGCGCGAGCACGCGGAGGTGCATCGACACGAGGCGGGGCTCGGCCGCCGCCGGGGCGTAGTACACCCAGCGCCAGTGGGCGCCCGCGAACAGCACCGACAGCGCGCCCCAGACCGACACGACCGCGAGTATCGAGTCCATCTCAGGTTCCCCCCGCCGGGCATCGGCTTGCCCGCCGACTATCCACAGCAAAAAGGGGACCGAGGGATTCGTATCTATGGAATCCCTTGTGATAGTTGAGCTTACGGGATCAGTGTCCGATCGGCTCGGACGCGATCGCGGAGCCTCGTCAACTCCCGGTGGGCACGATGGTCGCCCGCTCGACCATGAGCATGACGGTGCGCTCGGGCGCCCGGGTTCGGTGCTCGACGCCGCGGGGCACGACGATGCCGCGGCCGGGGGCGAGCTCGACGGTGCGTCCCTCGAGATCCACGAGCAGCCGCCCGCTCACGACGTAGAAGAACTCGTCCTCGGTGTCGTGGTGGTGCCAGTGGTACTCGCCCTGCACCACGCCGAGGCGCACCACGGCGTCGTTCACGCGGCACAGCGTCTGGTTCCACCACGGGTGGCGGACGGCGGCCACGAGGGCGGGGACGTCGATCGTCTCCAGCGGTCCCTTGAGGACGTCGAGGTGCGTGTCGTAGGGGTACGGGGCGGCGTCGGGCATGGCGTCTCCGGCGGTGGCGGCATGGGCGGGAACGGGGATCGCGCAATCTCCGCTTTAGCGCGCCCGCGACGCAACCCACGGCGTGCCGCGCGTTTTGACGCGTCCGCGGCGCGCTTCTACATTCCCTTGGCTGGCTCTGTCGCTCACCTCGATGTCGGGAGACGTCATGCAGGATATCGCCCGGAAGCTGCTGGAGCCGTTCGCCGGTGCCGTGACGCTGGACGAAGGCGGCAGGCTCGCCGTGAGGAAGCCCGCCGCGCTCGCCGGCCCCGCGACCGACAAGCTCGCCTGGGCCGCGGTGTTCGGCGACGCGGCGACGCTGGAGGCGGCGCGGTGGCTGCTGTGGGAGATCGGGCAGGAGGCGGGCGTCCGGCCCGCCTCGATCCACGACCTGTACCTGGCGCGGGGCCGCGGCGAGATCCACGGCTTCACGGTGCCCGCGATCAACATCCGTGGCCTGGCGTACGACTCCGCGCGGGCGCTGTTCCGCGCCGCCAACGGCCTCAAGGCCGGGGCGTTCATCTGCGAGATCGCCCGCTCCGAGATGGCGTACACCGACCAGCGGCCGGCGGAGTACACGACGGTGCTGCTCGCGGCGGCGCTGCGCGAGGGCTTCCGCGGCCCGCTGTTCGTGCAGGGCGACCATTTCCAGGTCAACGCCAAGAAGTACGCGGGCGACCCGGAGGGCGAGGTCGGCGCGATCAAGGCGCTGATCAAGGAGGCGGTCGCGGCGGGGTTCTACAACGTCGACATCGACACCTCGACCCTGGTGGACCTGAAGCAGCCCACGATCGACACGCAGCAGCGCGTGAACTACGAGCGCGCGGCGGAGCTGACCGAGGTGATCCGGCGCGAGCAGCCGGCCGGCGTCACCGTCTCGGTGGGCGTCGAGATCGGCGAAGTGGGCGGGAAGAACAGCACCATCGACGAGCAGCACGGCTTCATGGACGGGTATCGGAAGGCGCTGGCGGCGCGCGGCCCCGCGCTCACCGGCACGTCGAAGATCAGCGTGCAGACGGGCACCAGCCACGGCGGCGTGGTGCTGCCGGACGGCTCCATCGCGGACGTGAGCATCGACTTCGACACGCTGAAGCTGCTCTCGCGCGACGCGCGCGAGCGCTACGGCATGGCGGGCGCGGTGCAGCACGGAGCCTCGACGCTGCCGAACTCCGCGTTCGGGAAGTTCCCGGAGGTCGAGACCGCGGAGATCCACCTGGCCACCGCGTTCCAGAGCCTGCTGTTCGACCACCAGGCGACGCCGGCGGCCTTCAAGGCGAAGGTGTACGACTGGCTGCGCGAGAACGCCGCCAACGAGCGCAAGAGCGGCGAGACGGACGAGCAGTTCTTCTACAAGACGCGCAAGAAGGCGGTCGGCCCGTTCAAGAAGGAGTTCTGGTCGCTGCCCGAGATGACGCGCGCGTCCCTCGGGGCGGCCCTGGAGGAGCAGTTCGCGTTCCTGCTCAAGGCGCTCAAGGTGCAGGGAACGGCCGAGACGGTGGCGCGGTACGTGAAGGCGCCGGCGCTCCGGCGCACGGAGCCGGCCGCCGCCATGGCGGCGGCGCCCGACGACGCCGAGGCCGGGGAATAGGGGGGCGGCATGGCGCGGCACCACGACGACGGTGACGACGAGGTGGTGGAGCGGCGCGGCTCGCCGATCGCGCCGTTCCTGTGGGGGCTGGCGGCGGGCGCGGCCCTCGGGCTGCTGTTCGCGCCGATGAGCGGCGCGGAGCTGCGGGCCGACCTGCGCTCCCGCTCCCGCAAGTTCCGCGACCTCGCGACGCAGAAGGTGGACGAGATCGAGGATCTCGTCGCCGGCTCCTACGAGCAGGCGCGCGAGCGGGTCGAGCAGGGGATCGACAGCGCCAAGCGCTCGGTGCAGGAAGGCCGCCAGGCGGCGCGGGACGTGGTCCAGGCGGGCCGCGAGGCCGCCGCGACGGCGCGGGAGGAGCTGGAGAAGCGGCTCGCCGACGCGCGCCACGCGCGGCGCGCCGGCCGTCACGGCGCGAGCGCCGCGGACGACGAGCCCGGCGCCTAGCGCCGGCCGTGGCCGCGCAGCGGAGGAAGCCGACGGACGCGCGCCGCTGGATCTTCCTCTGGCACGACGTGCGGAACTTCGTCCGCCGCGTCGTCGAGGGCGCGGTCGAATCGAACATCCCCTTCCTGGCGAGCGGCCTCACCTTCGACGCGCTGCTCGCGGCCATTCCGCTCGGCATCGTCGTGCTCGCCCTGCTCGGCTACCTGCTGAGCGCCCGGGCGTCCGCCCTGCAGGTGGACGTGGCCGCGTACCTGCGGCAGCTGCTGCCCAGCTACGGCGGGCCCGCGGCCGGCGACCCGTTCGCCCCCATCGTCAAGCTGGCCGAGGGCGTGGTCCGCTCCCGCGCCCGGCTGAGCCTGGTGGGCCTGCCGCTGTTCGTGTGGTTCGCGACCCGCCTGTTCGGGTCGCTGCGCGCCGCGCTGTGCGAGGTGTTCGACACGCGCGAGACCCGCTCGTTCCTGCGCGGCAAGCTGTACGACGCGGCCCTGGTGGGCGCCACGGGCCTGCTGTTCGCCGCCAACGCGTTGCTGAGCGAGGGCCTGCTCGACGCGGAGGGCCACATCGGCTTCCTGGGCTTCTTCGGCGCGCAGCTGCTGGCGTTCGCGTTCCTGCTCGCGCTGTTCACGATGATCTTCAAGTACGCCCCGGCGCAGCGGGTGCGCTGGGATACGGCGCTGGTGGCGGCGCTGGCCTGCGCGGTCGGGTTCGAGGTGGCCAAGGACGCGCTGAGCCTCTACTTCCGGACCTTCGTGCGCGCCGACCAGCTGGTGAGCGACCGGACGGTGGGCGCCATCATCCTGTTCGTCGGCTGGGTCTACTACATGACGTTCGTCTTCCTGATCGGCGGCCAGATCGCGCAGGTGTACGAGCTGCGTCGCCGCCAGGCCGCCCAGCGCACCGTGCTGTTCGACTAGCCGCCAGGGCAGGGGAACCTCCATGCCACCCGTGATCGATCTCCGCTCCGACACCGTCACCCGCCCCTCGGCCGCCATGCGCCGCGCGATGGCCGAGGCCGAGGTGGGCGACGACGTGCTCGAGCACGACCCGACGACGCTCCGTCTCGAGGAGCGGATCGCCGCGCTGCTCGGCAAGGACGCGGCGCTGTTCTTCCCCAGCGGGACCCAGGCCAACCAGACCGGCATCCGGCTGCTCGCCACGCCCGGCACCGAGCTGCTGCTCGAGGCCAACGCGCACCTGCTGCACTACGAGATCGCGGGGCTGGCGGACCTCTCGCGCGTGCAGGTGCGGCCGGTCGCGACGCCCGACGGCGTGCTCACGGCCGAGCTGCTGCGCGCGGCCGTGCGGCCGGCGTCGCCGCACGTGCCCCGGTGCTCGGGGATCGCCATCGAGAACACGCACAACGCGGCGGGGGGGAAGGTGATGCCGGTCGCGGTCGCCGACGGGGTGGGCGCGCTGGCGAAGGAGCTGCGGCTGCCGCTCCACCTCGACGGCGCGCGGCTGTGGAACGCGGCGGCGGCGCTCGGCGTCCCGCCGGCGCGCCTGGCGGCGCCGGCGACCACGGTGATGGTGAGCCTCTCCAAGGGCCTCGGCTGCCCGGTGGGCTCGTGCCTCGCGTTCCCGAAGGAGGCGCGCGAGGAGGCGTGGGAGATCCGCAAGCGGCTCGGCGGCGGGATGCGGCAGTCGGGCATCCTCACGGCCGCGGGCCTGTGGGCGCTGGAGCACAACCTCGGCCGCATCGCCGAGGACCACGCCAACGCGAAGCGGCTGGCCGACGGGCTCGCCGGCCACCCGGCGGTGCGGATGATTCCGCCCGAGACCAACATCCTGATCGTGGACCTGCTGCGCGAGCCCGACACGAGCGACACCGTGATCCCCAGGCTCGCCGCGCGCGGCGTGCTCGTGACCTCGTTCGGGCCCCGGCGGCTGCGGGCGGTGACGCACCTGGACGTGACTGACTCCGACATCCGGAAGGCGATCGAGATCATCGCGGAAGTGCTCAAGTAGGCAGGAGACTGAGGGCAGGGCAGTTGCCAGACGGCAAGTTGCCAGTGGTTCCAAGGCGCCGGCCTCAAGAGGCCAGACCAGTTGTCAGTACTGACCGCTGGACTATCCCCTGCCCACTGGCAACTGGTAACCACTGTCAACTTGCCGTCTGGGAACTGGCAACTAGGTTTCAAGTGCCCCAGGTCCGACGGGCGTGGGCGCACGAACCGCGTCAGGGCCCCGAAGGCAGCAGCGCTAAGTGATGTCTCGCGTCGCGGCGGGGAGCCTGGGGCATCCACTTCCCCGTAGATCACCGAGTCCCATGTACCTGGCCCTCGCGCGCAAGTACCGTCCTCGCCTCTTCGCCGAGCTGGTGGCGCAGGAGCACATCGCGCGCGCGCTGCGCGGCGCGGTGGAGCAGGGCCGGGTCGCACACGGCTACCTGTTCGCCGGCCCGCGCGGGGTCGGCAAGACCACCGCCGCGCGCATCCTCGCCATGGCCCTGAACTGCGAGGCCCGCCACGCCGGCCGCCCCACCGCGGCCCCGGGCGAGCCGTGCGGCGCGTGCGCGTCGTGCACCCGGATCTGGGCCGGATCGGCGAGCCTCGACGTGGTGGAGATCGACGCCGCCAGCAACCGCGGCGTGGACGACGCCCGCGACCTGCGGGAGCGCGCGATGTACGCGGCGTCGCAGGAGGGCCGCCACAAGGTCTACATCGTGGACGAGGCCCACATGCTCACCCGCGACGCCTGGAACGCGCTCCTGAAGATCCTCGAGGAGCCGCCCGCCGGCGTCGTGTTCGTGTTCGCCACCACCGAGCCGCACAAGATCACCAACACCGCCGCGCCGGTGATGAGCCGGCTGCAGCGCTTCGACTTCCGCCGGGTCGGCCCGCAGGCGATCGCCGAGCGGGTGCGGAGCGTGCTGGGCGCCGAAGGCCTGACGGCCGACGACGACGCCGTCGAGATCATCGCGCGGGTCGCCGACGGCGGGCTCCGCGACGCGCTGTCGGTGCTGGACCAGGCGACTGCGTTCGGCGAGGGCACGCTCACCGCCCAGCGGGTGCGCGAGGTCCTGGGCCTGGTGGGCGACGAGCTGTACGCCGAGGCGCTCGGCATGGTCGCCGAGCACCGCGCCGCCGACGTGTTCCCGTTCGTCGCCAAGCTGGTGGAGGCCGGCCTCGACCTCACCGCGTTCACCGACGGCGCCGGCGACCTGCTGCGCGCCCTGCTCGCCGTGCGCCTCGGCGGCACGCCCGGGGGCGTGTCGCACGCGCTCGCGGCGCACGTGACGCGCACGGCCCCGGCCTTCGAGCCCGGCGACCTGCTGCGGATGCTGCGCGCCCTCGAGGAGGCGGAAGAGCCGATCCGCCGCGGCCAGCACCCGAGGCTGGCCGTCGAGACGCTGATGGTGCGATGGGCGCTGATGGACCGCACGGTCGAGATAGCAGAACTGCTGAGAGGCGAGGGTGCAGGGAGGTTGCCAGACGGCAAGTTGACAGTGGTTACCAGATCGTCAGAGGGAAGTGGACAGGCCCCGCCCCCCTCCGTTTCGCGACCCGCCACGATGCGCGACGCGGCGTCGGGCCCCACCGCTTCCGCCGTACGCGAGGCCGCGCCGCCCGCACCCGCACCGCCCGCGCCGCCGGCGGCGGCGTCGCCGCGCGCGGCGCCCGGCGGCCCCGTCACGCTCGACACGGTGCGCGGCGCCTGGAGCGACGTGGTGGCGGCGGCCCGGGCGGTGAAGCCGATGCTCGCCGGCGCGCTCGAGGACGCCGAGCCCGTCGCGTGCGACGGCACCGCGGTGCGCCTCCGGCCGCTGGGCGGCAATCCGATGACCGGCGAGGGGCTGAACCGCGGCCGGCCGGCGATCGAGGAGATCCTGGGGCGCGTCCTCGGCAGCCCGCTGCGCATCGCCACCGGCGAGCTGCCGGCGGCGGCGCCGCGCTCCGAGCCCGCGGCGCCCCGCCCGGCCCCCGGCGCCGGTCCGGCGGGCCCGCCCGGGGGCGGCGCGGTGCGCGAGAGCGCCGTGCGCCCGGCGGCGCAGCGGGTGACCGCCACGGGGGCCAAGGCGGAGCGGCTCAAGGCCCTCCGCGCGAAGGATCCGACGCTGGATAGCGCTATAGACAGCTTGGACTTGGAGCTGCTCGAGTAGGCTTGCCCCGGGCACGCACGGGGCCTAGGTTTCCTCCAATGACCGACCTTCGCGCGCTCCTGCAGTTTGGGCAGCAGATGCAGGGGCGTTTGGCTGCCATCCAGAGCGAGCTGGCGCAGCGCACGGTGACCGGGTCCGCCGGCGGCGGCATGGTGACGGTGACCGCCGACGGCCGGGGTCAGGTGCGGGAAGTGCACATCGACCCCAGCCTTCTGGGCGGCGACGTGGAGATGCTGGAGGACCTCGTCGTGGCCGCGGTGGCGGAGGTGCAGAAGCGGGCGGCGGAGCTGGCGCAGGACGAGATCAAGAAGGTCCAGAGCGTCCTGCCCTTCCCGCTGCCGTTCTCGCTGTAGCCGTGTCCGCGATCGAGGAGCTGGTCGCGGAGTTCGCGAAGCTCCCGGGCATCGGCCGCAAGACGGCGCAGCGCCTGACCTACTTCCTGCTCAAGCAGCCCCGTGAGGAGTCCGCGCGGCTGGCCCGCGCGGTGGCCGCGCTCGGCGAGCGGGTGCGCGCCTGCTCGATCTGCGGTGACCTCACGGAGGCGGACCCCTGCGCCATCTGCGCCGATCCGCGGCGCGACGCGGGGCTGATCTGCGTCGTGGAGGAGGCCTCCGACGTGGCCGCGATCGAGCGGGCCGGCGAGTACCGGGGGCGCTATCACGTGCTGGGGGGCCGGCTCTCGCCCCTCGACGGCGTGGGGCCCGACCGGCTCAACGTCGCCGCGCTGCTCGGCCGGCTGGCCAACGGCTCCGGCGTGCGGGAGATCATCGTGGCCACCAACCCGTCGGTGGAGGGGGAGGCGACGGCCCACTACGTGGAGCGCACGCTGGCCGCCCGCTCGCCGGCGGTGACGGTGACCCGCCTGGCGCGCGGGCTGCCGGTCGGCGGCGAGCTGGAGTACGCCGACGGCGAGACCATCGCGCAGGCGTTCACCGCCCGCCGCCAGTTCCCGGGCCCATGAGGCGCCGGGGGCTGGTCGTCGCGCTCGCGGCCGCCGCCGGGTTCGTCGCCGGCGCGGCGCTGGCGCAGCGCTCGATGGGGAAGTGGCGGACGGCGCTGTTCAGCGCCCGCCCCTTGCGCCGTCTGGCGGCGTTGGGGTATTTGAGCGGGCATCCGGGCGTGGAGGCGGTGCAGGTGCTGCGCGACTACCTCGCCTGGGAGGTGCATCCGGCCCTCCGGCGGCGGGCCGAGAGCATCGTACGGCGGATGGAAGCGCAACTCTCCTGAGCGGAGCACGGATGCCTGGTGCGACGAGCTGGTCGTTCCGCGAAGAAGACTACAAGGCCATCACGGACCACATGAACGGCCTGCTGCGGGAGACCAACGTCAAGAGCCTCATCCTGGTCGACCGCAACGGCCAGGTGGTGGCCAACGTCGGGGAGCCGCCGCAGTTCGACCCGCAGGCCTTCGCGTCGCTGACGGCCGCGGACTTCAGCGCCAACGACCAGCTGGCCAAGATGATCGGCGAGCACGAGTTCTCCTCGCTCTTCCACCAGGGCGAGAAGGAATCCATGTACCTCGCCGACGTCGCGCGCCGCGTGATCCTGGTGGCGCTGTTCGACAGCCGCACCACCCTCGGGCTGGTGCGGCTCAAGGTCAAGGGAACGGTCGAGATCCTCACCAAGGTGTTCGAGGACATGTTCAACCGGTCCGGCACCCAGAGCGCCAAGGTCGAGGGTTTCGGCACCAAAGAGGCGGAAGATGAGATCGACAAGCTGTTCGGTTAGTGACCGGAGAGGGCTCGCGCCATGTCGATGATCAACTACGCCTCGCGCGAGATCAACTGCAAACTCGTCTACTACGGCCCGGGGCTCGGCGGCAAGACCACCAACCTCGAGCACGTGTACGGCAAGGTGCAGCCGAACACCCGCGGCAAGCTGATCTCGCTCGCGACCGAGACCGAGCGCACGCTGTTCTTCGACTTCCTGCCCGTGGATCTCGGCACCATCCGCGGCTTCAAGACCCGGTTCCACCTCTACACGGTGCCCGGCCAGGTCTACTACAACGCCAGCCGCAAGCTGATCCTCAAGGGCGTGGACGGGATCGTGTTCGTCGCCGACAGCCAGGTGGAGCGGATGGAGGCGAACATCGAGTCGATGCAGAACCTGTACGACAACATGGCCGAGTACGGCTACGATCTCACCAAGCTCCCGTTCGTGATCCAGTACAACAAGCGCGACCTCCCCAACGCCTCGCCCATCAAGGACCTCCAGGCCGGCCTCAATCCCGGATGGCCGCTCGCCAACCCCGACCGGCACCAGGTGACGCCCGACGCGAACTGGGCCGGTGAGTTCCTGGTCTGGCAGCTGCCGGACGGGGAGTGGATCGAGCGGGCGCCGGCCTACGAGGCCGTGGCCATCACGGGCGACGGGGTCTTCGAAACGCTCAAGGCGGTCAGCAAGCTGGTCCTGAAGTCGCTCGGCTGATCCCGCATGTGGACGCTGCCGAACCTCCTGACGCTGGCACGGATCGGACTGGCGCCGGTCATCGCGCTCCTCCCGTTCATCCAGGGTTACTGGCCCAAGGTCATCGCGTTCGTCATCTTCGTCGCGGCCGCCGTCAGTGACGTGATCGACGGCTACCTCGCGCGCCGCAGCCAGCAGGTCACCGACCTCGGCAAGCTCCTCGATCCCGCCGCCGACAAGGCGCTGCTCATCGCCACGCTGGTGCCGATCTACTGGATCACCCGCCACCCGACGGTGCTGTACGGCATCCCCTGGTGGGGCAGCCTGCCGCTGTGGGTGGCCGTCATCCTGGTCGGCCGCGAGCTGCTGATGACCGTGCTGCGCTACGAGGCGAAGAAGCGCGGGGTCGTCATCCCGGCCGGCCGCGAGGGCAAGCTCAAGGCCATCCTGCAGTACGTGTTCATCGGCGCCACGATCGCGTGGTTCGCCTGGCGGGACTACCTGGTGCGGACGGGCCTCACCGGCCAGCTCCGCAACGCGTGGGACAAGTTCCACGGCACCTTCGTCGCCGTGACGCTCGGGCTCGCCGTGCTGCTGACCGTGTACTCGTTCGTCGTGTACCTGGTGAAGTACCGCGCGCTGTTCCGCGCCACCACCGACTAGACCATGGACTGCGAGCTCCTGACCGTGGGCACCGAGCTGCTGCTCGGTTTCACGGTCGATTCGAACGCGGCCGTCGCCGGCCGCGCCCTCGCCGCCGCCGGCCTCAGGCTGGTGCGGCGGGCCACCGTGGGCGACGACGAGGCGGCGATCCGCGACGCGGCCGCGGCGGCCCTGGACCGCACCGGGACCGTGATCCTCACCGGCGGCCTCGGGCCCACCCGCGACGACTGCACCCGCGAGGCGATCGCGGCGCTGTTCGGCCGCGCGCTGGTGCGCGATCCCGCCGTCCTGGCGGCGATCGAGGAGCGGTTCGCGCGCCTGGGCCGCGGGCCGATGCCGGAGGCGAACCGCCGCCAGGCCGACGTGCCGCACGGCGCGACCGTGCTGCCCAACGCCCGGGGCACGGCGCCGGGCCTGATGCTGGAGGACGGGCGCGGGCGGCTCGCGGTGCTGCTGCCCGGGGTGCCGGGCGAGATGCAGGGCCTGCTCGAGGAGGAGGTCGTTCCCCGCCTGCTCCAGCGGCGCGGGGCGGCGGAGCCCGCCGCCATCCTCAGCCGCACGCTGCGCACGACCGGCATCTCCGAGTCGGCGCTGGCCGACCGCGTGGGCGACCCGGCGCGCATCCTGGGCGAGCATCTCACGCTCGCCTGGCTGCCGGGCCCCGAGGGCACCGACCTCCGGCTCACCGCGTGGGGCCTCGCGGAGGCCCCGGCGCGCGCCGCGCTCGAGCGGGCCGCCGCGGCGCTGCGGCCGCTGGTGGGCACGCACGGCTACGGCGAGGGCGACACCGACCTGGCGGCCGTGGTGCTCGCGGAGCTCGAGCGCCGCGGGGCGCACCTGGCGGTCGCGGAGTCGTGCACCGGCGGCCTCCTGGGCGCGCGGCTCACGGCGGTGCCCGGCAGCTCGCGCGTCTTCGTGGGCGGCGTGGTGGCATACGACAACGCGGTGAAGCTCGGGCTGCTCGGCGTGTCGGCCGACACCCTGGCGGCGGACGGCGCGGTCAGCGAGGCGGTGGCGCGCGAGATGGCGACCGGCGCCGCGCGGGCCCTGGGCGCCGAGGCCGCGGCGGCCGTGACCGGCATCGCCGGCCCCGACGGCGGCACCGCCGAGAAGCCGGTCGGCACGGTGTGGATCGCGGCGCTCGCGGACGGCAACGTCCGCACGTTCCACTACACGTTCCCCGGCGAGCGCGAGGTGGTGCGGCGGCGCGCCGCGCAGGCCGCGCTGGACGCGCTGCGCCGGACGATGCGGGGAGGGGACTGACCCTGGCGTTCTCCGGCGACGTCGAGTACTGGACGGCCGCCGACGGCGCGCGGCTGGCGCTCCGCCGCGCCCCCGCCGCGGGCCGCGCGCGCGGGACGCTGGTCCTGCTGCACGGCTTCGGGGATCACAGCGGGCGCTACGCGGAGCCGGCCGCGTGGTTCGCCGAGCGCGGCCTCGCCGTCTACGCGCTCGACCAGCGCGGGCACGGGCGCTCGCCGGGCAAGCGCGGCCACGTGTCGCGGTTCGCGCAGTTCCTCTCCGACGTCGCGGCGCTGCGCAAGCTGGCCGCGCAGGAGCAGGCCGGCCCGCAGCTCCTGCTGGGGCACTCGTTCGGGGGCGCGGTGGCACTGCGCTACCTCGAGACCGAGCCCGAGGGGCTGGCCGGGG
Organism: Gemmatimonadales bacterium; assembly: GCA_035623755.1. GTDB lineage: Bacteria > Gemmatimonadota > Gemmatimonadetes > Gemmatimonadales > JACORV01 > Fen-1245. The sequence continues at coordinate 33,176 of DASPSV010000252.1, forward strand.
CGATCGTCTCGAGCCCGTTCCTCGACGTGGCCATGCCGGTGCCGGCCTGGAAGCGCCTCGTGGCGTCCGCGCTGGTCGAGGTGCTGCCGTCGCTGCCGGTCGCGACCGGCCTGGACCTCGCCCACCTCTCCACCGATCCCGCCGTCGGGCAGGCCGCGAAGAGCGACCCGCTGTACCACCGGGTGATGACGCCGCGCGCCTGGCGCGAGATCCGCGCCGCGCAGGCCGCCGTGCGGGCCGAGGGCCGGCACATCCGCGTCCCGCTGCTGCTGCTGCTGGCGGGCGACGACCGCCTCGTCTCGCGCCCGGCCAGCGAGGCGTTCGCCCGCTCGCTCGCCGGCGACGTCACGGTCAAGACGTACGAGGGCTTCTACCACGAGATCTTCAACGAGCCGCATCGCGCACGGGTGTTCCGTGACGTCGAGCCGTGGCTCGACCGCGTGTTGAGCGCCGCGGCGCCGGTCCGCGCCGGCCCCTCCCCGGCGGCCCCCTGACCATGGAACCGTTCAAGATCAAGGTCGTCGAGCCCATCGCGTTCACCACCCGCGCCCAGCGCGCGGAGGCCCTGGCCGCCGCCGGCTACAACCTCTTCAACGTCCCCGCCTCGCTGATCACGATCGACCTGCTGACCGACTCCGGCACCTCGGCCATGAGCGACCGGCAGTGGTCGGGCATGATGCTCGGCGACGAGTCCTACGCGGGGAGCCGCAACTACTTCAACCTCGAGCGCGTGGTGCGGCGGATCACCGGCTACCGGCACGTCATCCCGACGCACCAGGGCCGGGTGGCCGAGAACCTGCTGTTCACCACGGTGGTGAAGCCGGGCGACCGGGTGCCGAACAACATCCACTTCGACACCACCCGCGCCAACGTCGAGCACAACCTCGGCGTGCCCGTGGACTGCGTGATCGACGCGGCGTACGACGTCGGCGCCGAGCACCCGTTCAAGGGCAACCTGGACGTGGCGAAGCTCGACCGCCTGTTCGCCGAGGTGGGCCGCGAGCGGATCCCGCTGGTGCTGCTCACCATCACCAACAACTCGGGCGGCGGGCAGCCCGTCTCGCTCGGCAACGCGCGCCAGGTGGCCGGGTGGTGCCGGAAGCACGGGATCCCGCTGTTCTTCGACGCCTGCCGGTTCGCCGAGAACGCCTGGTTCTGCCGGCAGCGGGACCCGGAGTGCGCGGGCAGGTCGGTCGAGGAGATCGCGCACGCCTTCTTCGCGCTGGGCGACGGCTGCACGATGTCGGCCAAGAAGGACGGCCTGGTGAACATCGGCGGGTTCATCGCCACCAACGACGACGGGCTCTCCACCCGGCTGTCGAACATGCTGATCCTGATCGAGGGCTTCACCACCTACGGCGGGCTCGCCGGCCGCGACCTCGAGGCCATCGCGATCGGCCTCGAGGAGGTGCTGGACGAGCGGTACCTCGAGCACCGCGTGGGCCAGGTGCGCCGGTTCGGCGAGGGGCTGCGGGCGGCCGGGGTGCCGATCGTGCTGCCGATCGGCGGCCACGGCGTGTACCTCGACGCCCGCCGGTTCCTGCCGCACGTGCCGCAGCACCAGTTTCCCGCGCAGGCCCTGACCTGCGCGCTGTACCTGGAGGGCGGCGTGCGCGGGGTCGAGATCGGCGGGCTCATGCTCGGCAAGCTCGACGAGGCCAGCGGCGCGTGGACCTGGCCGGAGCTGGAGCTGGTGCGCCTCGCGGTGCCGCGGCGCGTGTACACGGACGCGCACCTCGACCACGTGGTGAGCGTCTGCGCCCAGATCCTCGCGCAGCGCGATGCGGTGCGCGGTCTCCGGATCGTGTCCCGGGCCCCGGTGCTCCCGCACTTCACGGCCCGGCTCGAGCCGGTCGAAGGGAAGCGGTAAGCCGCCCCCCCCTCCCGGGGCGGACCATCCGAAAGGAACCGGTCATGCCGCGAGAGATCCCGCGGTCGCTCGTCGTCGGCGCGGTGGTCACCGTCGTCGGTGTCGCCGCCATCTTCCTGTTCACCAGGCTTCCCAGCGGAGCGGAGACGACCAAGGTCCAGTCCGCGGGCTCGCAGCTCGCGGGCCGGCCGGCGGCGTTCGGCGGCGGCGACAAGTGCGCCGCCTGCCACCTGCGCGTCTCGCCCGACATCGTGCACCAGTTCGCCGCCAGCGCGATGGCGCGCTCGGGCGTGACCTGCGAGGCCTGTCACGTCGTGCCGGCCGGCGAAGCACTGGCGCACCCGCACGAGGGCTTCGTGATCACCTCGGCGCCCACGCCGGCGCGCTGCGCCCGCTGCCACGTCCGCGAGGCCAGCGAGTACGCCCACAGCCGCCACGCGGGCCCGGCGTGGATGGCGCTGACGGGCTTCGACGACTTCACCGCGGAGCAGCGGCGCCTCACCGAGGAGATCCCGGAGCTGAACCGCGGGGCGAACGGGATCCCCACCGCGACCCGCAACGCGATCTTCGACCTCGAGGGCCCCTCGGTCACGCCGGCGGCATGCCAGAGCTGCCACGCGATCGGCCGGCCCAACCAGGACGGCAGCATCGGCAACTGCAACACGTGCCACCTCAGGCACGATTTCTCGCTGGCGCAGGCGCGGAAGCCGGAGACCTGCGGGCAGTGCCATCTCGGGCCGGACCACCCGCAGGACGAGATCTACCGCGAGTCGGCGCACGGCGTGCTGTACGCCACCGGCGGCGCCGCGTGGAACTGGGAGCAGCGGCCCGGGCGGCTCACGACCACCGACATGCCCGCGCCGACCTGCGCGACCTGCCACATGAGCGGATTCGGCAGTCAGGGCACCACCCACGAGGTCGGCACCCGGCTCTCGAAGTTCCTGTTCGCCGCCGTCTCGGCCGAGCGGCCCGGCGCGCGGGCGAACCGCGCGGCGATGCAGGAGGTCTGCGCCAACTGCCACTCGCAGCCGTTCATCCGGGAGGCCTACCGGCGCGCCGACAGCGTCACCGCCTTCGTCAACGCCCGGG
>DASPSV010000258.1:0-3326 GCA_035623755.1 Gemmatimonadales bacterium
TCGTTGTAGTAGAACTCCCGCGTGACCTTCCAACCGGTCCACTCGAGCAGCGCGCTGATCGCGTCGCCCAGCGCGGCCTGCCGACCGTGCCCCACGTGGAGCGGACCGGTCGGGTTCGCCGAGACGAACTCGACGTTGACCGGACCGGCGCCGGCCGCGGCCGCGCGGCCGTAGGACGGGCCCGCCGCGATGATCTGCCGGAGGACGCCGGCCAGCTGGTCCGAGGCCAGGCGGAAGTTGATGAAGCCGGGGCCCGCGATCTCGACCGCGTCCACGACGCCGGGTGGGAAGCTCAGCGCCGCCACGATCTTCCCGGCCACGTCCCGCGGCTTGGCTTTCAGCGCCTTCGCCAGCACCAGCGCGAGGTTGGTCGCGAGATCGCCGTGGCTCTTCTCCCGCGGCGTCTCCAGCTCGACCGGCACGCCGGCGGGCGCCCCGAGCGCGGCGGCCACCCGGGCGAGCTCGGCCCTGATCAGGTCCTGGGCCACCGTCAATCGGCTTTCGGCTTCGGCAGGTCCGGCTTGGAGGGCGTGGATTTCTCCCGGTCTTCCTTCGCCTTGTGCTTCGCCTTCTCACTCGGCCGCTTGTAGTCGGTCTCGTAGAAGCCCGAGCCCTTGAACAGGACACCGGTGCCGCCGGAGATCAACCGCTCGGCCTTGGTGCCGCACTTGGGACAGGGCGCACCGGGCTTGGCGGTGATCTTCTGGAACCGCTCGAACCTGGTGCCGCAGCTGGGGCACTTGTACTCGTACGTCGGCATCCGCCTGGTGACCTAACGCAAAGAGATATATAAGGTTAGCTGATGGCAGGCGGGGCTGTCAAGGAATGCCCGTGGCGGCCCCAGTGCCGCTCCATGGCCGCGGTGATCTCGCCGACCGTGGCGCGGGCGCGCACCGCCTCGACGATCCGCTCCATCAGGGGCGCCGCGGGCGCGGCCGCCGCCTCGCCCACGGCGCCGAGCGCGGCGGCGCACCGGCCCGCGTCGCGCGCGGCGCGGGCCGCGCGGAGACGCTCGACCTGCCGGGCGGCGAGCGCGGTGTAGTCCGGGGCCCGGGGCGCGCCCGCGGCCTCGCCGTCCTGAAAGCGGTTGACCCCCACCACGACGTCGTCGCCGCGCTCGATCCCCAGCTGGGCGGCGTAGGCCGCGGCCGCGATCTCGCGCTGCACGAAGCCCTCGGCGATCGCCTTCACCGCGCCGCCGCGCCGCTCGACCTCGGCCATCAGCTCGCGCGCGCTGGCCTCGAGCGCCGCGGTGAGGGCCTCGACGTAGTACGAGCCGCCGAGCGGGTCCGCGGTGGACGTGACGCCGGACTCGTGCGCCAGCACCTGCTGGGTGCGGAGCGCGAGCCTCGCCGAGTCCGCCGTGGGCAGGGCGAGCGCCTCGTCGTAGGCGTTGGTGTGGAGCGACTGGGTGCCGCCCAGCACGGCCGCGAGCGCCTGCACGGCGACGCGGACCACGTTCACCATCGGCTGCTGCGCGGTGAGCGTCGAGCCGGCGGTCTGGGTGTGGAAGCGGAGCCGGCACGCGGCCTCGTCGCCCCCGAACTCGTCCCGCACCAGCGTGGCCCACAGGCGGCGCGCCGCGCGGAACTTGGCCACCTCCTCGAACAGGTCGTTGTGCGCGGCGAAGAAGAAGGAGATGCGCGCCGCGAGCCGGTTCACGTCGAGGCCGGCGCGCTTCGCGTGGCGGAGGTAGGCGAGCGCGTCGGCGAAGGTGAAGGCCAGCTCCTGCGCCGCGGTCGCGCCCGCCTCGCGCATGTGGTAGCCGCTGATCGAGATCGGGTTGAAGGCGAGGTCCCGCTCCAGGACGAAGCGGAACACGTCGGTCGCGAGCCGCAGGCTCCGCTCCGGCGGGAAGACGTAGGTGCCGCGGGCGATGAACTCCTTGAGCACGTCGTTCTGGACGGTGCCGCCGAGCTTCCCGGGCGCGACCCCCTGCTCCTCCCCGACCACCAGGTACATCGCGAGCAGCACGGGCGCCGTCGCGTTGATGGTCATCGAGGTGGTGACGCGGTCGAGGGGGATCCCCGCGAACACGCGCGCCAGGTCGTCCACCGTGTCCACCGCCACGCCCACGCGGCCCACCTCGCCCGCGGCGAGGGGGTGGTCGGAGTCGTAGCCCATCTGGGTCGGGAGGTCGAACGCGGTCGAGAGGCCCGTCTGCCCCGCGGCCAGCAGCTCGCGGAAGCGCGCGTTGGTCTCCTCGGCGGTGCCGAAGCCGGCGTACTGGCGCATCGTCCACAGCCGGCCGCGGTACATCGACTCGTGGATGCCGCGCGTGTAGGGGAACGCGCCGGGCGCCGCGTCCCGGGCCGCGTCCGGCGGCGCCTCGGCGGGCCCGTAGACCGGGCGGACCTCGATCCCCGAGGACGTGCGGCGCCCGCTCACGCGTCGTGCAGCATGCGCTCGGCGAGCCGCACGTCGTCGCGGCTGCCGACGAACAGCGGCGAGCGCTGGTGCAGCTCCAGCGGCTCGATGTCGAGGATCGGCCGCTGCCCGTCGCTCGCGTAGCCGCCGGCCTGCTCGCACAGCATCGCCAGCGGCGCGCACTCGTACAGCAGCCGCAGCTTGCCCTGCGGCGAGCGGGTGTCCGCCGGGTAGCAGAACACGCCGCCCGCGATCAGGTTGCGGTGGAAGTCCGCCACCAGCGAGCCGATGTAGCGGCAGCTCTTCGGCTCGTAGCCGCAGTCCAGCCCCTTGTAGCACTTCACCAGCGACTGCACCCGCGCGTCCCAGCGCGGGAAGTAGCTCTCGTTGACGCTGTAGTACTTGCCGTGCTCGGGCGTCGTGATGCTCGGGTGCGACAGCAGGAACTCGCCGATGGTCGGGTCGTAGGTGAAGCCGTGCACGCCCTGGCCGGTGGTGTACACCATCATCGTGCTCGAGCCGTACAGCACGTAGCCGGCGGCCACCTGCTGCCGCCCGGACTGCAGGCAGTCGCTCAGCCGGCCGGGGCCGCCGTCGGGGCTGAGCCGCTTGTGGACGGAGAAGATGGTCCCGATCGACACGTTCACGTCGATGTTGGACGAGCCGTCGAGCGGGTCGTAGAGCACCACGTACTTGCCCGCCGCCTGGCCCGGCGGCGTCGGGACGGGCTCGGCGTCCTCCTCCGAGCCGATGAGGCACACGCGCCCGGTCCGGAGCAGCGCGTGCTTCATCGTCGCGTTGGCGAACTCGTCGAGCTTCTGCACCACCTCGCCCTGCACGTTGATCAGCCCCGCGCTGCCGATGATGTCGGCGAGGCCCGCCATGCGGACGTGGCTGTTGATGATCTTGGCGGCGAGCGCGATGTCGTAGAGGAGGTTGGAGAGCTCCCCCGTGGCTTC
>DASPSV010000259.1:0-14895 GCA_035623755.1 Gemmatimonadales bacterium
GCGGGTGGGCGCGCCCACGGCCACGGCCACCAGGGGCGCGGGGCCGGCGGGGGGCCGCGCGATCGGCACGGCCTCGAACCGCATGTTGGCGCCGTCCATGTTGAGGTCGAACGCCTCGTGCTCGTGGCTGACGGCGAAGACCCGGAAGCGCAGGGTGTCCGACGCGGCCGGGGAGAACCGGCGCGTCTCGACCGAGCCGTACACGACGCGGGAGGCGGAGTCCACCAGCACCAGGTAGTCCGCCACCAGGTCGAGCGGCGCCTGGAGGTCGAGCCGCAGGCCGGCCAGCGTCGTGCTCGCGACGTCGAGGATCCGGCCGCCGGACGCCTGGGCCTGGCCCATCAGGCGCGCCGCGCGGTCGGCCTCGGTGGTGAGCCGCCGGTCGAGGTCGGCGTAGCGGGCGCGCCGGTCCACCAGCGAGGCGGTGCCCCCCAAGGCGAGCACGGTCGCCACGAGGGCGACCGTGTACCAGAGCGCGAGCTGGGAGCGGATGCTGCTCACGACGCCTTCGCCACGTAGCCGACGCCGCGCACCGTGTGGATCAGCTTCGGCTCGCGCCCCTGGTCGATCTTCTTGCGCAGCCGGTTGATCACCACGTCGACGATGTTGGTGCCGGGGTCGAAGTGGTAGTCCCACACGTATTCGGTGATCAGGGTGCGGCTCATCACGCGGCCGGGGTGCGAGACCAGGTAGACCAGCACTTCGTACTCCTTCGGCGTCAGCTCGATGCGGGCGCCGCCGCGCCGCACCTCGCGGCTCCCGGCGTCGATCGCGAGGTCGGCCAGCTGGAGCACCGACGGCGCGAGGTCCTTCGGCCGCCGGCCGATGGCCTCCACCCGCGCGACCAGCTCCTCCATCGCGAACGGCTTGGTGACGTAGTCGTCGGCCCCGGCCCGCAGGGCGTCCACCTTCCCCTCGACCGAGTCCTGGGCGGTGAGCACCAGGATCGGCGTGCCGATCCCGCCGTCGCGGAGGTTGTGCAGCACCTCGAGCCCCGGCAGGCCGGGGAGCCGCAGGTCGAGCACGATCAGGTCCCAGTGGCCCGCGCGCGCCGCCTCCAGACCGGCGCGGCCGTCGCTCACCAGCTCGGCCGTGTAGTGGTGCTCCTCCAGGCCGCGGGTCACGTACTGGCCCACGGTCCGGTCGTCTTCAATGACGAGGATCTTCACCGGTGGGCAGGATGACGCGGAAGGTGGAGCCGCGGCCGAGCTGCGAGTCGACCTCGATGCGCCCGCGGTGGTCGGCGACGATGCCGTAGCAGATCGACAGCCCGAGGCCGGTGCCGCGCCCCTGGGGCTTGGTGGTGTAGAACGGCTCGAAGATCTTCTGGATGTCGTGGCCGGCGATGCCGGCGCCGGTGTCGGAGAAGGCGACCACCACCTCGTCCTTCCGCTCCGCGTTGAGGCCGGTCTGGATGGTCAGCGTCCCGCGCGCGTCCATCGCGTCCATCGCGTTCAGCATGAGGGCCATGAACACCTGGATCAGCTGCTCGCTGTTCGCCTGCACGGCGGGCAGCCCCGGCGCGAGCTCGCGCTTGAGGGTGACGCGCCGGAAGCGCTCGTGGTGCTTGAGCAGGAACAGCGTGTCCTCGACCACCTTGCTCACGTCGGTCGGGGCGCGGGCGCCGGTGCGCGGGCGGCTCACGTCGAGCAGGCCCTCGACGATGCGCTTGCACCGCTGCACCTCGGTCTCCATGATCTTCACGTACTCGGCGATGCCCGCCTGCACCGCCTGCGGCGCGTCCCCCGCCACCGCGCTGACGGCCTCGCAGCACGCGCCGATGGTGGCCAGCGGGTTGTTGATCTCGTGCATGACGCCGGCGGCGAGCTGGCCGATCGCGGCCAGCTTCTCCGACTGGGCGATCTGGCGCTGCACGTTCTTCCACTCGGTGATATCCTCCCCGGTCGCGATGACGTGGGTGACCTCGTCGTCGTTGAGCCGCAGGGGGATCTTGGTGATCCGGTAGTGGCGAACCTCGCCGGAGGCGTGCGATTCCTGCTCGAGCACCTGCATCTTGCCGGACGCGAGCACCTCGTCGAACTCGCGCTGCAGCATGTCGCGCGGCTGCCGGCTCAGCACCTCGAAGATCGGCCGGCCGATGGCCTCTTCGCGCGGCACGCCCTGCGTGCCGGTCTCGCGCTTGCGGTTCCACGCCTGGATCCGGTAGTCGCGGTCGATCACGTACAGGCCGACCGGCAGCGCGTCGATCACCTTGGCCGTGAAGCGCCGCTGGTCGTCGATCTCCCGGGCGCGCCGCGCGACCTCGAACGCGAGGTCCTGCGACAGCTCCTTGGAGGCCAGCAGCGGCGACAGCACGCTCGCCACCACCGTGAGCACGTCGCGCTCCATGGCCTCGCGACCGTCGCGCGGGACCCGCACCTGCAGCAGGCCGAGCCGCTCCTCCTGGTGCACGAGCGGCACGCTGAGGTCGAGCGCGTCCCACGTGTCGGCCGGCGCCAGCGACCCGGTGCGGATCGCCTCCGCCACCCGCGCCGCCTCCTCGGCCGACGGCTCGTCGCCCGCGGTGGCGACGGCGCGGAACGACACGCCGTCCTCCTCGCGGATCCACAGCCGGCACTGGCGGGCGTCGAAGCCGCGGCGCAGCGCGCCCACCACCGAGCTCATCACCACCTCGGAGAAGACGCCGGCCGAGAGGGCCGCGCTGACCTCGGCCAGGAGCCGGAGGCCGGGGTGCGCGGGGACCGCGGCGTTGAGGCCGGCCAGGCCCGGGCCCTGCGACGGAGACTGCGCCATAAGTGCCGAACCTAGATCACGATAGCGGAGACTTCAAGCGTGCGTAGCCCCTCGACGCCCGGCGCTCGCCCGTGAGGCGGCGCGACTTCCTCGCGGCCGCGGCCGCCGGCTTCCTGTGGCCGCCCGGCGGCGCATGGCGGCCGCGCCGCCGCGCGCCGGCCGAATGGGCGTTCCGCCTCGACGACCGGCTGCGGTGGAGCCTGGTGGCGCGCTCCGGCAGCGCCGCCGTCGCGGACGCCGAGATCGCGGTGCGCCTGGCGGGGAGCGACGCCGTGCCGCTCGCCGAGCTCGAGGACCTGCACCGGATCCGCCTCTGGCCCCCGACGGGCGGGAGCACGGGGTGGCAGGTGGTCGGCACGCGGTCCGGCGTGGAGGTCTCGGCGCTGTTCCTCGACGGACCGCCCCCGCGCATCGCCGTGACGGTGCGTGGCCTCGGCGGCGAGCGCGCACTCGACGAGATCGTCCTGCTCGACACGCGTAGCGCACGCGTGGCGGCGCTCGCCGCCGCGGGCGAGCGCGCGGAGCCGCCGCGCCTGCTGGTCAACGGGTACGCCTCGACCAGCGAGTGCCGGCTGGTCTCGCCGGGCGACGCCGAGCTGGTGGGTCACTGGCAGACGGCCATCCTGCCCCGGACCCGCGCGCCGGGCCTCGCCCTCGCGTTCGGCTCGGACGACGCCGCGGCCGGCCGCTTCGCCGTGGCGGACGGCCTGGTCGCGTCGGCGGCGTTCGCCGCGCGCCCGGTGGGCATGGCGCTGGTGCCGGCCACGGCCAGCCTCGCCGTCGTCCCCGGACCGGATCCGTTCGGCGCGCTGGGCCGCCTGTCGGCGACCGTGGACACCGCGCCCGCAGCGCCGTGCGGCTGGACGTCCGGCGGCGCGCCCGGCGAGACGACGACCGAGGACGCGCTGCTCGCGGTCCTCGACGCCGCGCGGAGCCGTTTCGACGCGGAGGCGTTCCGCCTCATCGAGCTGGGCGAGGGCTACCAGCGCTCGGCCGGCGACTGGGAGACCAACCAGCGCTTCCCGCACGGCCACCGCTGGCTCACCGACCGGATCCACGCGGCGGGCTTCAAGGCGGGGCTGTGGCTGGCGCCGTTCGCCGTGGCGGAGCGCTCGGGCATTCCGGCCGCGCACCCCGAGTGGCTGCTGCAGTCGCCGGACGGGCAGCCGCTGGCCGTCACCGGCCGGGACGGCTGGGGCGGCGCGGTGTACGGGCTCGACGCCGGCCTGGCGCCGGTGCGCGACTACCTGCGCGACCTGGCCCGCCACGCCGTCACCGACTGGGGCTACGACCATCTCTCGCTGGACGCGCTCGAGATCGGCGCGGCGGGCACGCGGGCCGGACGCCGCGTCGGCCCGGCCGAGGCGTACCGGGCCGGCCTCCGGGCGCTGCGGGAGGGCGCCGACGGAGCCTTCGTCGTCGGGTCCGGGCCGCTGCAGCACGCCGCCGGGCTGGTGGACGCGATGCGCACGACCGCCGGCGCCGGACCGGCCTTCGCCGGCACCGCGCCCGCGGCGCGCGACGCCTCGCTGCGCGCGCACCTCAACGGCGCCGCCTGGATCAACGACGCGGGCACCGTCCGCGCGGGCGACCCGCTCACCCTCGAGGAGGCAAGGACCTGGGCTTCGGTGGTCGCGCTGTCCGGCGACCTCGCGCTGGCGGCCGGGCCGCTCGACGCGCTCCCGGAGGAACGGCTGGCGGTCCTGCGGCGCGTCATGCCGCTCGCGCCGGTGCGCGGCCGGCCGCTCGACGCCGCGGCGGACGGGAGCGGCCACGCCGCGGACGGCGCGCCCGCGTGGCTATTGGCGGCGGTGCAGGACGGCTGGTGGATGCTGGCCGCGGTGAACTGGGAGGACGAGCCGCGGGAGCTGCGGCTCGCGCTCGCCGACCACGGGCTCCGGGGCCCGCTCGCCGCCTACGACGTGTGGCGGGACGCACGGCTCGCCGACCTCGGCGCGCGGCTCGCGCTGTCGCTCGGGCCGCACGCGTGCACCGTGCTCTCGCTCCGGCGGCCGCGCCGCGCGCCCTTCGTGCTGGGCTCCACGCGCCACGTCGTGCAGGGGCTGCTGGACCTCGAGGACGAGCGCTGGGACGGGCGGCGGCGCGTGCTGTCGGCGCGCTCGACGCTGCTCGACGGCCGGCCGTACGCGGTGACGGTCGCGGTCCCGAGGGGATTCGAGGCGGGGGAAGTGCGCGCGGACCCGGACACCGACGTCGCCCTCGAGACGGCCGACGGCGGAGCGGTGCGGCTCGTGTTCCCCGCGCCGCCGCGCGAGGGCGTGGACTGGGAGATCGCCTTCTAGGGAACCCGCCGGCGTCGGGAGCGGCGCCTACCTCACGGCCATCTGGAGCCGGAACACGATCTCGCCGTGGATCGTCGTCGTCCGGCCCAGGAGCGCGGCGGGGCCGAAGTACAGACCGACCGACTGACCCAGCGGATCCGAGCCACCGAACGCCAGCCCGAAGAGGGCCGCCGCGCGGCCGCCCCACGGCCCCTGCGGCAGGGGCGTGTGGATGTCGGACGTGCCGGCCACCTCGGCCGACGCCTCGAGCTTGAGCGTCGCCGGGTTCCGCTCCGATCCCACGTCCGCGATGTTCACGATCGGCTGGCGGATGGTGCCGCCGAGCGTGACGAAGAACCCCTGCGACTGGCCGAACAGCACCGCCTGGCTCTGGACGAAGCTGCCGAGGGCGAGGGTGACGCCCACGCTCGTGGAGGCGTGCTCGCCGAGCCGCCACAGGACGCCGCCCTCGACGCCCGACGGCTGCCACGTCCCCCCGGTGTACGAGAGGATCCCGATGGTGTACGCGCGCCGCGCCGGCGGTGCGAGCGTGTCCTGCTCGAAGTAGCCCGGGCGCCGGTGCGGACCCTGCTCGGGCGGTCCGCCCGAGTCCTTCTGGGCGACCGCGACGGACGGCACGAACAGGAGCAGCAGGAGCAGTCGTTGCACGTGGGACCCCATTGCGCGTGGTGGATACCCAGGGTGCCGGGCAAGGTGCCCCGCCGGCGCGGCCGGCGGGCTACGGTGCCCGGGCCAGCGGCTGGTCGGGCGTCTCCATCGTGAACGTCAGACCGGCGACCCGCCACTCGCCACCGAGCTTCATCAGGTGGAAGGCGTCCATGCCGTAGTGGATCGTGACCGAGTCGTGCGTCACGCCGCAGTGCGCGCGGTAGGTCACCCACGCGTCGGCGAGGGGACCGTAGGTGACGACGTTGGCCCGCGCGATCTCGTCCGAGAAGCTGGCCGGACAGTCCGGGATGCCGTGCTTGATGGCGAGCGCGACGAACTCCTCGATGGGATAGACGGAGACGCTGTCGGCCGGAGCGCCGGCTTCCCGCATGATGGTCGTGATCGTCGCGCGCGGCCAGAAGCTCTGGGCCAGCACGCGCCAGTCCCGCGCGGTGAGCCGCGCGTAGTAGAGCCGCAGCGCCGCGTAGACCTCGGCGGACGCCGCCGAGTCGGCGGCCGCGGCCGCGGCGCCGGGCCGGCCCGACGGTGCGCGCTCGATCCGGCAGGCCCCGGCGGAGAGCGCGCCGGCCAGCGCCACCGCGAGCATGCGGGCTCGTCGCATGCCGCAATGTCACCCGCCGCCGGGGCGCGGGCAAGCAGTCTGGCGACGCCGACCGGTCGCGCACATATTCGCGCCGCACCCACCCTCGAGAGAGACCGACCCATGCTCGACCGCCGCGGCTTCCTCGGCTCCTTCGCCTCGGTCGCCCTGCTCGCGCGCGCCGGCCGCGGGCACCCCGCCGCGCCGCCCGCCCCGGGCGCCGAGCCTCCCTTCTGGCCGCCGGCCGTCTTCCAGGACGACGAGAGCTACTGGCGGGACCTGCGCCGGCAGTTCCTGATCCCCGCCGACGAGGCCTTCTTCAACACCGGCACCCTCGGCAGCATGCCGCGCGCGGTGCTCCAGGCGGTGACCGACGACTTGAGCCAGGTGGCCGGCACCATCGCGCACTGGAACTACAAGCCGGGCACGCCCGACTACATCGCGGGCTACAACCCGGAGACCGACCTCCGTACGGCCCTGGCGACCCTGATCGGCGCCTCGCCCGACGAAGTCGCGCTGACGCAGAACGCGACCCTGGGCATGAACTACGTCGCGAACGGCCTGCCGCTCGAGCCCGGCCACGAGATCATCCTCACCAACCTCGAGCATCCCGGCGGGCGGATGGGCTGGGAGCTGAAGTCGAAGCGCTACGGCGTCTACGTGAAGCAGGTGGCGGTGCCCGTGCCGCCGAGCGATCCGCAGCAGCTGATCGACCTGTACGTGAATGCGAGCACGCCGCAGACGCGCGTGTGGAGCATCCCGCATCTCACCAGCGGCCAGGCGATCCGCTTCCCGGTGGAGCGGATGTGCGCCCTCGCCAGGGAGCGCGGCATCTTCACCGTGATCGACGGCGCCCAGTGCTCCGGGCATTTCCAGCTGGACATGAAGCGGATCGGGTGCGACGCGTACTACTCGTCGCCCCACAAGTGGCTGCTCGCGCCGGCGGGGTGCGGCTTCCTGTACGTCACGTCGGACAAGCTGCCCGGCGTGTGGGCGACGCTGGCCTCCGCGACCTGGGACGACTACAAGGCGGGCGCCTACCGGCTGATGCAGGTGGGCACCGGGAGCCGCTCGCTGCTCAAGGGCTACGCGGCGGCGATCGAGTTCCACAACCGGATCGGGCCGGCGCGGGTGGAGGCGCGGATCATGGCGCTGGCGAACCGCCTGCGCGCGGGCCTGCAGCAGATCCCGCAGGTCACCATCCACTCGCCCGTGCACCCCGACCTGGTGAGCGGGACGACGGTCTGGAGCCTGGCCGGCGTGCCGGCGACGGACCTGATGGACGGCCTGTGGAATCGGGCGAAGATCCGCTGCCGCTCGATGGGCGACCCGCTCGGCGTGCGGCAATGCTGCCACGTGTACACGCTGATGGAGGACGTCGACCGGACGATCGCAACGGTGCGGCAGATGAGCAGATAATCAGAGGCCGGTGAACCGGACAGTTGCCAGACGCCACCGCCCACTGCCCTCCGTCATCGGTTTACTTGACGACGAAGCGCACCTCGTGCTCCTCGGCCCGCTCCAGGGCGACGGCGCACCGCACGCCCTGGCCCCACGCGGTCACCTCCGGCCGCACTTCGCGCCCGTCCACCTCCACCGCCTTCGGGACTCCCTCCAGCCAGGGCGCGAGGGTGATCGCCAGGCCGGGGCCCTGGGTGCGGCGCGTCTCGATCGCGAGCACGCTGTCGCCGCGCCGTAAGCGGAGGTCGTAGGCGCTGTCGGCGCAGCGCACCCCGCGGACCTCGAGGCGCGGCCACGCCGCGGGGAGCATCGGGGCGAGCGTGAGCCGGGAGGCCGGGCCGTCCGGCTCCGCGCCCAGCAGGCCCTCCACGAACGGCAGGACGACCATCGCGGCCGATGCGGCGAAGTCGGGGCTCCCGCCGGCGGGACGCCCCTCCAGGGCGTCGAGCGCTTCGTCGTACGCGCCCCGCTGCCGGGCCCGGCCGGCCGCGGCGTTGGCGGAGAGATGCCGGAACGCAGGCTCCCCGAGCCCCGCGTGGTACTCGGCGAGTGCCGCCCACCCCGTGGTCAGGGGACGCACGACGTCCGCTCCGCGCGCGGACGGCGGACCGTCCGCGGCGACCGACCGGACACCCCACGCGGTCTCGAACGCCTGGCCGCCCAGCGCCTCGAGCGAGAGCTTCGCACGCACCGGGTTCGTGGCGCCGAGCAGGACCGCGACCGCGTCGGCCGCCGACCGGGTCCAGTCCGCCCCGTCGCGGCCCAGCGCGCGCGCGTAGCCGCCGTGCGCCTGATCGTAGAAGCGCCCCTCGACCGCGGCCGTGACGCGCGCCGCACGCGCCCAGCAGTCCGCCGCGAGGCGCCCCTGGCCCACGACGTCGGCCGCGCGCGCCAGGCCGCGGAGCGCCGCATGCCACAGGGCCGCGAGGTAGAGCGTCGGCCCGCCTCCGCCGGCAGCGTCCGGCGACCCGGGTCCGCCCTCGCCGCCGATCAGCCCGTCCGCGTCCCCGCCCTGCGCCGCGCAGAAGGCCAGCGCACGGTCCACGTGCGGCCAGACGGACGCGACGAAGTCGCGGTCGCCGCTCCAGGCGAGGTAGCGCGCCACGAGCATCAGGAACAGCAGTGTCGCTTCCGTCCCCTCGAAGGTGAACTGGCCGGACGTGGTCGCCTCGTGGACCACCTGTCCGGTGACGTCCTGCCGGTCGCCCAGGAAGCGGATGACCTGGCGCGGTGTCGAGAACTCGCCGGTGGCGAGCAGCGCGAAGGCCGCCCAGCAGGCGTCGGGGCCCGCGAGCCGCATGGCACCGGGCCGGCCCTCGCCGCCGGCCCTGGCCGCGCCGTGCCCCGCGAGCAGCGACCGCCCGACGCCCGGCACGTCGCCCAGGAACCCGTCGAGACGGCGCTTCGCCCAGCCGAAGGCCCGGTCGAAGGCGTCGTCGCCGCTCCGCACGTCGAGCCGCGCCTCGGCGAGCACCGACGCGCGCTGTGCGCGCTGGCGCACCAGCCCCGACACGCCGAGTCGCCGCACGCCGCGCAGGGTGCGCTGCAGGTCCGCCTGGCTGGCGCCGCCGGCCACCGCGAGCAGCAGCGGCGTGCCGAGCGGCGCGCGTACCCGGCACCGCACCGCCGGCGCGTTCCCGGCGACCGGCGTCATCTCGACCGCGGCGGTGCGACTGAGGAACAGCGCCACGACGCCGTCGTCGCTCTCCGAGGCCACCACGGCCACCCGCCCGTCGTCGCGGCTCCGGTAGACGAGGTTGCCGCCGCAGCCGGCGGCGAACGGCCACGGCCGCCGCAGGTCCATCACCAGCTCGATCTCGAAGTCCGCCGGCCCCCGCCCGACGGATTCGCGCCGCTTGCGGCCGGGCCGGTACTCCACGACCGCGACGGGATGCTCCAGCGCGACGAACGCGACCTCGAGCAGCCGGCGCTGTCCGGTCTGCACGGTGCGCACCACGACGTCGGGCGTGACCTCGACCTGCACGCCCTGCATCGCCTCCCGGTCCGCCCGGACGACCCACGAGGCCACGGCCCGGTGCGGGTGGCACCACAGCTCCCGCAGCCCGCAGGTCTCGTCGCCGACCAGCACGGCCCGGCGCCCGGCGAGGTCGAAGGGCGCGTCCGCCTCGGCGGGGCCGGCGCCGAGCAGCGCCTCCTCGCCCGGCAGCGGGAGCGGACCCTCGAAGTCGAGCGGCTCGGGGAGGGCGAGGGCGTCGGAGGCGGTGGCCGCGGTGCCGGGCGACGGCCACCACGGGCGCGGCTCCGCCGCGCCCGCCGCGGCGCGCAGCGCGTTCCCGAGCAGCCGCTCGAGCCGCGGCCGGAGCCGCGCGTCGCGCGCCGCGAGGTAGGCGAACGCGCCGAGGCAGAGGACGCGGCCGCGACCGATCCCGTACTCCCACGCCACCACCCGCTCGGGATTCTGGACGCGCCAGCCGCGCTCGACGGCGACGACGCGCCCGTCGGCCGGCCACGCGCCGCCCGAGTAGCAGGCCCAGGCGTACGGCTCGCCCTCCGCCGGCGCCCAGCAGTCGGCGCCGTTGTGCAGGCCGTCCACCAGAGGATGCGGCCCGTAGGTGGCGAGGCCCCGCAGGTGCCGGCGGGCCGGGAGCGCGGGCGTCTCCTCGGACCACCACTCGTCGGCGCGGTGGCTCCAGACCAGGTCGCGGCAGTCGTTGGGCGGCACGGTCTCGATGGCCAGCGGGCCGACCAGCGCCGCGGCCTGGAGGGTGAGCAGCAGCCCGCCCCCCTGGGCGACGAACCCGCGCACCGCGTCGGCCGGGAGCCGCGCCGGCCGGACGGCCCCGTGGACCCAGACCAGGTCCGACTCCTTCACGGCCGCCTCGAGGTGGCCCGCCTCGTACCGGCGCGCCTGCACCTCGCCGAGCGTGGCGAGCCACGCCACGGCCGCCTCTCCCTCGGGCCCGGTCTCGGCCACCAGTCCCACGCGCAGGGTCACAGGGACACTTCGATCGGCGTGCCGACGCGCCCGCGCCCCGCGTCGCGCCCGTCCACGGACACGGCGAGCCGCTCCCCGTCGCGCCGCACGTCCACGCTCGCGCCCTGCATCGGGAGCCCGCGCGCCTCGAGGCCGTCGATCGCGCAGGGCATGGGGTCCACGACGAACCGCCCGTCCCCCGCCGGCCGCAGGCCCACCACGTACTGCACGATCAGGTCGTTGACCCACGAGTGCTGGTAGTCGTCGATGCCGCGGTACACGCTGGGCCGGCCCGTGACCGGGTGGTAGTGCTCGAAGGCGTTCGGCCGCGACGCGTCGCCGTTCCAGAACAGCATCCGCACGAACTTGGTGACGAACTCGGCGAGGTGCGCCCGCAGCGCCGGAACCTGCGACAGCGCCACGGCCGCGATCGCCTCGGCCACGTGGCTGTTGGTCATCGGCCACACCCGGCCGTTCCAGGGGCAGTTGTGGCGCTTGCCCTTCCACGCCGCGTCCGCGTCGAACAGCGGATCCAGGAGGCTGGAGGAAGGCACCGGGAAGGGCGTCCAGAACGAGCGCGCGTCGAACAGGTTCTGGGCGAACCCGGGCAGGTGCTCGGCCGCCACGATGTCCGTGGCGTACGGATAGAAGCACACCGCGGCCTTGACGCGGGTGCGGCGGCCGGTGGCGGGGTTGACGTCGCTGAACATCCCCGAGCCGGGATCCCACATCCGCCGCCGCACCGCCTCCTGGGTCGCCTCCGCCTGCAGGCGCCACTTCTCGCCGTCGATGCCGCCGCGCGAGCCGAGCCGCGCGAGCGCCTGGAACAGCGCGTAGGCGTAGGTGGTCACGTCCACGCCCTTGAGGCGGATCCGGCTCTCCCAGCCGTACAGGTCGGCGTCGGGATCGACGGCCAGGTAGCGCGACATGAACTCCTGGCCGGTCTCGTACTGGTCCACGACGTCGTAGAGGTGCAGGCCCTGCGCGTCGCGGGTCGCGATCAGCCACTCGGCGTAGCGCTCGAGCGAGGGCAGGACCTCGCGCAGGAACGCATCGCTGGGATGCACCGCGTCCAGCGCGAGCAGCGCACCGCCCCAGTCGGCGTGGTAGAAGTCCGCGCCCTCGAGGTGGTTGGCGTACACCCGGCCCGGGTACGAGCCGTCCATCCGCTGCGCGGCGACGAAGGTCCGGAGCACGCCCCGCGCCAGCTCCGGGTCGTGCGCCCAGCGCAGCTCGCGCAGGTGGCACTGGGCGCTGTAGGCGACCGGCTGGTGGAAGTAGCCGACGCCCTCGCAGACGGTGGGCGAGGCGTAGTTGCCCCAGCCGCTCGAAACCCCGTTGAGGCGCAGCCCGAACCAGCGGTACGCCCAGTAGCGCTCGAAGTAGGGATCGGAGCAGCGGAACGTCGGCACGCCGGTGAGGAAGTCCTCCCACGCGGCGCGGCTCGCCGCCGTGAACGACGACGCCTTGCGGGGCGTCCCCGGGTCGACCCGGGGCTCCGGCGGGGCGCGCCGCGGGAGGTCGGGCTCGACCTGGAGCGCCACGGCCAGCCGCGCCACGCCGCCCGGGGGGATCTCGAGGGCGCGGTGCAGGCCGAGGTAGACCAGGCCGGCGTCCGTGATGCCGCCGAGGTCGCTGCGGCTCGCGAGGCCGCCGCGGCGCGGGTCCCAGCGGTCCCAGAACGGCGTGAGGGCGAAGCGCGGCAGGTTCGCCGTGGGCTCGGCGCGGACCGCGCCCCAGGTGTCGGTGCCGCGCGCGAGCGCCAGCTTCAGTACCAGGTCGAGCGCGTGCCCCTTGCGGTCGATGACGCGGCGCGGCCACGACAGCTCGACCGACGACCAGGCGACGCTCTCGGCCGGCACCTCGTCGCCCGGCGCCGTCGTCCAGGCCACGGCGTGGACCAGCGCCCGCTCGCCGCCGGTGTTGCGCAGCGTCCACTCGCTGCCGACCACGAGGCCGGGCAGCACCATGCGGGTCTCCACCGCCTCGACGCCGTTGGCCGCCTGCCACGGCACCTCGAGCCCCGCCGGCGACCAGCGGCGCACGCCGGGCACCAGGCGCAGCTCGGCGCCCGCCTCGTCGAGGAAGGTGACGGTGAACAGCGGCTGGAGCGGGTACTCGAACAGGTGGGCCTCGTCCCAGAAGCCCGGGACGTCGAGCCAGATCGGGAACGGCGGCGCGAACACCAGGCCCTCGCCCGCGCCGAGCTGCCACTTGTCCGAGCGGGCGAGCAGCTCGAGCGGATCGCTCACGGCGACGGTCCCAGGTCCCGGGCCCTACAGCGCCGCGATCTGCGCCAGCAGCTCGTCGTCGTCGCGCCGGTGGCCGAGCTCGGCCTCCACGTGCGACCAGCGCAGGATGCCCTGCCGGTCGACGACGAAGTAGGCGCGCCGCGAGAAGAACTTGTCCTCCAGCAGCGTACCGTACGCGCGGCACACGTCGCGCTTGAAATCGGACAGCAGCTCGACCGTGAGCTCCTCCTTGGCCTTGAACGCCCGCAGCGTCGGGATGGAGTCCACGCTGATCGGGAGGACCGCCGCGCCGGCGTCGGTGAAGCGCGCGACGTCCTCGCTGAACGCGCACATCTCGTCGGTGCACGTCGAGGTGAAGGCGAGCGGAAAGAAGGCCAGGACCACGGTGGACTTGCCGCGGAACTGCGCGAGCGACACGTCCGTCCCCGACGTCGACGGCAGGGTGAAATCCGGGGCGGGCTGTCCCACGACCGGCGCCATGGTGTTCTCCGGGGCGGATCCGCTCTCAGCTTACTGCGGCCGCGCGCCCCGTGGCAAGCGAGCCCGCCGGCTACGGCAGGAGCTGCGCCGCGCGCTCGGCGAAGCGGTACAGCGCGGCGGGGAACACGCCCAGCCCCACCACCGCCGCCGACAGCGCGTAACACAGCGTGCGGTCCCCGAAGGTGAGGTGCAGCGGGCCGCGCTGCTGGTCGTCCGGCAGCAAGTAGGCGTACTTCACCGCCACCAGATAGTAGTAGACCGAGACCGTGCTGTTGACCGCGCCGAGCAGCACCAGCAGCCACCAGCCCTGCCCCATCGCCGCCGAGAACAGGAACCACTTGCCGACGAATCCCGCGGTGGGCGGCACGCCGGCCAGCGCGAACAGGGCCAGCAGCAGCGTCGCCGCCAGGAGCGGCGAGCGGCGGTGCAGTCCCCGGAGATCGTCGAGCTGCGGGTTGCTCCCGTCGGCGCCGATCCGCGCCACCACCAGGAAGGCCGCGGCGTTCATCAGCAGGTACAGCAGCCCGTAGAACAGGGCCGCGGCGAGCCCGGCGCGGGTGAAGGCCACGAGGCCGACGACGACGTACCCCGCCTGCGCCACCGCCGAGTAGGCGAGCATCCGCTTCACGTCGCGCTGCACGATGGCCACCAGGTTGCCGAGCGTCATGGAGACGGCGGCCACCACCGCCAGCGCGGTCACCAGCTGCGTGCCGCCCAGCGCCGCGACCGCCACCAGGCGCGCCAGCACCGCGATCGCGCCGACCTTCGAGGCCGTGGCCACGAACGCCGCCACGCCGTGCGACGCGGCCTGGTACACGTCGGGCGCCCAGAAGTGGAACGGGAACACGGCCAGCTTGAACAGCAGGCCGGAGAGGAACAGCGCCACGCCCAGGGCGGCGCCCGGCTCGCCCGCGAGCCGCGGCAGCTGCACGGCGACCTCGTCCAGCCGGGTCGAGCCCGTGAAGCCGATCAGGAGCGACAGCCCGAACAGGGTGACGGCCGACGCGCCCAGCCCGATGACGATGAACTTGAGCGCGGCCTCGCGCCCCATCTCGCAGCGGTCGCACAGCGGGACCAGGACGAACAGCGAGAACGACGCGATCTCCATCGCGAGGTAGAGCGCGACCAGCTCGACCGCGCTGGCCAGCGCGACCAGCCCCGTCGCCGAGGCGAGCAGGAAGAAGAACACTTCGCCGCGCACATCCTCCCGCTGCCCCCGCCCCTCGCCCGCGATCGCGGCGCCGATCAGGAAGCCGGCCGCCACGGCGGCCTTGACCAGCTGGGAGAACGCGTCCACCCGGTAGCTGGCCCAGAAGAACTCCTCGCTCCGGCCCAGCGTCAGCAGGCTGGCGGCGAGGACCAGCACGCCGCCCACGTACGCCGCGCGCCGGGCGCGGGCGGTCCGGTGCCGCTCGGTCATCAGCGCCGCGAAAATCAGCAGCGCGGTCACGGCCAGCGCCC